>JAICWG010000167.1 GCA_025934915.1 Nitrospira sp.
CATCTTCTGTGAAATGCGCCCATATTTTGTGCAAGGCATCCAGTTTGAGTTGAAACACCCGATCGCGATCGATCTTTCGCTTGTCGTTCAATGCATGAGCGCCCTCGGCAAGCCGTCGAAGATCAGCTTCGATCCGCTCGACTCCGGGCACATCTTCGATACGGAGATAGAGCGGATTCCGATAGCGGCGGCTGGAAGGCGAATAGGGGCTGGCTTCCTGCGGCAGAACAGGAAGTGCGGCATCCAGTGGGTTGATGAGGACCATCCCCGCTCCAACGGACTTGCTCCATTCCCCAAGGCGGCGAAGGTCGGCTAAGTCCCCAATGCCCCAACTGGAACGACTCCGCGTGGCATAGACCTGCGCGCTCCATCCCCAGGTTTTTAATCCCGAGGGCAGATGACAACGTCCCGGCGTGACAATGAGCTTTGTGGAGGCGGATCCACCAATCGGCGCGATCTCATGGTAGCCGACCGGCACATTATTCGGGAGGTGGTCGCGCACCTCCATAGCCGCGCCGTCTTCCAGTCGCAACTCGGCGGAACCTGGAACGGCAAGCGGGTCGCCCTGGCGCACGATTTTCACCGGTTCGTCGAACAGAGACTGAGGAGCTTTAGGTGGACGGCCGATCGCAGACCGGATTGCTTCGATGGACTCGCGGGAGACCCGCTGCTCCTTCCCTGCCGCGTCTTGGTAGACGGCATCAATGTCCCAGGCATCACGACTCATCAACCTGTCCTTCCTCATGGAAAATCAGGCATTCGTAGGGCAACAGTTTGCGATCAGGCCCGTGCGCGTGCCGCGCGCCATGATAGCGTTCCTCCTCGGAGCTCCACCGCAAGCGGCCACGGCCTCCGTCCGGAATCGGCTGCTCTTGTGCGGACAAATTGAAAAGTGCGCGAATAGCTTGTTGGGAATTGGCGGTGGAGTCTCCACGGATCAGCTCCAAAACGGGATCAGCGGTCGGGAGAAGGCGGGCGGTGCGCTTGGAATAGTCGCGCAGGGCCGGCCATTCGCGTCGCGCCCGCAACAGATCTTGATACAGACGACGCAATCCCGACCGGTGTGGGTCCGATTCCCAGGACCAGCTCAGCCGGGAAGCTGTGAACGTCGATTCGGCTTGAGGGTCCGGCACGTCAGCGCCGTCCTTGTGAAAGGCTTCGAACTCCCGTCGTCGACCGGTTCGGACGTTTTCGATCAGCGTCGGATCACTGAACGAACAGAAAAACTGGAACGGGTTCGGCTCGCCGTATTCTTCTCCCATGAACAAGAGCGGCACATACGGGGCAAGCAGCAACAGGCTCGCCGCCAATCGCTGCGCCGGCGGAGAAAGGAACGCGCTCAGTCGATCGCCTACGGCGCGATTACCGACCTGATCGTGATTCTGAATACAGATCACGAAGCGGTCCCCGGGGAGTCCGGCGGTCTCGCCCCCATGACACCGGCCACGCGACCGGCTATAGCTCCCGTCCAATACAAACGTATCGGTCAGCGATTTCGCCAGCTGCTCGGGTTGTCCGTAGTCGACATAATACCCTTGCCGTTCACCAGTCAGACAGGCATGCACCGCGTGATGAAAATCATCGCTCCACTGCGCGTCCAACCCATAGCCGCCTCGCTCGGGCGGCAAGAGGATACGCACGTCATTGAGATCGCTTTCCGCCACAATATGCGCAACATAGCCGCGACCCTTTGAAGCGGACTCAGCCGCGTCCTTGATGTCTTCCAAAATGTGACGGGCGCCGAAGTCGTAAATCGCGTGGATCGCATCCAACCGTAATCCGTCGAAGTGATAGTCACGGATCCACATACGCGCGTTGTTGCACACGAACGATCGGACCTCGTCCGAGCCCCTGCCGTCATAATTCACCGCCGCTCCCCAGGGCGTCCGGTAGCGCTCGGTGAAATACGGGCCGAACTCGCTCAAATAGCTGCCTTCCGGTCCAAAATGGTTGTAGACCACGTCAAGAAACGCCGCGAGGCCATGGCGGTGACAGGCATCGACGAGACGCTGCAGACCCTGCGGCCCACCGTAGCTCTGCTGTGGCGCATAGGGATGCACGCCGTCGTACCCCCAGTTGCGTGTGCCGGAAAATTGCGACACCGGCATGATTTCGATCGCCGTCACACCCAACTCGCGCAACGCCGGCAGCCGCGGGATGACCGCATCGAACGTGCCTTCGGGCGTGAACGTGCCCACATGCAGCTCATAAAACACGAGGCCTTCGCGCGGGATACCGCTCCAGCCTTCATCGGTCCAATGGAATTCGTCCAGACTAAGAACGGCCGAAGGCCGAGAGACGCCATCCGGTTGCCAACGGGAGGCAGGGTCCGGCCGCTCGGGGCCTCCATTCAGACGATAGGCATAGCGTTGCCCGCTTTGAACCTGGTTCTTCTCAACAGTAAAGTACCCACGCTCTTCGCGTTTCATCTTATGGGTCTTCCACCCGTCTGCATCAAGCAACTCTAAGTCCACGTGTTCGGCATTGGGGATCCACAGACGCCATCGGACACTGCCGTCTTCTTGATACAAGGCTCCGCATTCGGGCAGATCTGTTTCCAGCGCTTCAGACATGCAGACCGATTGAGTCCATGGTCAATGGTGAATGGTTTATGGTTCGATGTGCGCCCTGCATAGACGCCCTACCTTGCGCGTTCTGAGTCCGCGCCTGCCGCCGCGGCGAGGGCTTCGTCCGGCTTGAGGACCTTGGATCGTAAGACAGCCATCGATCGTCCCTGAATCGTGTAGGGCTCGCCTCCACGAAACTTGGCCAGCTCAGCCGATGGGTCGGCCGTGTCGATCAGGCGCTCCCAATCGTGAGATTCACCACGAAGCGGCAACGTAAAGGGGATAGACTCATGGTGTGCATTGATGAGAAGGATGATGGAGTTTCCGACAATCGGCTCGCCTCGCTCGTTCACATCGCCGATCAAGTCTCCCGGAAACCGCACGCCAAGACACTGAGAAAGTCCCGCGCGCCATGTTTCGTCTGACATTTCTTCACCCGACGGCTGAAACCAAGAGATGTCGGGCACGTCGGCCCCGTCGATGTGCCGTCCCTGAAAGAATTTTCGCCGGTGAAAGACCGGTTCGGCGCGCCGGAGAGCGATCACTTGTCGAACGAATTGTAGGAATGCCTGCTGCTCCTGACTGAGATCCCAGTTCAACCACGTGAGGTCGTTATCTTGACAGTACGCATTGTTGTTGCCCTGTTGCGAATGGCCTGATTCATCTCCGGCCAGAATCATAGGCACGCCGGCCGACAGCAGCAGCGTCGCCATGAAATTTCGCCGTTGTTGTGCGCGCAATGATGTGATGCCCGAATCGTCCGTTGAACCTTCCGCGCCGCAGTTCCAACTGTTATTGTCGTTCGTGCCGTCCTGATTGTTCTCGCCGTTGGCCTGGTTGTGCTTCTCGTTGTAGCTCACGAGGTCGTTCAGTGTGAACCCATCGTGGCACGTGATGAAATTGATGCTGGCGTAGGGTTTTCGGCCTTCGCCTTTATAGAGATCGCTGCTGCCGCTCAAGCGGGTGGCGAGCTCGGGCAGCAGACCATTATCGCCCTTCCAAAACCGGCGGATGTTGTCACGGTAAATCCCGTTCCATTCGCTCCACAGCACGGGGAAATTCCCAACCTGGTAGCCGCCCGCGCCGACATCCCAAGGCTCTGCGATCAACTTGACTTGCGACAGCACCGGATCCTGATGGATGATGTCGAAGAAGGCGCCGAGCCGATCCACTTCGTACAATGCGCGGGCCAAGGTGCTGGCCAAATCGAAGCGAAATCCATCCACGTGCATCTCCTGCACCCAGTACCGCAAACTGTCCATGATCAATTGGAGGACACGGGGGTGCCGCACGTTCAGTGAATTGCCTGTGCCGGTGTAATCCATGTAGTACCGCTGATCGTCCTGCGTCAGTTTGTAATAGGCCACGTTGTCGATGCCTCGCATCGACAACGTCGGACCCTGGTGGTTGCCTTCGGCGGTATGGTTGTACACCACGTCCAAAATCACCTCGATGCCGACGCCATGCAACGCCGCCACCATCATCTTGAATTGATGCACCGAGTCCTGTGCGCTGAGCGGCGCGGCATATCGGTTCACCGGCGCAAAGTACCCAAGCGTGTTGTAGCCCCAATAGTTGGTCAGCCCCTTTTCGACCAAGTGTCGATCGTTGAGGAAGTACTGGATGGGTTCGAGTTCGACCGCGGTGATGCCGAGATCGGTGAGATGTTTGATCACCGCGTCCGATGCGAGCCCCGCATACGTTCCACGCAAGGTTTCGGGAAGAAGAGGATGAAGCTTCGTGAAGCCTTTTACATGCAGTTCATAAATAATGGTTTTGTGAAAAGGCGTGCGTGGAAGGCGATCGTTGCCCCAGGTAAACGCGGGATCGATCACTTCCGCCAGCGGGGCGTAGGCCGCGCTGTCCCGTTCGTCGAAGGAGAGGTCTCCTTCGGGATCGTTCAGACGGTATGCAAACACCTCATCGGCCCATTTCACGTCACGTCCGATGCCTTTGGCATAGGGATCCAACAAGACCTTGTTGGGATTGAAGCGATGACCTTGTTTGGGATCGTAGGGCCCCTCAACACGATACCCATATAATTGTCCCGGCAAGACCTCCGGAAGATAGGCATGCCACACATGATCGGTGTATTCGGTAAAGCGCACGCGCGCAAATTCTTTCTCGGCATCGGGTGAATCGAACAGGCAGAGCTCGACGCCCGTGGCATGTTCGGAGAACAGCGCGAAATTGACGCCTTTGCCGTCCCAGGTGGCGCCGAGCGGGTACGGTTTGCCCGGCCATTGCTTGATCGAGGTTGCCGCCTGATATCCCATCGAGAGGTCCTTTCGTTAACGACTGTGCACTCTACGGCTTTGTGGCCTGGCACTTTGCTTTTTTCAAGCGAACCTCTTCACAATAGGTTCGATGCTCGTCTTCTTGACCCACCATTTGCTCATAAGCCTCTTTGAGACAGCTACACACATCGCGCTCGTTATTTCTACCATATAGTCAACCTCTATCCCCCTAGGGCAAACCCTCTTATTCCAGTTCCAGCCATTATTCGCTTCGATGATTAAGCAAGCCTAATTCCCGGTCAGGCCTCGCATCCACTCCGAATGTCGATTCCAGGAACATGTGGAGCGCGAAAGAAAAAGCCGATCGCCATGACATGCCTCGGAATGGACAAGATGGCCGTTGTCATGATGCTGGAGGTCAGGGTTTTCCACAGATGGCAGGGAGAATGCCTTATGTTATGTAACATGCATGAACAGCGCATAGGGACGGAAAATCGACATGATATTCGGATCATGTACCGGAATCTGCGGCAACGTTCTCTTGTTTTCGGAGCCTAAATAGGAATTATGATGCAGGCTGTTACGGTCTCATGGAATCAAAGAACTATATGGCTAGTAGCGGCGATGCTGTTTGTGTTCCTGCTCTGGACGACGGCGTTGGGCGCGGAGCCGCCTTCCGGACCGGAGCCGGCCGATATTGTCACCGGCGTTCTGGAAGAGATCGACCTGAAACAGCTGAAGGGAAAACTCCGGACCGATTTGGGGAAGCCGATCTTCTTTAAGATCGTGAAGCCCGAGCTGTTTCAACGAATCAAGCCGGGCGAGCGAGTGACCGTTCAACTCGATGAGCGAGGTCGCGCGATTAAGCTTATCGAGGTGCCGGCTCCAGAACTGCAGCCGTCTTGACGAGCGTCAACTATTTCTTGTCCAAGGTGTTTGAGTTGTTCAACCCCTGGCATCCTGTCGCTTCAGGATCGAACTAGTGTTTCAAAAGCTTGCTAGAGCCGCCGTCATCACTTCGTCGTCAGCTTGAAAAACGTGCTGGTCGACCCGTCCCGCTTGTGTTCCTGGTACAGGAACACAAATTGACGCTTGTAAAACGTGTCGAACCACTCATTCCAATCGACCTTCTCCAATCGCTTTCCGCCGTAGCCTGGAAAGTCGATGCGCAAGACGCCGGCGCCGTCCTGCCCCTCGGTATCGTCGACGGCCGAGGGGACCCCCTTTCGCGATACGGCCCATTGGCGAATCACATCATGATTGAGCGTCGCCAACGATTGCCCTTTGCATTCTTCATGGTCGTCCGACGAATCGATCCACTTGGAATATGTCAGATACCTCGGTTCTGAGCGGCCCGACTGGCCAGCGCCTCTCTTCGCGCTTTTTCCCTTGCCACCGTCGGTTGAGTGGGAACGTTGTGCAGCGGTGTTGCGACGGGAACGTGATCGATTTTTGCTTATAGTCGACATGGATTCCTCCTCTTTAGTGGCCACATGGACTTGTAGATCCTGTCCCTTGGATTGAACCCGTGACATGTTCGGAGAACAGCGCGAAGTTGACGTCTTTGCCGTCCCACGTGACGCCGTTACTCTTAGCATATACTCAAACTTTATCCACCTAGGGCAAACCCAGGTTTCTCAATGGCGAGGCTTCGTATGCTACCAATAATAGGGATACCCGTAGTACCCACGGTATCCCCATACATAGGGATACCCATAGCCACCATAAGGACGATACCCGGAGTTCATGCGGTCCCAATCCCACACCGTGAGATGCTTGACGGCCAATTGAGGAACTTGCTGCTGGACATCGTCGATCTGGACAGTGGTCATGCCCAGCACTTCGCCCACAACGGTCACGCGCTTCTTCTCATCCTCGAACACAGCCGGATCTGATACTTGATCGTTGTTGCGATCGATAATGACGAACCGGCCTTTTGACTCGGTGTCGCGTCCGGTGGGAATCAAATCTTCGGACAGCGGAATCTGCAGCACCTCGATCAGTGTCCCGCCTTGCCTCCGCTTTGCCGACAAGACCTTGCCGCCTGCCAGCATAAGCTTTCCTCGATAGGTCTCAGGATTATTCTTAATGTCGGAGTAACGGAGATCTCGATCGACGCGGCCTTCCAACCGATCGGGAATCACATCCTTCTGACAGGCGCTTGCAACGAGGCACAACAGGGCAATGCTCAACGAAAGACTTGTGCGCTTCATAGCCCCTCCTTTTCCCTTAGACAATTCGACCGTTTGACATATGAAACTGACCTTGCAATACCGATTCCTCCGTCTGAATTCGGCCACCGGCGTCTATGAGAGCTGAAAATGCTGGATCTTGTGGAGAATAGTCAGACGATAAAACGATGCGGGGCCGCGTGATCCCTACGAGGAGGAACAACTTGTCTTTGAATAAACTGAAGGCTTGAGGATAGTTTCCCAGGAACGCACCGCTCGACGGGTCGATTTGTTCGAGAAGCAGGCCGAGCGGATTGGCTCGCGCGCAGAGCGACTCGTATAGTTCCAAAGCCTCTTTCACCGAAACATCGATGCCTTTGCTCTGCCTATAGGGCTCTCAGAAACATCGTCAGATCCTTCTTTTCATCTTGGGACAATTGCAGCCCCATCACGAGATTAAAAAACTCCACGGTGTCTTCGAGCGTCAACAACCGTCCGTCGTGAAAGTACGGGGGCGAGTCCTTGATGCCCCGCAGTGTAAACGTCTTGATCGGGCCGTCGCCCGGTTCATCTTTGAGGAAACGCTCCAAATGCAGGTCGTGCATCTTGTTGTCCAAGTAGACCGGCGGAGCATGACACCCCGCGCACTGGCCCTTGCCAAAAAATACTTTTTCACCGCGCATCTCGCTTTCCGTGGCCTTCTTCTGGTCCAGCCGACCGGTCATGGGATCGAGCTTGGGGGCTGGCGGGAAATCCAGCATGTTCTGCATGTGCGCCATGTGGCTCACCGGAATGCGGTCCAAGATATTCATCCCTTTCTTGATGGCATGGATCTGATCACCGTTGAAGTAGGCCGTCCGCTGTTCAAATTCTGTGAAATCTTCGACCGACCGCAAGCTGCGTTTAGACCCGTGGATCTGCTGGTTGAACATCCCCCGGAGACTCACCGTATCGAGCCGCAAGCGCCGCTCCTCAGGCCGCATACCGGGGTTCAGATGGAATTGTCCGGTCGTATGGCCGTTCACATGGCAATCGAAACAAGTCACACCCAAGCTCGGGTGGAGGCTTTTGCGATCATCGGTCGGGTTGAACTCCTCCTGCGGAAAAGGCGTTAACAGCATCCTGAGCCCATCGAGCTGGATCGGGGTGAGGACATCCTTGAACAGCCGATAGTAATTGTTGATGGACACCACTTCTCCGCGGGACACGTCGCCCAGTTCGGGGCGATTGCTCAAAAATATGGCCGGAGGAAATTCCGGCAGAAAGGCCTCGGGAAGATCGTGATCGACATCGACACGGTCAAGCCGTGGGAACATGTCGATTTGCATCTGGGGAAAGACCATGCCGCCGGGGGATTGCAGCGGGTGCGGCAGCGAAGGATAGGGGAAAAGTCCCTGCTTTTTGATCTCTTCCGGACTGAGCCCGGCGAGTCGTTCCCATGTCATGCCTTCCGGCAAGCGCGTCGTCGGACCTACCGGAAGCGGTTTTCCTCGCGACATCTTGGCTTCGGAATCCAATTTCGGCTTGAGATGATAGCGACGCTCCAGGAACTTGCGCTGCGTCTCCATTACCTTGGGTTTACCGGCGATATCCTTCTTCATAATCTCGTCCGGTTCTTGAAGGGGCTTCTCCGCGCCCAAGGGGTCGCGATAAAAATCGAAACCCGTAGTCTTGCCGTCTCTCGGTTGATCCAGGAAAGCAGGGGAAGAAGATCTTGCCTTCTGCGCCTCGAAGATGGCGGAGCGATCGTGATCCGTCTTGCGCTGTTCCGGGCGTTCGATCGGCACAGTACGTGTCTCTTGCGCCTGGGCCACGGCATCATGCGGGGAGCGCGACGGCTTTTTGTCTTCAGCGGCGGCTGTGACGCACCCGGTGAGAAAGACGGCAAGCAGAAGTTTCAGAGATCCGCGTGGGATGCGAGTGGTGGATATACAAGGGGAAGACTTGTTCATGGGCGCCTCCATCGGTTCACTGGTTTCCGGCTGAGTCGTACTCGAAGGTTCATCCTTTCGCTCCTGCAGTTCCTGCCTTCTCCATGACGAACATTTGCTGTTGTTCACCGGCTTTAAAGCTCGTCGGCGGTTGACCGTTCGGCAAGGCGTAGATCAATTTGACCTTGTTTTGATCGGCTTCGACCAATCCCTTTGCAATCGCGCCGACGTCGGGTGATTTGGTGCTGATCATCGTGACATGCCAAGGCTTTTGGTTGGTCTCAAGTGTATAGGTCGACGCAAACATTTCTTTCCGTTCCTTGTCATAGACGATAATGATCTTGTCGTTGATATAGACCGACGTGTCGGTCAGCTCGCCTTGATCGATCGGCGCGCCGTTGCGCTCGCCGCTGATGATTCGATATTCGCCGGTCAGATCGGCTTTCGGTTGATCCGGGGAGCGACCGGTGCAGGCGGGCATGGCGAGGAGAACAAGAACAGATATGGCCAGATAAGCTTTTGCTGTTGATGAATAGATCATGAGAGTCCTTTCTTGAGCGACTCGGTTATGAGCTCCTGCTCTGCCTGGCTGGATTCCTGGAGCCGGGGATCTCCATGTGGCAGGATGACATCCCCGGCCGAAACACATGATGCCCAGAGACCACTACAAAACAAGATGATGATTGCATTCCCTACAATTCGATTCATGTTCCCTCAGGCAACCTTTCCTCGCCAGGCTCCGGTTTCTTGACCGTGCGACTCGATGAAATCTTTGAATCGCTGCAGATCTCCTTCCACTCGTCGGGACACCACCCCTACCATGTCGCCGGTCTTTTCCACAGCATCCTCGGGCTCATATTCCAAACGAAGACTGAGTTTTGATTTGTTCTCTGAAACCTTAGAAAAGATGATCACTCCACCGTTCTTGGAACCTCCCTGGCTCATCCAAGAGATCCGTTGATCA
>JAICWG010000036.1 GCA_025934915.1 Nitrospira sp.
CGATCCGTCACAACTCCGACCTTCCCTTGTACTCCATATCTCTTCAATTCCCTTCCAATCCTCTCTAAAAGTCCAGCTCGGATATTGATCTCGTAGCTTCTTTCGGTTAGAGAAACCTTGACCGTTGAGGTTGGAATCACTTCGTAACCCAGTCGCTGACGGAGCCCGAGAATGTCATGTCGTTTCGATTCCGGAACCACATATGAAACATCAAAGGGAGAAGCATCGTAACACAGCCTCAATGAACTAAAAAGACGGTCATGCTCCGGACCGGATTCCACAACTCTGGGTGGTATTGCCGCGATCGCCGTGATACAAAAGCAAGAGCCTGGTGATGCTGAAGCGCATCACCAGGCTCTTGCTGATCACACAGATGAAACAGGCTCTAAGTTTTGATAATGCTTGGCGTGAGGAAAATGAGCAACTCTTGTTTTGAAACTGATTCGGATTTGTTCTTGAATAACCAACCTAACACCGGCATACGAGAAAGATAGGGAACGCCTTGCACGTTGTTGGCTTGTGTATCGACGAAGATCCCACCAATCACCATGGTTTCGCCGTCTCTAACAAGCACCTGCGTGGTGGCTTCCCGTCGGTCGATGCTGGGGCCGGCTGGGTTGCTCCGTGCGCCGACCGCATTCCGAGTCGCTCGTACCCGCATCATAATTCTTTTTCCGTCTTCCTTCGGATCGCGAGAGGTGATCTGAGGTGTGACGTTCAACTCTAAGTTCGCATCGACGAATGTCGTTTGCGTCCCTTGTAAGGATGTTGTTTGGAAGGGAATCGATTCACCTTGGGAAATCTTCGCTTCTCGCTTGTCTAGGGTCGTGATCTTCGGCGCCGCGATCACCTTGCTCAACCCCAACAACTCGCCTGCAGATAGCCGCATGTCCAAGGCAAAGTCTCCACCGAGTTTTCCAAAAGTCCATCCAATCGACGGAACAGCCGGCAACCCACCGACCTGTGCCGGCAAATTGACTAAAAAGTTTCTGGTGAGCGTGTTCGATCCTGTTCCAGCAAGTTGCCCAAATGGACCGGTAAGGTTGGTTACGGAAAAGAAATCAGCAGGAGTTTGATTCCCTGCTTGGAATCCCCACTGAATGCCCAACCCTCTCGCATAGTCGGTATCAGCTTGAATGATGCGCGCTTCAATCTCAACCTGAGGGACTTGCAGGTCGAGCCCTTCTACAAGCTGCTTCATGACGACGAGCTTGGATTCCGTCTCTCGAACAATCAAGGCATTGCTTCCTGCATTAAATTGCATGAGGCCGCGCGGGCTCATGTACTGTCGCAGTGATTGCATGACTTCTTGCGCCTGGAGATTTCTGATATAAAAGACGCGGTCGACTAATTCTTCCGCCTTTGTTTTGGAATCCTTGGCTCGTGCTTCTTCATCCTGCTGCTTGGAAATATTCGCCAGAGAATCCACCCATACGATGCTCCCTTGGCGAATCATGCCAAGACCGTTCATCTTCAAAAGCATATCCAACGCCTGATCCCACGGCACACTCACCAACTTCATGGTGACCTTCGACTTGACGCCTTCTCCGACGACGATGTTGAAGCCGCTGACTTCGGCGATCAATCGAAGAATGTTGGTAATGTCTGCCTGTTGAAAATCGAGCGAAATGCGTCGGCCTACAAATCGCGACTGCCCTACCACAAGATCATCGGAGTGATCGTCCTTTTCAGCGGAAGCACCCTCTCCGGCCATCTGAACGCGCTGCACTTTAAACTGAGACTGCTCGGGACTGACCATTCGCGCTGCCCTTCTGGCCACACGATCCCCCGGCTTGAACAACACCTTGCGTGCCCGGGGAGTGAATACAATGCGCTCTCTTTCCCCATCAAACTGTGCCGGGATCAAAGCGGGTACTTTGCGCTCATTCGGTTTCAGTGTGATCAATACCTTATTTTCTTCGCGAGCAAGAGAGAAGATCGGCTGTTCCGGCACATCGAACACCAGTCTGACCTTATCAGCATGGTGTCCCACTCTGATTTTCTTGAGCAGGTAGTGGTCAGCTCGTACCACCGATCGTCTAAGGGTAGACGATACGGCAGGAATATCGACGATTAACCGAGATTCATCTAAAAAATTGGCTTCAGGAAATAGCTGACCATCCCCGGCAACTACCACGGTCACCAGATCCGTTTCGGGGCGGATCTCAATAGCGGTCACCGCCTGCGCCAGCAATCGCGTGGGGGCGGCATCACTGCGCTTGGCCATGCCGATCTCTTCTGCAAACGCAGGTGTCTGGGCAATTATGGTCAGTGCGGCAAGCGACAGCCCCAAGGCTTCGATGAAACATCCGTCAGTTCGGGAATTATCTGTGCGCAAAAGTAGTGGTTTCATTCTGAGCCCTCTTTGGGGTGTAAAAGCTTGACATGTTCTCGCTCCTGCTTCTTGCCGTACACATCAGTGAACCGTTCCTGGACGATAATGCCGCGCTCGGTAATTGCGCTGACCACTCCATTGTTTTGCCCGATCCTCGTTCCCCGTCGAACCGTGTACCCATGTCCTTCTGGAGTCTGCACCATAGCGGTGTAGCCGTATGCTCCCCATACGATGGCAATGAGGTTGAGCTCTGTCAGAGTCACGCGTTGCAATGGCGGAAGGGTTGTATCCGTCTTTCCTGGCTGAAGCTCCTGAACGATAGGAGCAAATGGATCTCGACGACCGGAAGGATCATACCCACCTCCGACCACCCCATCTGGTACGGAAAGCTGGGAAGGCACCG
Organism: Nitrospira sp.; assembly: GCA_025934915.1. Classification (GTDB taxonomy): domain Bacteria; phylum Nitrospirota; class Nitrospiria; order Nitrospirales; family Nitrospiraceae; genus Nitrospira_D. Next base: position 2,739 of record JAICWG010000036.1, read on the forward strand.
GAGTATTTGAACCCACTGGTGGCACTTCACTAACTTGCGGAGTCGTCCTTGGGATTTCCGGTACGGAAGACAGCTTGAGGGCATCTTGCCGCATCGAAGTCATCGAGGTTATCAGACCAGGAACGGGGGAAGACTCGGCCCGTGCATCTACGCTCCCCGAAAGGAGAATCCACACGCACACCGCGGCGGCACCGACTGTCAGCGAATATTCTCTATGCTTTTTTCTGATATCCAAGGCGTACATGGTGTCGCGATTTCGTTATTTCCCCACTTGAGCGACTTTGGGAGCATTAGCCGAAGGAGATGTCCCTAAAACCTGTTTGTCCTGAGGAGCAGCGTATGCCACCAAGTCAAATGTTGTTTGCGATACGATTCGTCCTTGTTCAATTTTTGGAGATCCCATCTTAAGGCCCGACACCGTAATAATCCGAGGGAGTCGATTGATCCGATCGAAAAACAGCGCGGCAGTGTGATAGACCCCGGTCACTTCCACACTGACCGGCATCTTGACGAAGAGCTTCGACACATCTTCAGTCTGGGCGCCAGGCTTCCACAGTTTGACATCGAGTCCCAATCGCACCCCAAGGTCAGACACCTGTTTCAGCAGCATAATCGCTTCTTCTTCAGGGGGGAGGCGTTCTTTCTTTTTAGCCAATTCAATTTCGAGCTGTTTATTCGCGGCGACTAATTCATCGAGATGTTTCACTTTGATCGTGAGTGTTTGAATTTCACTCTCGAGCTTGCTGTTTTCAGCCTCAAGCGCCGTGATGGTTGCAGATTTAGGTTCTGCAATGTAGAAATAGAAGCTGGCAATCATGCCGCCGATGAGCAAAAATAAAAGCGCGGCCTTTTGCGAAGCCGGCACATTTCGAAGCGCATCAAGGTTGAGCTGTGGCAATGCCATCATTAGCCCTTCAGACGAAATGCCAAACGAAATTGGTATAAATTAATTCTGTTTTCTATTGCAGCTTTACTCTCCTGTAGATTGATGCCGGTGAAATAATCCGTACGTCGCAAGTTATTCACGAATTCCACCACGTCGTCGTTGGTTAAGGCCTTCCCTTCCAACTCTATCGCATCGGATGCCACACCCAGCTTTGTGAGCCATACTTTGAGCGGCTCTAAACTCTGACTAACATGATCGAGAACCTTCACCGGACCCATTCTGGATTGCTCAAGCTGATCTATAATCCGATTCTTGTCTTCGAGCAGCTTTTTCCTTTGTTCAAAATCCTGTACTTTTTTGACTTGCTCTTTCAGTTGGGCAACCTGTTTTTCTTTATCTCGCTTTTCCTCCTGCCGAGCTTCGAGCTCGCTGTCCAATGAAGCCGAATACCACCAGCACCCGACCAGCGCAACCAGGATCACGCCGATGCCGAGCAGCGCTTGTGCGCGCGTGTCATACTGAGGTTTGGCTGCCCTTCCTTTGGGTCCACTGGGGAGGAGGTTAATCCGAATCATCTGTCCCCCACCGCTCTCAACGCCAATCCGATACCGACGGCTGCCGATGGAGCCAAATCCGCCAGTAGGTCAGGGTCGATGCCACACCCTGCAATATCGATCTCGGCGAAGGGATCAGCCATTTCTACAGGCAATTGCATCCTATCGCCGAGCTGTTGAATCAGCCCTTTTGCCCGGGCTACGCCACCACAGACGAGAACACGACTGAGCTCAGCACTGGCGGTTGAGGTCTTGAAGTAGTCCACCGTCCGTGCGATCTCGGACGCGACCTCCGCATTTACACTGTCCATGACACCAGTGAGCGACACTCCGGCAGAATCGCCTGCTTGGTCCTTTTTCTTACTCTCTTCAGCTTCCTCAAACGAGAGCCCTATTTCGCGCTGAATCGCTTCCGTGTACCTATTCCCCCCCAACGGAATATCCCGCGTAAACAAGGATGAACCGGCACGGATGATGTTCACATTCATCACGCTCGCACCGAGATTCACCAGCGCCGTCGTTTCTTCTTGCGCCATCGGATAATTAATTGCATGCATATTCTCAACCGCAAACGCATCGACATCCATGACCACTGGGATTAGTCCGGCAGCCTTGACGAGTTCGGACAGTTCATTAATCTTGTCCTTCTTAGCGGCCACAAGAATCACCGATATATCCCCCGGCTGATCTTCTGACGCATCCGAAGGCAAGACATGAAAGTCGATGTTCACTTCGTTGATGTCGAAGGGAATGTACTGCTCCGCCGCCAATTTCACTTGCCCTTCCAACTCTTCGTCCGGCATGGGCGGGAGATTGATCTTCTTCACAATGACAGCGTGCCCCGAAATCGAGATAGCGACGTGCTTATTCTTGACGTTGGCTTCCTCAAACAATTCTTGAATAGCAGAGACCACACGCCCTTCATCCATGACCGTCCCGTCTACAATCACTTCTGGCTCAAGTGGTTTCATACCGAATTTTTGAAGAAAATATCGTCCCTTACTTTCCTTGAGCTGAGCGACTTTGATTGCACTCGATCCAATGTCGAGTCCCACTAACTGCCGGCGTGGAGTCAGCATCGCGACGATATCGGTTTCCACGAGCTTTTTGAGTGAGGTCAACATGCGTTACCGGCCACCTTATATGACAGACTTTCGAGCACGAATAACTTTTTCAATTTCATTCACATTCTTTCTCGTATAGAGCCGCCAGTTTCTCCAGTCTCGGGCGGGTTGGGTAATGACACCCTCCCGTTCCCAGCGAAAGAGCGTCGCCTTTGAAATGTCGAATAAGTCGCATACCTGATAGGCCTTAAATCCCGCATCACTCAATGTATATTTAGGTCTTTTCATTACAGCACTTACACTAGTTCTAGTGCCTTGGCTTATTCACAAAGCTAAGTATAGTCAATATGCTCTACCTGTCAAGGAAGCGGTCAGAAGTGGGAATCACGCGCAGAAATCGATGGCTACGACTCGAACAACAGTCTACGTTTTGTCGATATCTCGGTGTTTGAGGCCGACTTCGTATTCCAACGCGGAGAGGCTTTCTTGGAGACGATTGGCAACCACGACCGAGCGATGGCGTCCACCGGTACATCCGATACCGATGGTCAGATAACTACGCCGCTCTCGCTGGAATAGCGGCAAGAGAAACTTCAGTAGCCCTTCGAGCTGCTCCACGAGTGAAACGGCCTCGGGGTCTGTTAGAACGAAGACCCGGACTCGCGGATCGTCTCCGGAAAGTGGCTTGAGCTCAGGCACGAAAAATGGGTTCTTAAGAAATCGCACGTCAAACAATAAATCGATATCATACGGCACCCCGAATTTATATCCGAAGGTCATGATTGAGATCGTGAGTCGCCTGTCCGAGGACTCCCCTAGAAATTGCTTCGCAAGCAACTCACCGAGCTCATGAACCGTCAGATCGGACGTATCAATGATTTGATCAGCCCGGCGTCGAAGTTCGGCTACACGTTCCTTTTCGAATCGAATCCCATCCAAGACGGGGAGATGCGGCAAAAGCGGGTGGGGACGCCTGGATTCTGAAAATCGTCTGATCAATGCCTCCTCACGAGCTTCAAGAAAAATCAACTGCACGGCATGGCCGAGAGCTTTCACCCTTTCCAAGATACCGACGAAGTCCGAAAAAAACGCACGCTCCCTAATGTCAATCCCAAGAGCTACATTGGCAATTTCGCTATGCTGCTGATTACAGAGATCAACAAAAGTCGGGAGCAAGGCGAGGGGAAGATTATCGATGCAGAAATATCCGGCATCCTCAAATGCTTTGAGGGCATAGGTCTTACCAGAACCGGACAACCCGCTTATAATGACCAGATTCAGCCGGGCCATGGGGTCGTAATTGCCTCTGTGAGCAGCCCGAGGTATTCCTAGTTCAGAATCGCAGTCCGTCTCACCCCGATCAGCGACGTGAAACGTGCTGTGCCCTCATGCACGGTCCATTTCGCCAGGCCGCTCAGGCGCGTCAGTGCCCCAAGCAGGGAAGCAGCGAGATTTCATGAGAGACACACGTGGGAACGCTGTCACAATCTCTTCGGTTTGGTCGGCTTATGATTGACAAGACGATCTTTCCATTTCCGAAACTGCGCATCCAGACGGTCGACGAGGACATCAATTGTGGCATACATCTCAGGAGTCGATGTCTTGGCTTGCACTCGTTTGCCACTGACTGCACCAGTGACTTCGGCCTTATGCTGGAGCTTCTCGACTCCCAATACCACTTGAAGCGATCCGATCTTCAAGCCGTATCGATCCAGGCGACCGAATCGTGTTTCCACATAGCTTCTAAGCGCTGGCGTGATGTCCATGTGGCGACCTGTGATTCTCAGCTTCATGCCCACCTCCAATTCGGACCTGGCTGGATGCGAAACAACAGTGATCAAAAAAATCGTTTACGTTGACTGGCGGATGAGATGTTCAGCTCGACCCGATATTTAGCAACGGTCCTCCGTGCGATAAGCACCCCCTGCTTACGAAGCCGAGCGGCAATTTCTTCATCTTTCAGGGGACGCTTCGTATCCTCTTCAGCCACCATCGTCTTGATCATATCCCTGACAGAAACGGAGGAATGCATGCCTGAGGGCTCATCAGCTCGTTGAAGCCCAGCATTGAAGAAGAACTTGAGTTCCAACATGCCCTGTGGGCAATACATATATTTATTGGCCGTCACACGACTGATCGTCGATTCATGCATCCCAATATCTTCGGCGACTTGCTTGAGAACCAAAGGCTTGAGATATTGAACGCCATGGTCGAAAAATTGTTCTTGGAACTTGACGATGCTGGAAACCACTTTCACGATTGTCCGATTTCGTTGCTCGATGCTTCGAATGACCCATTGAGCGGCCCGCAATTTTTCATCCATATACGCTTTGGTTTCAGGAGTTCCGCCCTGTCCGGAAGAAATAAGCTGTTTGTAATACGGGCTGATCCTCATGCGTGGAAGCCCATCGTCATTTAGCAACACAACCCACTCCCCCTCATTCTTGACCACAAATACATCAGGCACGATAGCGTAGTTTTGAGTATTTGTGAACGGCCTCCCCGGTTTTGGCTCAAGTTCTCCAATAATTTTGGTGGCTTGGAAGACTTCTTCGACCGTAACGTTCAAGGCCTTCGCAACCTTGGGATACTGTTTTTTTTCTAAGTCCTTCAAATGGTGCAAAACGATGCTCTCGATAACCGATCCTTTCAGCGCTCCTGGTGGTGATCCAAGCGACCCAAATGGATGCCGACCTAAATGTCCGAGTTGCAGCAGAAGGCATTCGGGGAGATCTCTTGCGCCAACCCCGGTCGGATCGAAAGTCTGAATGTCTTTGAGCACCGATTCGACTTCGGACTCGGCAAACCCAGTCCCCGCCACGACCTCAGCCAATGGAATGCGAAGATAACCATCATCGTCTAGATTGCCGATGATCAAGCGACCAAGTTCCTTTTCTCGATCTCCGAGCCCGGACAAGGACAACTGCCAGAGGAGATGCTCCTCGAGAGACGTCGCCTTTGCCACCGTTTGCTCGTACGAAGGAAACTCATCTTGCGGCGCGGAGTATTCAGACTCGCCGCTCCGTCGATCTCTGCCGAAGTATTCTTCCCACCCGGAAGCGGAAAACTCCTCCGGCGATCCTTGTTCTTCACGTGTCTCAACCGCCGCTTCAGACCGATCCTGTCCTTCCAGTGCGGGAGGGGCTTCAACTTTCTCTTCGTTAACCAAGGACTCGCTTTCGTCGACATCGGATTGAATTTCATCCAGCAAAGGGTTTTCCAAGAGATGCTGCGTGAGGCTCTGCTGCAGTTCAAGTCGAGACAACTGCAGCAGCTTAATCGCTTGCTGCAGTTGAGGCGTCATGATGAGCCGTTGCGAGAGTTGTGGAACCAGACGAAGTTTCATCAATGCCTCTGCTACCCCTCTACAACTTGAACTGCTCGCCAAGATAAACGGCGCGGGCCGTTGCACTCTGCACAATAGCTTCAGGGGACCCCGCCTCCAAGATCAATCCTTCATTGATGATGTAGGCACGATCAACGATCGAAAGCGTTTCCTGTACATTGTGATCGGTAATCAATATGCCGATCCCTTTTCCCTTCAACCGCGTGATGATCTGCTGAATGTCCGCGACGGCTATCGGGTCGATCCCTGCAAATGGCTCATCCAACAGCATGAACGACGGTGTGGCCGCTAGGGCACGCGTAATTTCTAAACGCCGACGTTCTCCCCCTGAGAGGGCATAGGCCATACTCTTTCGTATATGGATGAGATCTAATTCCTTGAGCAAGGCATCCACCCGTTGGCTTCGCTCTTTACGAGCATACCCCAGCATTTCAAGAATCGCCAAGACATTATGTTCTACCGAGAGTCGACGAAAAACCGACGATTCCTGAGGCAAGTAACCGATTCCTCTACGCGCTCGTTTGTACATCGGCAGGTGGGTCACGGATTCTCCGATGAAGGTGATCTCCCCTTCATCGGGCTGGCATAAACCGACCATCATGTCGAAGATTGTGGTCTTGCCCGCTCCATTCGGGCCGAGCAACCCGACCACCTCGCCGGCACACACCTCGACGGCGACACCCTTGACGACTTTACGGCCACGGAAGCTTTTCACCAATCCAGTAGCACGCAGACAATCCCCCTGTCGTACCGCGATCGGGTCGGCGAGCGCGTCAGACACAGCATGAGCACTCCTCGTCATGGATGACTCGGCTCCTCTCCTTCGATACGAACGTGTGAGCCTCCTTCCACCACGCTCCGCTCTTCCGTCAAAAAAATCGTAATCTGTTTACCGCTGACACGCGTGCCCTTCTCCCAAGCTACAGGATCGCCCGTCAACACAATCTTCTCTCCGTCGACGAAATATACGGCTTTTTGGCAAGTCGCATTACCGTTTTCGTATTTGATCTTGACACGATGGGCGTCACCGCTCGCTTCGACACGTCTCACGGAGCGATTCGACATCGTCGACGCCGCGTTGTGCTCTTTGGGAGTCGAGGAATTCCGAACGGATTCTTGGTGATCCGTTCCTACGCCGGCTGACTGTAGGGGGTCAGGGTTTCCGGGAGCGAACAACACGACCATCTTATCCGAGTGGACGATGAGAGAGCCTCTGGTTAGCACAACTGTTTCCTCAAAAATCGCCTGGCTGTCTTGGTTTCGTACCGTCATTTTCTTGGACGTGATGGTGGTTGGGACACCAGGCGCCTCCACGCTTCTCTTCAGGTTCACAGGTTCTGTGGAGTGAGCCGTCGATGTGGATCCGATAAAGAAGACACTAAGAAGAAGGAGCCAGATCCACATGTACATCCTGTAAAACCTCAAATTCTTCGGATTCCATTCGCCCATGCAGGCCTTGTCCTTTTACCTCCAGCCCATGCCCCACCATCCGCACAGGATCTTGCGTCCGAATTTCTCGTGCCTGGTCCATCCAGATCAAGTGGTTGGTATAAATCGTATAGCCGCTTCTAGTCTCCACAACAATCGGCGTTTGACGATTTGCTAATCTGAAATTCTTGGTCACGGTATCCAGCGTTCCCTCCTCCCCGTGCACGGTTATTTCATCCCCTCCTGTGCCATAGAAGGTGAAGGCAACGTCACGTAACACAGCACGCTTATCTTGCTCAAATAGTCTGGCCTGTTTCGCTTGCACTTGCCACTGGACGACATCACCTTTCGATTGGGTAAAGATGAACTCCTCAATCTTGGCATCTGCTTGTTCAATCGACCCTGGAGCGAGGGGCCGATTACTCGGCACTGAATCTGCGTTATTGAAAAGAAGATAGCCGAGAAATGCAGTTAACAGCACGCTCAGGGCGAGAAGAGTCCGCCTCGCTACCAGCTCCCACATACTCTAGAAATTCCTTCGAGATAGCTACACAGTGACACCTGGCACGATCGTAGCATGCACGGTCTGTCAAGTAAACGTCCTCCGGGGACCCGGAAATAAAAAGACTCCCATGTGTCGACACATGGGAGTCTCAAGATTGGCAGCTGAATATTCGTGACTAAAAGACTATGCCGACGTTCCGGCACCGGTCTGTGCAGGCTGACCAGTACGAACATCGGACTTTTTCTTTGCGGCTGGTTCCTGACGAGAAACTAACTCGATAGCAACCATTTCAGCTGCATCGCCAATGCGGCGGCGAGTTTTGACGATCCTGGTGTACCCCCCGGATCGATCTTTGAATCGTGCCGCCACATCGCTGAACAATTTAGACACAACGGCCTTGCTGCGAAGAAATCCCAAGACTCGTCGACGAGCAGGCAACGTACCTTCCTTGCCAAGGGTGATCATACGATCGGTAAACCCTCGTACCTCTTTAGCCTTGGCTCCAGTGGTCTCGATACGCTCTTGGTCTAACAACGAGGTCACTAAGTTCCGAAACAACGCCCCCCGATGCTTCGTCTGCCGCCCAAGTTGTCGCCCCTTTTTTCTATGTCGCACGGTAGTCCTCTTGATTGGAAAGCATCATTCAGGTTTTGAGCTTCCATTGTGTGGAGACGCAGCCTCTATCTTTGTTCCTAATGAAAGACCCATTTCAGAAAGAATTTCTTTAATCTCATTGAGGGACTTTTTCCCGAAGTTTTTTGTCCTGAGCATCTCACCTTCTGACTTTTGCACAAGGTCAGCGATCGTTTTGATGTTCGCGTTCTTGAGGCAATTGGCCGCGCGAACGGACAACTCCAACTCATTCACGCTACGAGAGAGATTCTTGTTCACTTCCCGATGAGATTCCTCGTAGCCCGCTTCGCTCTTCCCTTCGCTGCGCTCTTCAGGATTGATAAAAATATCCAGATGCTCACGCAAAATCCCGGCCCCCGTAGAGAGGGCATCACGAGGGCTGATGGTGCCGTCGGTCCAGATCTCCATCGTCAGTTTGTCATAGTCGGTCATACGACCGACCCGCGCATTTTCGACATGGAAATTGACTCTCCTGATCGGAGAGAAGATGGAATCAATGGCAATCACCCCGATCGGCAGTCCTTCTTCTTTGTTCCGCTCGGATGGCACATAACCACGGCCATGTTTCACCGTCATCTCGATGTCCAGAGTCGCATCCTTGTCGAGCGTGGCAAGATGCAAATCAGGTGTCAGAATCGCCACGTCGCCATCGTGAAGAATGTCTGCCCCCTTTGCTTCTCCAGGTCCCTTCTTTTTCAATCGTATCGTTTTCGGTTTATCCGTGTGGAGCGCCAGTCTCAAGCTCTTGATATTCAGAATGATTGCCGTGACATCTTCCGTCACACCCGAAATCGTCGAAAACTCATGCACGACCCCTTCAATCTTTACGGTGGTCACCGCAGCCCCCGTGAGCGACGACAGCAAAATGCGACGGAGGGCATTACCGATCGTGGTGCCAAACCCCCGTTCAAACGCTTCCGTGGTGAACCGCCCAAATGTGGGAGAATGTGCATCCTTGTCGACTTCCACCCGCATTGGGATCTGAAAGTCTTTCATCGCTTTGATCATGACCCACCCTCCATACCATCGAGTGACTAAGACATCGGCAGATAATGCCGATGTCGAAAGAACGAACCCCATCTCTCAGAACGGCGGACTATCGCGAGTACAATTCCACTACCATCTGTTCGTTGACCGGCAACACGATCTGCTCTTTGGCCGGCAATGCGCGGACAGTGCCCTTGAACGCTCCTTTGTCAAGTTCAAGCCAATCAGGAATGCCTCGACTATCAACTGACTCCAATGCCGCCTGGATTGCGGCCAAGTCACGACTCCGTTCACGAATTTCGATCACATCTCCAGATTTCACCAATGCCCCAGCCACCGTGATCTTCTTGCCGTTTACTGTAAAATGACCATGACTCACCATTTGACGAGCTTGCTTGCGCGACGCACTGAATCCTAAGCGATATGCGACATTGTCCAAACGACATTCGAGCAAACGCAGCAAAGCATCGCCCGTGACCCCGGTCTGTCGTTCCGCACGTTCAAAAACACCGCGGAATTGGCGTTCCTGAAGTCCATAGATTCGACGCAGCTTCTGCTTTTCGCGCAACTGCAGACTATAGTCAGAGGTTCGCTGTCGTCCCTGCCCATGTTGGCCAGGCGGATAACTTCTGCGCTCTATGGCGCATTTTTCCGTCATACAACGCGTACCCTTGAGAAAGAGCTTCTCACCTTCTCGCCGACACAACCGACAGACTGGACCACGATACCTTGCCACTGCTGCCTCCTCGCAAAAAAAATTATCGATTCACTGAAAACTGGTCATACGATCTCGTTCAGCCATGCTGACCATCCATGCATGACGTCATACGCGTCGTCGTTTGGGAGGCCGACACCCATTATGCGGAATTGGCGTGACGTCGCGAATCAGATTGATCCGCAAACCTGCTCCTTGAAGTGATCGGATCGCTGATTCTCGACCCGAACCTGGTCCATTTACATAGACATCAACTTGCCGCATGCCGCTTTCCATGGCTTTTCGCGCGGCGGCTTCACCCGCCCGTTGAGCGGCAAAGGGAGTGCTCTTCCTCGATCCTTTGAATCCTTGATTGCCTGCGCTTGCCCATACCACTGTGTTTCCGCTCATGTCAGTGATGGTCACAATCGTATTGTTGAATGACGCCTGAACATGTGCCACCCCACTCTGAACAATCCGACGCTCCTTCTTTTTCACTTTTTTGACGCTCATGCGAACTCCTCCGACTGTTTCGGCGAACTAGGTGCTTGGGCTCCTTTAGGCCCCTTTGGTCACCGTGGGTCTCGGCTTGCTACTGACGCCCGCACGCCGTCCTTTACGTGTCCGAGCATTGGTCTTGGTTCGTTGTCCGCGGACGGGCAGGCCTTTGCGATGACGCAATCCTCGATAGGCCCCCGTATCAATCAGTCGCTTGATATTCAGCGACACTTCTTTGCGTAGGTCTCCTTCGACCCGGTAATCACGCTCAATGATTTCACGCAATTTGACGATCTTATCTTCGCTCAGATCCTTGACACGGACCGCTCCATCGATCCCCGCTTCAGTGAGAATTTTCTGAGCCGATATCCGTCCGATTCCATAGATGTAGCTCAGTCCGATATCCGTTCGTTTATTCCGTGGTAAATCGATGCCGGCAATACGTGCCATTCTCCCTCCAGATATGAGTGCTGTGCACTAGATCATCAACCGCTTCGCTGGTTGAGCTTGCCCTACCAGCCCGAAGCTCAAGGGTGACAGTTCGAGAATCTCCATTTATCCTTGCCGCTGCTTATGACGCGGATTTTTGCATAGAATCCGCACGACCCCTCGACGACGCACAACCTTGCATTTAGCACATATGGGCTTCACTGATGATTTGACCTTCATAACAATTCGTCACTCCCGTTACTTGAAGCGATAGGTAATTCGGCCCCTGGTCAAATCGTATGGTGACATTTCCACCGTGACCTTATCGCCGGGAAGGATACGGATAAAATGCATCCGCATTTTCCCCGAGATGTGAGCCAATATGATATGGCCGTTATCCAACTTGACCCGAAACATAGCGTTAGGAAGCGTCTCTACTACCGAGCCTTGGATTTCAATAATGTCTTCTTTTGCCACGTCCTTCTGTATTCTTTCCTGATGAATTAAATCTCGGTCTTTTCCAATTGACTCAAAATGCGTGGCGCTCCGCTGGGTTGAATGGCAATCGTATGCTCAAAGTGAGTAGATAAGCTCCCATCTACTGTAACTGCTGTCCACCGATCCTCAAGAACGCGAACGGCACTCCGCCCCATGTTCACCATTGGTTCGATCGCCAGGACCATACCCGGTTGCAATCGAGGCCCCTGACCAGGCTTCCCATAGTTAGGAACTTGAGGTTCTTCATGCAGTTGCCGACCAATTCCATGCCCCACAAACTCGGTGACAACTGAGAACCCGGCGGATTCAACATGTTGTTGCACGGCGTTCGAGATGTCTGTCAAACGATTGCCGACCACAGCCTGTTTTATTCCACGATAGAGCGCCTCTTCCGTCACCTGAACCAATTTTGCCGTTTCTTCCGCGATCCGACCAACCGCCACTGTTACCGCTGAATCCCCATAGAACCCGCCCACAATAGCACCGAGATCCAGCCCGATGATATCCCCCTCCTTCAGCTTTCGCTTCGAAGGAATACCATGAACGACCTGCTCGTTCACGGATGTACAGAGGGTCTTAGGATAGTTCCGGTAGCCTTTGAACGCTGGAACCGCCCCCCTGGCTCGTATCGCTTCCTCGGCAATACGGTCCAGCTCTTCCGTGCTGATACCAGGGCAGACCGCTTTCCTCACAACCTCAAGCGCTTCAGCCACCACTCTTGACGCCTCTGCCATCACCGCTATCTCGGCGGGCGTTTTCAGAATGATCATGCCGTCTGGGGTACCACGAGCGCTTTCACGAGGTTGTGGTATACCGTTTCAACCGCCTCGGCACCGTTAAGATACGACAATAACCGCTGCTTCTCATAAAAGTTGATCAACGGCGCTGTCTGTTCTTCGTACACACGGAGACGCGTCCCGATCGCCTCCCGCTGATCGTCACTTCGCTGAACCAACGCTTCTCCGCATCGTTCACAGAGATCACCCCTCTTGGATGGAGCGAACTGCACATGATAAATCGCCTGACACTTGGGACAGCTCCGACGACCGCTCAGCCGCTCCACAATTTCCTCACGAGAAACCTTGAAATTAATCACTCGATCCAACTGAAGGCCTCGTTCAGCAAGCACCTTCGCAAGCGCTTCCGCCTGAGGAACCGTCCTTGGAAACCCATCAAGAATAAAACCATTAGCATGTGATGGATCAGCCAGCTTCTCCCGTACCAGTCCTATGACGACTGAATCCGGGACCAACCTTCCTTGATCCACATGTTCTTTAGCTTCAAGGCCAAGAGGCGTCTTATTCCGAACCGCCTCTCGAAGCAAGTCACCGGTCGAAATTTTATGAATGCGATACTGAACGGCGACTTTATCAGCCTGCGTGCCTTTCCCAACACCTGGAGCGCCAAGAAACACAAGTCGCATGTTTCTAACCGCTTCTCCCGCGCAACGGAGCCATGCCCTTACCTAAAAATCCTTCATAATTTCGCATCAACATATGGGATTCAATTTGCTGAGCCGTATCCAGACCCACACCAATGACGATCAACAGGGAGGTGCCACCAAAATAAAAGGGAACATTAAGCTTATAAATCAAAAATTCAGGAATCACACAGACGATGGCCAGATAGATGGCGCCCGAAAATGTAATCTTCGTGAGGACATTGTAGATATAGTCAGAGGTTCGTTGGCCTGGCCTGATACCGGGAATAAAGCCTCCGTACTTTTTCATGTTGTCTGCCATATCGACGGGGTTAAGGACCACCGCGGTGTAGAAGAAACAGAAGAAGATGATGAGCCCCACATACATCAACGTGTAGAGCAACGATCCCGGAGCCAGTTGCGTCCCGATCGCTTTCACCCATGGCGTCTCAAAAAACCCCGCTATGGTGGCAGGAAACGCGATGATCGACGAAGCAAATATGGGAGGAATGACCCCAGCCGTATTGATCTTCAGCGGAATGTGCGTGCTCTGCCCTCCATAGACTCGTCGTCCAATCACCCGTTTTGCATACTGCACAGGAATTTTCCGTCGCCCGCTTTCTAAAAAAACAATCGCGGCGACAACGCCGATCATCAACAGAGTCAATGCAATCAATAAGAACGCATTGAGCTGGCCGATTTCGTACAGGTTGTAGGTCTGCGCCACGGCCGCAGGCAGCCTGGCGACAATCCCGGCAAAAATGATTAAAGAGATTCCATTGCCGATTCCTCGTTCGGTGATCTGTTCACCGAGCCACATCAAGAAACCCGTGCCGGCCGTCAATGTGATGACGGTCATGAGGCGGAATCCCCATCCCGCGTTGAGGACGAACGCCCCCTGATTCATTTGTTCCAACCCAACCGCAATACCAAACCCCTGAATCAAGGCAATACCGATTGTCCCGAACCGGGTATATTGAATGATTTTCTTTCGACCTCGTTCACCCTCTTTGGCCAATTTGGTCAAATGCGGGATGACGACTGTCAGCAATTGGAGGATGATCGATGCGCTGATGTATGGCATGATGCCTAGCGCAAAGATCGTCAGACGGGATAATGACCCGCCGGAGAAAATATCGAGAAACCCCAGCAAAGCCCCGCCCTGTTTCTGCAAAAACTCGGAAAGGGCTTCACCGTTGATACCGGGAGTCGGGATGTGAGACCCGATCCGATACACCACAAGCATTCCGAGCGTGAAGAGAACACGAGTGCGCAGCTCGGGGATCTTGAAGATATTCTGAAAACTGGTCAGAAGCCGTTCAAGCACCGCCGATGACCTCGACTCGTCCTCCGGCTGCTTGGATCTTTGCTTCAGCCGATTTACTGAACTTGTGAGCCTGAACAACGAGGGACTTCTTCAACTCACCATTGCCAAGAATTTTAATCGGCAGCTTTTTTCGCTTTACCAATCCAGCATCAACCATGGCTTGCGGAGTGATCGTCTCGTTTCCGACCCACCGTTCAAAACTCTTAATGTTGACGACAGCATATTCCGTCCGGGATGGGTTGGTAAATCCGAACTTGGGCAGCCGACGCACCAACGGCATCTGGCCACCCTCAAATCCTGGACGTTTGCCGCCTCCTGATCGAGCCAGCAGTCCCTTATGACCTTTGGTTGCGGTTTTTCCGTGACCGGACCCAGGCCCCCGTCCTATACGCTTCCGTCGCTTCTTTGCTCCTTGTGAGGGAGCCAAATCATGGAGGTTCATGGCTTTCCAACCTCAAGCAGATAACCGACTTTATAGATCATTCCTCGCACCTGAGGCGTGTCGGGATGGATAACCGTCTGTCGAATGCGCCGAAGGCCCAGACCACGCAATACAAGGCGATGCCGTTCAGGTGTTCCAATGGGGCTACGTCGCAATGTCACGCGCACACTTTGAACGCTGTGCTCTGGACTTCCTGATGTCTTTGTTGACCCCATCAAACCGTAGCCCTTTCTCGCCCTTCAGCGACTGTTTGTCGACGGAAGCGAAGAACATCATCCAAATTTCTCAATTGGGTAAGCCCGTTTAGCGTTGCACGAACCGCATTGAAAGGGTTCCCACGGCCCAATGTTTTTGCGATGACGTTATGCGCACCGACTAGTTCAACCACGGCACGAACCGCCCCTCCGGCAATGATTCCGGTACCGTCAACGGCCGGCTTGAGCAACACGTGTTCTGCCCCAAACAGACCATGCACTTCATGTGGGATGGTTCCGCCCTTCAGCGGGACGTGAACGAGGTGCTTCTTGGCTTGTTCGACGGCCTTTGAAATCGCAACCGGAACTTCAGCGGCTTTTCCCTTACCCATCCCAACCCACCCATGACCATCACCGACCACAACGAGCGCGCAGAAGTTGAACCGCTTTCCACCTTTCACAACTTTTGCGACGCGATTGATAAACACGACTTTGTCTTTCAGGCTTAACTCATCGGGATTGACTCGCACGCTCTTACCCCTCAGTCCTAAGTTCAGTTACGATTCGCACGCTTCTCTCGATCGCCTCGTATGCATCCCAATCTAAAATTGCAGACCCCCTTCACGCGACGCATCTGCAAGCGCCTTGATTCGGCCGTGGTACATCCGGCCGCCTCGATCAAAAACCACAGTGCTCACCTTGGCGGCCTTGGCCCGATCGGCGATCAATTTCCCTACCGCCTTGGCCGCTTCAATTCCGCCGGTCGACTTGAGGGACTTACGTAATGATTTATCGAGCGATGACGCAGCCGCCAGGGTCGTGCCTCGAATATCATCGATAATCTGAGCATAAATATGGGCCGCGCTCCTAAATACGTTCAGTCGGGGCCGTTCTACCGTCCCCAGAATCACACGCCTGACTCGCCGGCGTCGTCGATCAAGTTGTCGAACTTTGTCTGCAGCATTCATGGCCAGTTCCTATTTCCCAGTCTTGCCTTCCTTCTTGCGCAATATCTCGCCTGCGTAGCGAACACCCTTTTGCTTATACACATCCGGCGGCTTGATGGCTCGCAGATCAGCCGCCACCTGGCCCACCAACCGCTTATCAACTCCCCTGATGTTGATGAGCGTCTGCTTGTCCACTTTCACATCGATACCCGCCGGTACCTGATAGATCACTGGATTGATATACCCCACATTGAAACTTAATGTCCGACCCTGAATTTGTGTCTTGTACCCCACTCCAGTGATTTCAAGCGAACGTTCGTACCCCTTGGTGACCCCGTGGACCATATTGCTCAATTCCGCACGGGTCAGCCCGTGCAACGCTCTCAACTTACGATCGTCACTCGAACGGCCGACAACGACCTGACCATTATTGACGGCAACGCCTACCCCTTGCACGAGCGACCAATCCAGCTTGCCTAATGGGCCCTTGACGGACACGGTTGATCCGGCAACTTTGACTTCCACTCCACCCGGAATTGCAATCGGTTTTTTTCCAATGCGGGACATGGCCTGTTATACCCTTCACTCGAGATCGAAATAACTTATTTGCCTACCATACCGAACAGAGGACCTCACCCCCAAGACGACTCTTGCGGGACTCTTGGTCGGTCATGATTCCTTTTGATGTAGAAAGGATGGACACACCAATCCCATTGCGGACCTTCTTGATAGCCTGACTGCCGACATAGACGCGACACCCCGGCTTGCTGACACGCTCCATCCCGGTGATCATAGGCTGTCCCTCGCCTACATATCGAAGACGCACAGTAAGAATGGGATGCCCGTCATGAACCCCATCCTCGACAGCATCAACATAGCCTTCCTGCCTCAAAATCTCCAAAATGGCACGCTTCAGCTTTGAGGTTGGAACCGTGACTGTCTCATAACGGCGTTGAGCGCCATTCTTTAAACGAACAAGAAGATCGCCGATTGGATCGGTAACCATGCTATATCCTTCTATCCTCCATTGGCAGTCACCGGCGTGAGAACACCTACTACCAGCTAGATTTTCGCACTCCAGGAATCTCTCCGCGCAGACTCATGACTCGGAAACAAATTCGACACATCCGAAACCGACGGAGATATCCGCGAACTCGACCACAGACTCCACACCGATGATAGTCCCGCGTGGAAAACTTCTGCTTTGTTGCTGCCTTATTTCTCAGTGCCAATCGTGACACACGCACTCCTTCCGTTCAAACAGACACCGTTGTTTCACGTCGCTCTCACGCGCGAAACGGCATACCCAGGTGCTTCAAAAGAGCTTTCCCTTCGTCGTTCGTCCTGGCCGTGGTAACAACCGTAATGTCCATCCCATGGATAGAGGCGACTTCATCGTACTTGATTTCAGGGAAGATGAGCTGCTCTTTTAAGCCAAGAGTATAGTTCCCCCGTCCATCAAAGGCCTTCGGAGACACACCACGGAAGTCTCGGATACGAGGAAGCGCCAACGTCACCAGTCGATCAAAAAACTCATACATCCGCCGGCTGCGGAGCGTCACCTTCGCACCGATGGGCAATCCTTGCCTGAGCTTGAATCCGGCGATGGCTTTTTTGGCTCGAGTGACGACCGGCTTTTGCCCGGTGATCATTCCCAATTCTGTCACCGCACTCTCCAAGAGCTTCACATTTTGAATCGCCTCACCCATTCCGACGTTCAATACCATACGCTCAAGCTTGGGAACCTGCATCACGTTCTCATACCCAAACTCCTTCATAAGTGCCGGGACGACTTGTTGCTCATACGTGTCTTGAAGTCGCGGTCGAAACTTGGACTCCTCGCTTCCCTGGTCCAATTGCGGGGCCAGATCTTTCTTCGAGGATTTTCGCTCAGACGGCTTACTGGGTCGGTTTTTCTGTTCCTTGGCCATTACGTAACCTATTCCACAGTCTCGTTGGATTTCTTACTGAAGCGCACTCGTCGCCCATCTCCCAAAACCCTGATCCCTATCCGGGTGGGCTTCTGCGTGACCGGACAAAAAAACATAACGTTGGAAATCTGAAGAGGCGCCTCTCGCTCAAGAATACCCCCCTGCTTAGCCTTCTGATTCGGCTTTGTGTGTCGCTTGATGATATTCAGCTTCTCAACAACCACCTTCCCTGCACGCAGGTCGATCGACAGCACCTTCCCTGTCTTGCCTCGCTCACGACCAGAAACCACGACAACTGTATCCCCTTTGCGAATTTTGCTCTTTCTGAGTGCTTCCACGATGTCCCTCGTTCGTCCTGCCCTACAAAACTTCAGGTGCCAAGGAAATGATCTTCATGAATTTCTTCCAACGAAGCTCGCGGGCAACTGGACCAAATATGCGCGTTCCAATCGGTTCACCCTCTTTATTGATTAAGACGCACGCATTTCGATCAAACTTGATATAGGATCCATCTTCCCGACGAACCTCCTTCGTCGTTCGGACAATGACGGCCCGACTCACATCCCCCTTCTTCACACTGGCCTGAGGGATCGCCTCCTTGACAGCCACCACCACGACATCGCCCAGCGATGCATAACGGCGTCTCGTCCCTCCGAAAACATGAAAACACATGGCCTGTTTTGCACCTGAGTTATCGGCCACATCCATATAAGTATAGTTCTGAATCATCGCTATATTCCTACACGCAACAAAAAACGAAAGACCACAAGAAATACCGCCTCTTATTTTTCAGGTTGACCCTTTTCCATGACCTGAACAACACGCCAGTTCTTTTGCTTGCTCAGCGGCCTGGTCTGCACAAGCTTGACCCGATCTCCCACCTTGCACATGCCGTTTTCATCGTGAGCTTTGAGTCTTGTCACTCGCCTCAGAACTTTTTTATAGACCGGATGAACGACCGACCTCGAAACCACGACGACGACGGTCTTTTGCATCTTGTTACTGACGACGTCGCCATACCAATGACGACGCTTTACCACCTCAGCCATAGCGTCCTTTACCTTTTAGTCCCTTCTACTCGGGCTTTCACTTGCTGGAGAACTGTTTTCACCCGTGCAATATCGCGCTTCGTTTTCCGGATTTGCATGGGATTCTCGAGACGCCCTGAGCCGAACTGAAAGCGGAGATTGAACAGCTCTTGCACAAGCTGCTTTTCTTTGTCTAGAAGTTCACCCACCTCCAGCTGCTGGAGCTCTTTGACGTCCAACGCCATATCCCTGTACCTCTTTAGATCTTCAAGAACTTATCCAAATTCTCCGCGAACGACCAACTTCGTGGAAATCGGCAACTTGTGCGAAGCAAGACGAAACGCCTCTCGAGCGACTTCGGGAGTGACTCCGTCCATCTCATAAAGAATCCGGCCAGGCTTCACAACAGCAACCCAGTATTCAGGATTACCCTTCCCCTTACCCATTCGAGTTTCCGCCGGCTTTTTGGTGATGGGTTTGTCAGGGAAAATGCGTGTCCACACCTGTCCACCTCGCTTCACATACCGAGTAATAGCAATGCGTGCGGCCTCAATTTGCCGACTGGTCACCCATCCTGGCTCCAATGCCTTCAGACCAAACTCTCCCAGGGTAATCTGCCCTCCACGATAGGCCTTACCCGTCATCCGGCCCTTCTGCATTTTTCTGAATTTGACTTTCTTAGGCG
Source organism: Nitrospira sp. (assembly GCA_025934915.1). Lineage (GTDB taxonomy): Bacteria > Nitrospirota > Nitrospiria > Nitrospirales > Nitrospiraceae > Nitrospira_D. The sequence goes on from JAICWG010000036.1 coordinate 22,235, forward strand.
CTAACACAGCTCGATCTCCTCACCCAAACCGTCGTTCTAAAGATGATTCGGCCTTGATAGGCTGAACAGGAAGAAGCTCTCCTTTGTAGATCCAGGTTTTCACCCCGATTTGCCCCATTGTCGTGTGCGCTTCGGCGAATCCATAATCTATTTCGGCACGGAGCGTATGCAGCGGCACACGCCCTTCTCGATACCACTCCGTCCTGGCTATTTCGGCGCCACCCAGACGACCAGCCACCATGATCTTGATACCCTGAGCACCAAGCCTCAAGGCAGACTGAACACTGCGCTTCATGGCTCTCCGAAAGGCGACGCGCTTCTCGAGCTGAGTCGCGACATTTTCGCTGACCAACTGAGCATCAAGCTCAGGTTTCTTGATTTCCTTGACCGTGATGTAGACCTGCCCCCCGTACTGTTTTTCAAGGTCGGCCTTCAACTTATCGACTTCTGCCCCTTTGCGCCCGATAATGATGCCGGGGCGAGCGGTATGAATGATCACCCTGGTTTGATCGCCCGAGCGTTCAATTTCGACTTTCGATACGCCGGCATGATATAGCCGCGCCTTGACCATTTTTCTAATCTTGACGTCCTGATGGAGCAGCTTGGCGTAATCTTTTCCTGCATACCAGCGGGAGCTCCAAGTGTAGTTGTAGCCAAGCCGATAGCCGATTGGATGTGTTTTTTGACCCATGCGTTGTATGCCTCAATAGAGAGAAATGAACTATTTCCTCTTGCCCTGAGTTTCCGGTGCCGTCACGACGACGGTAATGTGACTCGTGCGCTTTTGAATTGCATTGGCTCGCCCCATCGACCTGGCACGTACACGCTTATACGTTGGGCCGCAATCGACGAAGGCCCTGGAGATTACCATTGATTCGCTATCACCCATCTCCTTCAGCTCGGCATTTGCCACAGCAGAATGAACGATTTTTTCAACCACCCGCGCAGCATGGCGAGGGGTGTGCTTCAGCATAGCCAATGCCATCGGCACCTGCCTTCCGCGAATCATATCGATCACCGGCTTGGCTTTGCGCGGCGCAACACGAACAAACCTCAGAATTGCATGTGCTTCAGTCATTTTCAAACCCTGTTACCGGCCAATTCCTCATGATCGATGGCGTCACGCGTCGCGCCAACGCTTGATAAACTTACCGACTAACTTTATCTACTTAAGGGCGACGGCTTTTTCAGTCCTGGCCTGGCCATGTCCCTTGAAGAACCGAGTCGGTGAAAACTCACCTAGTTTATGTCCGACCATGTTCTCGGTCACGAACACGGGAATAAATTTCTTCCCGTTATGAACTGCGAACGTATGGCCGATCATGTCAGGAACGACTGTCGATCGTCGCGACCACGTTTTGATCAATCTGCGGTCCTTCGTCTGATTCATCTGCTCAACTTTTTTGAGGAGATGACCGTCGACAAACGCTCCTTTACGTACCGATCTAGGCATTACGCACCCCTGACTTACGTCGAGCAATAATAAACTTGTCCGTCTTCTTGTTCTGTCTGGTCTTATAGCCCTTGGTGGGAAGACCCCATGGAGAGACAGGATGTGGGTTTCCCTGCCCGGATTTCCCCTCCCCGCCGCCGTGAGGATGGTCGACAGGGTTCATTGCAACCCCTCGCACATGCGGTCTTTTTCCTTTCCAACGACTCCGTCCGGCCTTCCCAACGCTGACGTTTTCGTGATCAACGTTGCCGACTTGCCCGACGGTCGCCATACAAATTCCTAAGATTCTACGCATTTCCCCGGACTTCAGACGCACCTGCACATAATCGCCGTCACGCCCCATGACCTGCGCGAACCCGCCGGCACTTCGAATCAACTGACCTCCCTTTCCAGCCTTTAATTCAAGGTTGTGGATGGTCGTACCAAGAGGCATATTGATCAGTGGCAGTGCATTCCCCGGTCGGATCTCCGCCTGTGGACCGGATTGTATTTCATCATTCACGCTCACCCCGACAGGGGCCAAAATATACCGCTTCTCCCCGTCCCGATACTTCAAGAGTGCGATTCTTGCGGATCGATTTGGATCGTACTCAATCGCTTCCACCCGCGCCGGAACCCCAACTTTATTGCGCAAGAAATCAATCGTGCGATAGAGCCGCTTGTGCCCTCCACCACGAAACCGGACGGTCATCCGACCATCGTTGTTCCGCCCTCCACTCCGAAGATGAAAAGCGGTCAACGATTTCTCTGGTTTCTTGTTGGTTAATTCCTCGGTCACCACGGACGTCATACCTCGGCGACCTGGAGACGTTGGCCGATACGATTTCAACCCCATGATGATGCTCCCACCTTCAACATTTCACGAACAGATAGACCACCGACATCACTAGGCGCTTTCGTACATCTCCAACTTCTCCCCTTCCTTAAGAGTCACCAGCGCCTTCTTCCAATCGGAGCGCCGGCCAGAAAACCGGCCTAGTCGCTTGATTTTTCCACGGATATTCATGATGTTGACCTTCTCAACCTTGACTTTTAACAGCGCCTCGACGGCCTGCCTGATTTGAATGCGATTCGCGTTAGGATGAACCACAAAACCGACCGTATTCGTTTTTTCGCGAAGTCCGGTAATCTTCTCCGTCAATAACGGCCGAATCAAGACTCTGTGACTATCAACTTTCATGACCACACCTCGCTCACAGGGCCAAGCTCTCGCTCAGCGAGCATGATCACTTGGGCGCGAACAACGTCATACACGTTCAACTGATCAGCACTGAGTACTTTCACAGCAGTCAAATTGCCTGCAGCCTTCAAGATTTCCGGCTGTTCTTTACCGACGATCACCAGCGCGTGATCTCCCCCAGTGAACTGTTTTAACGCTTGCGCCAATAATTTCGTCCGGGGCTGCTGCAGAGAAAGATCAGACACGATAAACAATTTTCCCTCCGCCACTTTGGCTGATAAGGCGCTCTGCAGCGCAATACGATACTTTTTCTTCGGCATGGAATAGGCGTAGCTTCTTGGCTTCGGTCCAAAAACACTCCCTCCATGGCGCCAGACAGGAGAGCGAAGGGACCCAGCCCGCGCACGCCCCGTATGTTTTTGTTTCCATGGCTTTTTACCGGACCCACTCACTTCACCGCGCCGCAACGTAGAGGCCGTTCCCCTGCGTTCACAAGCACGTTGCATGACGACCGCTTCATGCACCAAGGCAACACGTGGCGCACAACCGAATACTTGCGGAGATAAATCGACCGTTCCCACCTTCTTTTTCTGCAAATCAACTAAATCGATAGTAGGCATACTAACTCTTCTTCGACTTTCGCACGACAACAACGCCATTAGCGGCCCCAGGAACGGCCCCGCGGACAAAGAGGAGATTTTCTTCGGATCGCGACTCGATGACTTTCAACCGTTGAACCGTGACCCGCTCCGATCCCATATGGCCAGGCAGAGTCTTCCCCTTCCACACGCGAGAGGGAAACGAACTTGCTCCGATAGATCCAGGGGCGCGATGAAACATAGACCCATGCGACTCAGGACCACCTGCATAGTGATGGCGCCTGACGACACCCTGAAATCCTTTACCCTTCGATACACCGATCACGTCGACCCAGTCGCCCTTCTTGAACATACCCACCGTCACCAACTGCCCCACAGTCAGCTCTCCGTCTTTTCTAAACTCGCGCAATACTCGACTGGGAGGCGCTTGATTTTTCTTCAGATGACCCAACTCCGGCTTCGACAGTCTGCGGTCTTTGACTTCGCCAAAAGAAAGCTGAACCGCTTCATATCGATCCCGCTCTTTCGTCCTTACCGTCACCACTCGGCATGGACCCGCCTCGATCACCGTCACCGGCGTCAGACGACTCTTGTCGAAAACTTGGGTCATTCCCAGCTTTTTTCCAATCAGTCCATTCGTCATTGACTCACCGCATAATTAAAAAGACGGCCGAGACTATACTCGACCTCAGGCTCAAACATCCTCACAGTTTTATCTCTACATCCACTCCTGCCGCCAGATTCAGCTTCATCAACGAATCCATCGTCTCAGGCGTAGGCTCCATAATATCTAGCAATCGCTTGTGCGTGCGCATCTCAAATTGCTCTCGAGATTTCTTATCGGCGTGCGTCGACCGCTGCACCGTAATTTTTTCAATTCTCGTGGGAAGCGGAATTGGACCCACCACCCTGGCTCCGCTGCGCCGAACAGTCTCGACAATTTCCGTGACTGACTGATCCAGCACTCGGTAGTCAAATCCCCTCAATCTGATTCTGATCCGCTGATCGACTTTCACTTCATTCACTCCTAAGCTGTCAAGCGGCCAATGTCTCTCTTACGCCAGAATTTCCGTGACGACACCCGAGCCGACCGTCTTCCCGCCCTCACGCACGGCAAACCGCAACCCCTGATCCATCGCGATCGGACTGATCAACTCCGCCGTCACACTCACAGTGTCGCCCGGCATCACCATCTCTACCCCCGGATTCAACTGCACCACCCCCGTCACATCCGTCGTCCGGAAGTAGAACTGCGGCCGGTACCCATTGAAGAACGGCGTATGCCGCCCCCCCTCTTCCTTCGTCAACACATAGA
>JAICWG010000285.1 GCA_025934915.1 Nitrospira sp.
TCCGATTTCATCATTCTCCTCCTTCTGGAGGTGTCTGTGAAATCAGGGGAAGGTCAGGTTCCATAGGTCGATGATACACAAATTTGAGCGAGGGGGGAACTGTTACGAGAGGGACAGCGGTCGAAAGTGGCCAGAGCTGTTCTAGGCGGGAAGAAACCCGTAAGACATGGATAAAAATGGAGAAAATGGTCAACACTCGGCCTGCCTTGTTATGATAGGCTAAGTCAGTGTTGGGAGGAAGATGGGGTGAACGATGGGGACAATGGTCAGAGAACGAAAAAAGATGTTACGCATTCCCAATCAGGTTGTCCTTCCGTTCGGCTACCGGATTTCGGTTCGACAATTATCCGATGCGGAAATGGATAAGCGCGATGCAAATGCCGATGGAATTTGGGATGATGACACAAAGACTATCTACGTACGGAAGCGACTTCCTGTCACTCGCCGTCGATATATTCTCGCGCACGAACTGGGTCATGCCTGGTTGGACTGGCAACATCGGCATATGGACGATGGAAAGGCCAGTACATGACCGGTGAACAACTAAGCCTTATCCTAGGCTGGTGATGTGCCTCCACTCCATGGGGCTAACCGGCTGAACTGAGAGACGAGATCCTTTCTTCAACAACACCATTCCTTTCAGCTTGCTCTCTTCCCTCAATTCATCCAAGGTCAATGCCCGAGCAAATTTTCGAACATACTTAATGTCCACCATGTCCCACCTGGGCTCAGATGGTTTGCTGTCCGGGTCGTAGTGTTTGTCCTTCCTGTCGAATTGTGTCGGATCAGGGTAGGCGGTTTTGACGACCTCCGCGATGCCGACGACTGCCGGCGGATCGACGTTGCTGTGGTAGAACAGCACATGATCACCGACCGTCATACTGCGCATGAAATTGCGAGCTTGATAGTTGCGTACTCCATCCCAATAGGTTGTCTTGTGGGGAGATTGCATCAAATCATCAATCGAGAATGTGGAGGGCTCCGACTTCATCAACCAATACCTTTTTGGTCCCATGTCTTCCTCTTCTTTTTGAGCCTCATACAAGGAGAGGCTTCGAATAAATGAGTCGATCTCGTATCAGGGGGGTGAGAGAAGGGAAGCATGGATCAACTTCTTTCTCGTGAACGGGACTCAATAAACTCGATCAGGGCTTGATATGTCAGCTCCCTTGTTCGCGCTTTGGTTTTGTTCCGACCATCAAGGTTTCCTTCCAGCCAGATGCGATTAGAGATCGGTTCAACTGCTTCGTTACAGAGAGTCCACATGTCATGGAGGAAACATTCCGGTAAGCCGACTTGGATGCCTTCTGATTCGATGCGATCGTCCAACAGGGCGAGAAGGTCTGAAAAGGCCTGATCGGGACGGTAAGGCAGGGGAGTAAAGCCGAACTGTTCTTGGGAATGCTGCTCCTGAGTGGCTTGATCAACGAGGTCCCGCATGTACTCTTTGAGCAGACCAATGACATGGCCGGAAAAGGCGATCGGCTGTCCCATGCGCTATTATCGAGCTTCTTTATAGAAGGAGCAAGATCGGCCGAGCTTGTCGAGCCAATCATGCAAGGTGGTTGTTGGGAGGATCATTGTGTGCGGGACGGAAAATGAGAGGCGGTGATTGAGCGGGGGTACACCTCGCTGACTCGGTATGAGCGACGACCTCTCGTTGGCTACCTCATGTTCGGCAGGGCCGGTGTACCCGCGCATCATAAACTCTACGCCTTTTTATGAGACGCGCAAGACCCAAAGATGGCCTTATGTGGGAGTCCATTTGGGGTAGGGGAAACGAACCGGTAGGATCTGTCGGTGTAGTGCTCCGCATAGATCTGGAGGTAAGCCATAACGAGGTGAGGACGGACCCGACGATCAACAAAGAAAGAGACACCTCTACCACCGTGTCAGCATCATGGCAGCAGGGCTCTTGATTCATTGTGCATCGGCATATTAGTTTCTATCCGTTATCAAGAGACCACCAATAGACCAGTTCACCCCCCGCGAGAAGATGGTTTCCCACACGACTGAGGGCTTCGAAATCGCACTCAACGACCAGACTGACAATCAGCAGACATGGAACGGGACGGAGTTGCTCGCTCAGACGTTCGACAAGGTGGAGCGTTTTTTGGAATGAATCGTTTTCAAGAAATCGCAGGGCTGCTGCCTCATGACAGGACAGAGCGGTGGTACCCGCAGGAGCGAAGAGGAGAGATTGCATGCAGAAGCCAGTGGTGGTGTGTTTGGATCTGGAAGGGGTGCTCGTACCGGAGATCTGGATCAATGTGGCAGTGAAGACGGGCATTGATGACTTGAAGATCACGACGCGTGAAATGCCGGATTACGACAAGCTCATGAGGCAGCGGTTAGACATACTCGATCGGCAGGCGTTGAAGATCGGCGACATTCAAGATGTGATTGCCAAAATGGGTCCTTTAGAAGGAGCGACTGACTTCCTCGCGTGGCTGCGGGAGCGTTATCAGGTGATTATTTTGTCGGACACGTTCTATCAGTTCGCCCAGCCGCTTATGCGACAGCTGGGCTTTCCGACTCTCTTCTGCAATCAGTTGGAAATCGACCGGGGTGGCCGCATTGTGAACTACCACATGAGGATGCAGGACCCAAAGAAGCATGGGGTAGCTGCGCTCAAATCGCTGAACTTCTTTACGATGGCCGCCGGTGATTCGTACAACGACACCGCGATGTTGGGCGAAGCCGACGCCGGGTTTTTCTTTCGGCCGCCGGATCATTTACCGAAAGAATTTCCTGGGTTCCCTGTGACGCAGAATTATGGCGAACTTCAGGAGCGATTTGTTCAAGCGGCCATGTAGAGCGGATAGGATCAGTCTGCGATCACGAGCTCTGATTTGAGACAGGTCGGCAAGCGGCCGGCTGACTGTTAGGTCGTTTTATAAATGGGAGTCATATGAAGGAAGGAGAAGCCAAGTTCTTGTGCCGTTTGCGCGGCCATCTCCGGAGGCATAATCAAAATTGAAGGCGATCCGAGGTTTCCCAGGCAGGTTGAATGCTGTGTAGCCGAACCAATTTCTGGTCGCCCAGGTATTGATGTGGAGACATTGCCCTTCACCTCCAGAGGCGCCGCACAGCGTGCTTGCACCGGCAGCGGTGTCTCCCATCTGCCCGAACTGATAGACCACTTCGCTGGATAGATCGAAATAGCCTTTCTTCATGGCTACCCGTCCTCCGATGGTATGGCGGGTTTGATTGCCGTGCTTCGGAGTGCCCAGGCCCTGCGAGGAAATGTCTCCTCCGCCAAGGGTGTTCTTGTAATAGACATAGAACGGTTCGATGAGAAACCCCGGCACAGATTGTAAATGATTATAGCCAAGCCCTCAATTACTGATGGACATTGCTGGTGAACTTTAGCGATCATGGGGGTATGAGATGTTCATCCGATTTGCGCCAACGGGTGGTGGATTTTGTCCGGAGCGGTGGCAGCAAGGCCGAGGCGGCTCGGCA
>JAICWG010000116.1 GCA_025934915.1 Nitrospira sp.
GGCCACGATAGGGGAACGGGCAAACTGGCAGACCGTCGAACGGTATGTGCAGCGGCAAGGGCAGCCTCACGACGATCTCCGGCAGCTCCGAATGTTTTAGTTCTGTGATACCCCGCAGCTTGCTGCGGGGAGCTTCATTGAAATCGGGCGCTCCTCCGTCCCTTCGAGCCGAGCATAGCCGCTTCCCTCAATCAATAGGTGAAAGATGATCACCTGCTGAGACTTCGGCGAGAAATATGACGTCACGTCGCATCCGTTCACTGAACGTGCACACCACGGGGCCGAAAACTCAGCATTGAAGAACATTGCCCCATCGAGCTTAACGGATTTAAGGACTTCGAACAGCGCTTCCATCGGAGACCTGCTCAAGCGGGGCCGGACGTTCTGCAAAGTGGGCGGGACGTTCGAACAAATATACTGGGTCAGATACCTTTGTTTCCCATCTTGGATTCACAACGGATCGCTCGCACTCGTGTTTCAACAATGTGGGATCAGAGTCCCTATGACCTCGGCTTTTCATATCCCTCCTGCATCAGGATCTCCGCCACATTCTGTTCGTTCACGAACACATCGGCCAGGAGGCGATTGTAGACATCCCGGCCATGCGGCACGATTCGGATCGGACCGTTATGCAGCAACTCTTCCAGCCGCCGCTTGGCCGCGGGACCGTCGAATTCACTCATTTCTGGCGTATCGATCCCGCGGAGTCTGATGCGCTCACCTCCCACACGAATTGTGTCGCCATCGACTGCGCGGATTTGTAGATTGCTGAGTACGTTTAATTCGTGCCGCGATCTGGTTCGAAGGGTAGAAAGCCGAGACTGTTTGTTTGCGGGCCCAAGCTTGTACCGTCCTTTGGGATAGCGCTGCGGTCGGCTGTCCGGTGGACGTTTGTGTCGTGGCTGTTTATATGTGGGAAGGCGATCCGAATCTTGCTCATTCGGCGACGGATACCAGCAGAGATCACATTGCTGGTTGAGAGTGGAGCCGATGGTAGATTTCTGCAGATCTTCTGCCGAAGCATCGGGTGGTGACGAAACAAGCCACATCCAGCCGAAGAGCAGCCAGGCCGTAATGGTTCTTAGACGCAAGCTCATGGCATGTCGCATACGCAGGTGGCGTGCCAGATTCGATCAATTGACAATGTGCAAAACGGCATGCTGGAATGGCTCCCGGTTCGTGTTTTAGCGAAGCGTCGTTATCGCTTCTCAGAGGATCAAGGTCGGTTACGTAATGGAGGTTAACGATTATGGATATGATGGGACGTGTGGGGCTGATTGAAATCCCTATCTTGATTGCCCCCGATCAAAAGGCCTGGATGGATCGCATGATTAAAGAGGGGAAAATCGCCATTCCACCCGGCGGAACGTTGGAAAAAGGGTCGCTCTATTCGATGTTTATTCGTATGCTGCTGCACAACGCCATGGAGGAACAGAAGCGGCAGGAGGCCATGGATGCAGAAGACGAGGACGACGAATAGCAGGGGGTCAATCGTCAAACAGACGGAGATCTCAGGGTAGGGGGTCTGTATCCAAACAGATTCTATCTGTATCTTTTGAGATACGAGGGGCACGGCAAGTCAAAGCTCGCCGAAGTTTTGAATCGCGCCTCTAGCAGACTGCAGAAAAACTCAGTTGATGCCGGCAATATGGTTGGAATTGTTCGTACGGTTGTAACGCCTGAATAACTTCAGGATGCTCAAAAAGGCTGTCCAGCAAGGCCGCAGCGAGCGAAGGGGCGAGGCGTACGCTTCGGTACGTTGAGCTTCTGAGCGATGCGAGGACGCCGCTGGCGGGCTTTTTCAGCATCCTGCTAGAGTTTTCTGAAGGCGGCATGCGCGGCGTGGATAGTCTTCTCGATGTCTTGTGTGTTGTGGGCCGTCGAGAGGAAGGCAGCTTCGAACTGAGAAGGGGCGAGATAGACGCCCTGCTCCAGCATGTGGTGAAAAAACTGACCGTACCGCTTCGTATCGGACTGTTTCGCCGTATTCCAATCCACAACAGGACCAGGGGTAAAGAAGGTCGTTAACATTGATCCGATTCGTGTCTGGGTCACGGGAATGCCCGCCTTTTTTGCAGCCTCGCCGATCCCCTTGGCTAGAGCTGCTGATCGCTCTTCGAGTTGCTTGTAAACCCCTTTCATCCGCAACTGCTTGAGGGTTGCCAGTCCCGCGGAAACTGCCAGCGGATTACCGGAGAGAGTACCGGCCTGATACACCGGACCAACCGGCGCGATGAGATCCATGATCTCTTTCCGTCCGCCGTAGGCACCGACCGGCAATCCGCCGCCGATGATTTTTCCGAGAACCGTGAGGTCCGGCGTGATGCCATAGAGGGCCTGCGCCCCCCCATAACCGATACGAAATCCCGAGATGACCTCGTCGAAAATCAATAGGATGTTGTGATCGCTGGTCAGCTGCCGCAGTGACGCCAGGAAGTCGAGAGCAGGAGGGATGACTCCCATATTTCCTGCGATGGGCTCGACGATGATGCAGGCAAGTTGATCCCGATTGGCTTTGATCAGCTGCTGAACCGTACGAATATCATTATAGGGAGCGGTGAGAGTATGTTTGGCAAAGTCTTCTGGTACGCCCGGTGAATCCGGAATTCCCAAGGTAGCCAGGCCTGACCCGGCTTTTGCCAAGAGATAGTCGCCGTGACCATGATAACAGCCTTCGAATTTCATGACGCCGGTCCGCTTGGTGAATCCGCGCGCCACACGGATCGCGCTCATGACGGCCTCGGTGCCGGAACTGACCAGCCGGATCTTTTCCATGGAAGGGAAGGCATTCCGTATTTCTCGAGCGAGTGATACTTCCGACTCAGTCGGCGCTCCGTAACTCGTGCCTCGCCCGGCCGCGCTCTTGATCGCGGCGATCACTGCGGAAGGGGCGTGGCCTAAAATCATCGGCCCCCACGACAGCACGTAGTCGATATAGACGTTGCGATCCACATCATAGAGCCGCGATCCTTTCGCGCGTGCGATGAAGCGCGGTTGCCCGCCGACCGAACGGAAGGCCCGAACAGGACTATTGACGCCACCAGGAATGAGTTGCTGAGCGTCAGTGAAGAGCTTGGCAGAGCGAGATGTTTTCATAACGGGGGCGCACCCTACCACGCTGGGCGAGAGCCGGTCAAGAAACTCATGTTGTGCGATCTGTTCGAAGAGCGTCGGAGAGGTCAAGAAATGTCGTAACAGATACAGTTCTATCGATTCAGATACGGTGCAGAGTTTAAGATTCGACTGGAAGTTGAAGTTCTCTTGGTTTTCGTCCTGGTCGCTGTTTGGGCAGGACGGCGCGATTCTTGCTGCTTAAAGTCGTTCATCAGAACAGCGAGACAAATATGCAAGTCATCTGTTCATGGTGTCGTGGAGAAGGTCGCGTCGGACTCGTCGGAGAAAAAGCTCCCCTCGAGGACCGCCGAGAGACGCATAGTATCTGTATTGAACACGAGAAGGTGGTGCGAGCTCGATGGACCTCGTATCAAGGGAGTGTCAATTCATGTCGAACGTCCGGCAAGAGCCTGAAAGATCAGTCTTCGTCTATTCGCCGGGTAGTGCGATCGGTCGTGCGGTTCTATGTCGGCTTGCGAGATAGTCTCCCAAAGATTCGCAGCTAGTTCCTTCTAATCGGTGTGACCTGTTCCAACTCGTCGGTGAAGATTCTATTTTCTGGACCGCTTGGCTGAGCGTTTCGGGCTGGGTTTCGCCTTGGGTGTTTTTGACTCGGTAGAGGAGAATTCCTCCAGCTCCCAGTGCGTCCGCTTCGATTTGTCCTGCTCGGAAATTATGAACACAACGTGGAATGGGGCGCACCGGCCGTTGGCGGTGTGTCCCGTGCTCCAAGCTTCTCCGGCGTCGTCGAGGATTTCCAACAGTGTCTCGTACTCTTCTTCGTCCTCCGGCAGCACGGCTTGTGTGTTGGTAATGAGTAAGATGTACCCTTTGGCCGGAAGCCACTCCAAATCGGCCAGACACTCTTCGAGTGCGTCCCAGTTGTGTCCGAAGTAATCCGGGAAGGCGAGTGCCCGCGCGAACTCACCGAAGAGACCCGCTGGAGTTCGGCATTTCTTCCCTTGGATGGTACGCAAGGCATATCCCGGCGGCGTTTTCACCAACCTTGAGGCTGAGGTCCCGCGAAGAGCGACAAGAAGAGCCGACCAGGGGGGGGTGGCATTGCAAAGATGAGTCTGTAAGGTAGGGTTTCCTGTCATAGAGACGTTCTTGGTTTGGATGTTCGTCAGTTAAGAGGGACAAACGTTCGGTAGTGGTCTCCGGTATAGTAGGCTTTCCCGGTTCGCTGCTCAATGACGAGTCGTTCGGCATCGCGTCCGCGGCCTCGTCTCTTGGGATTGACATCATACTCCCGATAGCAGCCTCGTGGAAGACGTCGTTCTCGGTTTTGGAAGTCACGTCCTCCGATGTAGCCTGGCAGCGGTCTCCCCCCTCGCTCTTCAAGCTGTTTGAGCAGGTCGTAGGCTTTCTCAGGTGGCGTTGCGAGTGAGGACGGCGGCTCGATTTGGCCCGGCGAGCTGATAATGGCGTTGACATTCGGATGTCCGTCACCGAGGTCGGCAGCGGCGATGGCGACCGAGGACGACAGGCTGAACGTGCACCATAGGATATGAAGACCGATGAGCCGAATCCATCCCCATTGAAGGGTGAACACAGGCTCTTCTTCCTTGGCAAGACGTTGACTTGAAGGGCGACCATAGCATTCTCTTTTCACGAAGGTCAAACGATACAGGAGCCATCACCTCGTTACCTGGATGTCTCTAGTCTCGTTTGCTAGAATGAGAGGGCTTAAGTGCACATCTGAAGAAAATAGGTGTCGGATGTACGTCCATGGGTTATTGTGCGAAACCTAGTGTGTGTGATCCATCCGGTTAGACGCGTGAATTCTTTACCCAGGCGTTTCGTTCATTATCTTGTCGCAGCGGCTATCCTTGCTCTGGCCGTCCCTTCGAACGCACAACTGACTCCGAGCGGTTCGATGAAGCGGTCTCCTGCGGAAGTCGTGAAGCGCTATGTGCTTTTGGATCAGAAGGGTGCTCGCTTAGATGCTCCATCATTCGAAACCGTGACTCCCTATATTGAATGGAAAGAAGAACCTGCATGGGGCCGAGTCGTTGTCGTTCAGAAAACAACCGTCCCGGATGATTATCGAGAGTGGGAGATCCTCAACAATCTGGAAGTGGTCATTCCGGTTACATTTCACGTGCTCGGGGCGGTCTATCTGGAAACCGCCACCTTCGTGCAGGAGGAAACGACGGAAGAGGTTCGTTTTCATGTGAAGGTTGTGGAGAACTTCTGGCGCATCGTTTCGCCGGTGATTCCTCCGCACGTCGGACTGAAACGGATGGTGAGCTTCGCGCGAGAGGCGGAAGCCCATGAACAGGATAAAGCCCAACGCGTCGTGCTCGCCGCCCTCATTGACTCCCTGCGAAAGGTTGAGTAATGGCTAAAATTCCGGTGGATTTGATGATTTTTGACTTGGACGGTACGCTGATCGAATCGAAGTGGGATATCGCGCAATCTGTCAACTTCACCCTAGTCGAGCTGGGATTACCCGAACGCCCCATCGAAGAAATTTTCGGTTTCGTCGGCGACGGCGTCAAACGGTTGCTGCGCCTTGCAGTCGGAGAGGGAAATCAGACCAGATTCGAAGAAGCGCTGAAAGTCTTTCGAGCGTATTATCTCGAACATTGCTTGGACCGGACCAGCTTCTACCCCGGTATTGAGCCGATGCTGCAACATTTCGCCCACAAAGACATGGCGATTGCGACCAACAAGTCCATCGAATACACTCGCGTGATCCTGAACGGTTTGGGCCCGCAACATTTCCGGTACATGGTCGGTGGAGACAACGGGTTTGGGCTCAAACCGGAACCAGGGATGCTCTTGCACATCATGGACAAAGTAGGTGCGCCGAAAGAACGGACGGTCCTGGTCGGAGACAGCACGAATGATATCAACGGAGGACATAACGCCGGCATTCGTGTCTGTGCGGTCGGATATGGCATGGGGAATCGAATGAAAATGGAAGCGTGTCAACCAGATTGGTTCATCGAAAAGCCGGAACAACTCATGGAGATTTTTATATGAAACATACGTCAAGGTTGAGGCCGAGGCTGAGAACAGATCTCGTTTGCAGACGAGGCAGTCTCATGATTTTTTGGCTGAGCTTCGCTCTGATCCTCAGCCTCAACCTTAGCCTACTCTATGCTGCCACGCCCAGTCTTGCCGAGCGCGTGATCGAGCATCGGCTGGCCAATGGGCTGACCGTTCTCATGGTTGAGCGACATCAGACGCCTGTTGTCTCGATCAACGTCACCTTCGCGGTCGGCGGGATCAATGAGCAAGTCGGCCAAACCGGTCTCGCGCATCTCTATGAGCATATGGCCTTTAAAGGCACCAGGTTGGTCGGCACGACGAATTACGAGAAAGAAAAGCCGATCTTGGACGAACTCGCGCTGGTCGGGACCGAGCTTGACCAACGTCAGCGTGACTTGGCTGACAAGCGGGATGGTGCGACGACTGAAGAGCGGGCAGTGGTCGAATCACTCCAGAATCGTCTCCTTGAACTACAGGCACAGGCCGCTCACTATGTCGTCGGGAATGAACTGGCTCTGTTGTACCAGCGGCACGGCGGGGTGGGACTCAATGCATCGACGGGAAAAGACGTGACGCGGTACATGATCAGTTTACCGTCCAATCGATTGCCGTTGTGGGCGGCGATCGAATCGGATCGAATGGCCAACCCTGTGTTGCGCGAGTTCTATAAGGAACGCGGTGTCGTGATGGAAGAACGGCGCTTACGGAACGACGACAGCCCGAACGGTCTGTTATTTGAGACGTTCACATCCGCTGCTTTCCGGGCCCACAGTTATGGTGTTCCGACCATCGGATGGGGATCCGATATCTTGTCATTAACACCGGCCGACACGGAAGCGTTCTTCAAGGCCCACTACGGTCCGGATCAAGCCACAATTGCTCTGGTGGGTGATATCAATCCGAAAGAAACGATTGCCTTGATCGAACAGGCCTTTGGAAAGATTCCTGCCGCCCTCCCACCGCCGCCTTTGGTGACGATCGAGCCGGAACAGCGAGGTGAGCGACGAGTCGAGGTGGAATTTGATGCGGAACCGGCTATCGTCATCGGGTACCACAAGCCGAGGTTAGGGCATCCGGATGACGATGTATTTGACGTGATCGATGCGGTGCTGAGCGACGGGCTCACGTCTCGCTTGCATCAGACGTTGGTACGGGAGAAACGGCTGGCTGCTTCAGTCGGGTCGGATGCGAGTCATCCGGGAGTGCGGGCGCCGAACCTATTCATTTTCACAGCGACGCCGTTGGCCCCTCATACCACAGCGGAAGTAGAAGTAGCCGTCTATGAGGAGATCGAGCGGCTGAAGCGTGAACCGGTCGCTTCCAAGGAGCTGGAGAAGGTGTTGAATAATTTGGATGCCGATTTGGTGCGGGGTCTGCGATCGAATAGTGGTCTGGCTTCTCAACTGGCGTTATATCAGGCCGTGGCCGGTGATTGGCGCTACATTCTGACATCGCGCGACAAGGTTGCCGCGGTCACGGCTGCCGATGTACAGCGGGTGGCGAAGCAGTATTTTACCAAGTCGAATCGCACCGTCGCGGTCTTGGTGAAGAAAGGCGCTAATAACACCGTTGCAGTTATGCCGGTCGGCGAGGTGAGACCATGAGGCGGGTGAGGGTGCAGTGGTTGAGTCGGATGAGCTTTCGCCAGGGGAGGACGGTGCTCGGCATGTTGGCGATACTGCTGACGTCCGTTGTGGTCGCCTATTCAGCCGATCCGATGCTCAGCGATCCAAGGACTATGACGTTTAAGCCGGTTGAATTTTCACCGCCGGAGCCAGAGCGGGTCGTTCTGGACAACGGCATGGTCCTCTATCTGTTAGAAGACCATGAATTACCCCTGATCACGATCACGGCCACCATGCGAACAGGTAGCTGGCTCGATCCGACCGACAAGATCGGACTGGCTGGCATGACCGGGGCGGTGATGCGGACCGGTGGTGGTGGCGGTCTTTCCTCGGAGCAGGTTGATGCTGAACTGGAGCAATTCGCGGTCGATGTGAGTATCGGGATCGGGCGACAATCCGGGTCGGCATCTCTCGATGTCCTGAGCAAGGATGTGAATCGGGGGTTGGAGATCTTCGCCGGTCTTATTCGGACTCCGGCGTTCGAGCCTGCTCGTGTCGAGTTGGCCAAGTTGCAGGCTATCGAGGGGATCCGTCGCCGTCAGGATAGTCCCGGCTCCATCGTCGGCCGGGAATTCGCCAAGATGCTCTATGGGGTTGCTCATCCGAGTGCGCGAGAAAGCTCGGTGGACTCGATCAAACGCATCACCAGGGACGATCTCGTCACGTTCCATCGCAACACGATTCACCCGAACGGTATGATCCTCGGGGTGACGGGTGACTTCAAGAGAGACGAGATGATCGCCTCTCTCCGTAAAGTGTTCGGAGATTGGGAAAAGGGAACTGTGCCGGAGCTGAAGATTTCCGATGTGTCGGAGGCGGAAATGTCCGGACCGGTTGTCAGGTTCGTCGGGAAAGATACCTCCCAGACTCATCTCCGGGTGGGACATCTTTCGATCAAGGAGAATGATCTCGACTACGTCGCATTGGCCATCGCGAACGATATTTTGGGTGGCAGTTCATTCCGCAGCCGCCTGTTCAACGATGTGCGGTCGAAACAGGGGCTGGCCTATTCCGTCGGCAGCCGCCTCCATACGGGCATGCATGACCAAGGGATCTGGCTGATGCGGGCGGAAACCAAGTTGGTTTCCACTCAGGAAGTGATCGAGCGGTTTGTGGCGAATATCGAACGGATGCGCGCTGAGCCGGTGACCGATGCCGAGCTTGCGGAGGCGAAGGAAGCGTACGTGAATTCGTTCGTGTTTTCCTTTTCCAGCCCTTCGGCGATCGTCAGCCGGTTGGTCGAGTTAGAGTACGATGGATTGCCGAAGGATTTTCTTCAACAACTGCGTGCCAAGGTGGTGAAGCTGACCAAGGAAGAGGTCTTGGCGGCGGCCAAGAAACATTTGCGCCCGGACTGTTTGAAGATCGTCGCGGTTGGGTCGGGTGATGCCTTGCCGAAGGCCCTTGCGACGTTTGGAGATGTGAAAGAAATCAAGCTCAGTCCGGAGGGGTAATGGGACACGCAATGAAGCGGACTCGCTTCAACGACAATATTGTCGTATTCATCACTTCCGCAGTCGCTTATTGGCTGTAAGCCGCCATGCCATTAGAAGACGACTTTTCCGACATTCTTAAAAAAGCACGCACCGGGCAGAGCTTGTCGATCGGCGATGTTGCCCGAATGACGGGATTGCCCGGCGGTGATATTACTGCGCTGGAACGTGGCGATCAGCCGAGAGACCGTGCCGAGGTGCGCGCCTTGGCAAAGGCCTTGGGTCTGCGAGCTGAGCCGCTCGAGCAAATCGCCATCGATAAGTGGGAGCCGGTTGCCCAACGCATGCCGCCCTGGGTGGACATGGTTCATGGGTCTATCAATGGATATGGTGTGCAGGGGTATGTTGTGCATGATGAGGGGGAGGCGTTGTTGGTCGATACTGCCTATAACGCCCCCGCGATGATTGATCTGCTTCGTCGGCGAGGGTTGCGCCTTGTCGGCATTTGCCTCACGCATGGCCATGCGGACCATGCGGATGGGATCGACCAGGTCCTGAGCCATTGCGAAGTTCCGGTGTACTTGGGGCCGGAAGATGTGAACCTATTGAGTTGGCGGCCACAGACGGAGTTGCTGGTTACGCCGATCGATGGAATGTCGATCAGTGTCGGACGTCGTACGGTTCACTGTTTGATGACGCCGGGCCATACACCGGGCGGCATCTGCTATCGGCTGGATGATGCACAACACCCGGTCTGTTTCGTCGGTGATACACTCTTTGCCGGATCGATTGGTCGATCCAATCCCAAGGAATTGCATTCGACCCATCTCAATTCGGTTCGTCGCCGTGTGCTGACCCTTTCACCTGATTATCGTCTCTTGCCCGGACATGGACCTGCCACGACTGTTGAGGAAGAACTCGACCATAATCCGTTTGGGACGATTGAATAAGCAGGGATTGCATGGGTGGATTCGGACGGAACGAACATCGCGATCTCGATAGAGGTCTCGTCATGGACGCCGGCGAAGAGCGGGTTCCACAGTCGACGGACCAGATGGAAAGCGACGCTGAGGAAGAACCGTCGTTCTTCTCGAAGTGGACGTTACCGATCATCCTCTTCCTCATGACGGTCTTTACCACGCTGTGGGCAGGGGCGTATCAAGCCTACACCGGTCCGGTGCGCGGGCCTCTGGATTTTCTTCTGGCATCTCCTGAGATGCTGTGGCGGGGAATCCCGTTTGCCGGCGCGCTGCTCTTTATTCTCACGACCCACGAGTTCGGACATTATCTGTTGTCTAAAATTCACCGCGTTCCCGCTTCCTTGCCCTTGTTCATTCCCGGGCCGCCTCATTTTATCGGGACGTTCGGCGCCATCATCCGCATGCGGGGTCCGATTCTGAGTCGTCGTGCGTTGTTCGATATCGGCGTCGCCGGTCCCTTGGCAGGCTTCGTGGTCGCCGTCATCGTGCTGATCGTCGGACTCAGTCTGTCCACGGTTGTGGATCGAACGGGCACCTATGGCTTGCACCTGGGCGAGCCCTTGCTGCTGCAGTTCATGTCGTGGGTAGTGATCGGATCGTTACCGCCGGAGGCCGACGTCGTGCTCCATCCGATCGGCTTTGCCGCCTGGTTCGGGCTCTTTGTCACCTCTCTCAATCTCCTTCCGATCGGCCAACTCGACGGCGGCCATGTCGCCTATGCCTTGTGGGGTCCGCGACAGCGGACGATGGCGCTCGCCTTTCTGCCCATCTTATTGGTCTTAGGATTTGTCGGCTGGTCCGGCTGGTTTCTGTGGGCGTTCATGGCGGGACTATGGGGGATCGGTCATCCACCTGTCATGGATCCTCATGTTCCATTGGGTCGCAACCGGATGATCGTCGGGTGGATTGCCCTCGTTGTGTTTATCATCACCTTTGCGCCGGTTCCTTTTTCCTTCCACTAAGCGATTCGTTGTCCGCTCAGTGCTGTGTCATGAGCCGCCGAAGAACGGCACGTTCGTTCCATCTTCGGAGGCATAGTTTCTTGTGATGCAAGGGTAAGCGTCAGACAATCGCCAGGCTGGCTCTAACCGAAAACCGCGTCATCCCACTCTTCATGAGCAACAGGGCAAGTTAGCGATAGACCTCGCGTCGATGGCCGATCTTCACGACCTCAACGAGACGGGCGGCATCGTCGAGGCTGTAGACAATGCGATAGTCACCCTGCCGAATCCGATAGCGTTCCGATTCGCCCGAGAGCTTTTCGCACCCCGATGGCCGAGGCTGTTTGGCCAAGCCTCGAATCCGATCGATGACTCGCTTGAGGTCACCCGAAAGTACTGCTTTCAGCTCCTTCTCTGCAGATCGGTTGATGACGATGCTATATGCTTCCGTCACGCTTCAACTCCTCGAGAAGCTTCTCAAATGAGCGCGACGGCTCTTTCGCCCGGCGATCAAACGCTTTCAGGTCCAAGGCATCCTCTCGAAGAGATTCCAATACGGCGGCATTGACCAAGTCGGAGACAGACCGGTCTGTAGTTGCGGCTTTGACTTTGAGGGCTCGATAGACTTTAGGTTTCAAGTAGATGGTCGTGCGAGTGTCCGATGGCATGGCGCTCCTCCATTGTGGCGTTGAGGCATTATAACATCATGATGTTATAATGCCATCTGCCGCTTTCCATACCTGCCTTCCCTCTGCTTGCCTGAGGCCAGCACCAAGGCCTCATCATGAGACTGTCGAAGGGCAGCGCTGTTCGTACCGCAATGATGGGAGTCACAACTTGGTCTGAGCATCGGAGCCGTTGTTCGAGTAGGTTGACCGCGCATGGTACAAGGTCCGACCCTACTACTATTCTCCGGACGAGGAACTCGATTTCATCATCACCTACGATATCAAGTACTGCATGGGCCAGGATGCAAGGGGGGAAAGAGTGAAAGCTGGGATGTTAGAGCAGGTGTTGCAATCTAGGGTGAACCTTGGGAACATGCTGGGAACGATGTGGGAAGAGAGGAGGCGACCGTGGATTATCAACAGTTCATCGTGCGCGATCCGAGAGTCTGTGGTGGGGAGCCGGTGATCAAAGGCACACGCGTGACCGTGCGGACGGTCTTGGCGAGCCTCGCAGAGGGCGACAAGGTCGAGGAAATCCTTGAAGACTTTCCGACGCTCAAGGAAGAGGATGTTCGCGCTGTGATCGCCTTCGCCGCCGCATCCGCCGAAGAGGACCTGCCAGTCCAGAGCGTGCCGGACATCCGGTGAGGATCAAGCTGGACGAAAATCTTCCCCTCAGGCTCGTTCACATTCTTGCCCCACTTGGCCATGAGACCGATACCGTCCCGCAGGAAGGCTTGGCTGGCCAGGATGACGCTCACGTCTGGCAAGCGGCGCAAACGGCCGGTCGCTTTTTCATCACGCAGGATTTGGACTTTTCGGACGTGCATCGGTTTGCGCCAGGTACCCACCACGGTCTTCTACTTGTGCGCTTGCGGGATCCCGGCCGCAATGCGCTCGTGAGTCGGGTTCGAAGCCTCTTTCAAACCGAAAACGTTGAGGCATGGAAGGGATGCTTTGTCGTGGCGACCGAACACAAGGTTCGGGTCCGGTCGCTCAAGCAGCAGAACGATCCGAACAAAGGCTAGCCCATCATCGACGACGATATCAAAAGGGCAATGATGAGGTCACATCTGGTTCTGTGTATCGGAGCCGTTGCTCGATACGTTGGCGGCGCACGGTATAAGATCCAACCCCACTGCTATTCTCATTTGTCTTTTCAGGAAGCGCTTCATTGCTTTGTCCTTTCGCTTCCCCGCACCGTTCTCCTAATTTTCTTGTCCGATTCCTGCCGCGATCCTAGAGTGTAGAGATGCATACAGCTGGTGCCCCTGCGACCCACTGTCCAAAATGTCACGCGGCCCGGTTAGATGAGGCACAGGAGTGTATTCGATGCGGCATCATCTTTGCCAAGTATCGACCGGATGTGGCGACGGCTCGCCTCTCGTCAGGCCAATCGTCGCGGAAGAAGTCTGAATGGCTGCTGACGGCCAAGCAGTGGTTGATAGAATCGGACCGGACGACCGATTCGATGGCGTTCTACGGTCGAGCCGCTGTGCTGACTGCAATGATCTGGTGGGGGTGGAAGTTCATCCTGACGCCGCTTGAAACGAATTACACTGGCGAATCATTCCTGCATCTGGTCAATCTGCCTTTTCATGAAGCCGGACATGTGATCTTCATCCCATTCGGTCGCTTCATGACGATTCTGGGTGGGAGTCTCGGCCAGGTTCTCATGCCGATCATCTGTCTCGGTACATTCCTTGTGAAGACTCGTGACCC
>JAICWG010000185.1 GCA_025934915.1 Nitrospira sp.
CTGTATCACCACCCCCGCACGGGCATCGGCCAGGGTTGGGCTGCAGTTCTGTAGTAAACTAAGAATCTTGTTTTGCGCCTTTCGATGAGCTACACCTTGTCTCATGGCCCGCCCCCTGCGCATCGAGTTTCCAGGTGCGCTTCACCACATGACCACCTGGGGCAATGCGCGGCAGGACATCTTCCTCGATGGCGAGGACTGGACAGGAGGCCCGGCGCAACACGGCTTCCGCCACGCTGCCCTTCATGAAATGAGCGAGCCCGCGACGGCCGTGCGTTCCCATGACAACGAGGTCGCAGCCTGAGCTGTCGATGAAGTCGAGTATGGAATCGGCCGGCAGGCCGCCACGAACCACTGTGTGCACCGAGGCCCCCTGCGCCTGAATCCGGTCCGCCGCGAGATTGAGCTGCGCGGCAACACGGTGATGGTTCTCTTCCGCTGCGTGCCCGAACGTCAAATCGCTCCCGTAGGAGAGCGGCTCCAAGCAATGCAGGAGTGTCAGGAACGAGCCAAAGTCCTTGACAATCTGAACGCCATATTCCAAGGCATTCAGCGAACAGTCGGAGAAATCTATCGGGACGGCGATCTGTTTGAACTGAATCGGCTTCGTTGGGTCATGTCCCTCCACCTGCCCATGTTTCCTGATCGTCAACACGGGACAGGGAGCGATGTTCAGCACTCGTTCTGCCGTACTGCCCAGGAGGACATGACGAAGTCCGGTTCTTCCATGAGTGCCCAGCACGATCAGGTCTGCACGGACCTCCTGAGCCGTTTCACAAATGATTGTATCTGGAATACCGGCCCGCTGCTGATACCCTATGCGACCCGCCGGCTGCGCTAGTCGTCGAACGATCTCGTCCAATCGCGCGTTCGTCTCGTTCGGATCCTGGACGGTCGTGACATATGCGCCCTCGTAGATTTCCAGCACGTGCAGGATCGTCACTGTGGCCTCATAGGCCTTGGCGAGAAACGCCCCATATGCTTCGGCCTGATGTGCGCACGCGGAAAAGTCGGTCGCGAAGAGGATTCGCTTGATCAAGGACTGTTCATCTCCCATGAGTCACCCTTAACATCAAGAAGATTCCTCTTTCAAGAAGGAAGAAAGATCAAGAATCCCCTTCGAGCAGTACAGAATGAAGGAGTTTGCTCATCCTCTTCGTTTCCGAGCTTTCGTCAGAATGCCGCGAGATTCCAGAATCCAATAGCCAAGGTCGTCGCACTTCGCAACAAAAATTGTGAATCATTTCCTTACCGTGGGAGGGACGTGCAACTAGAATTCGTATGGCAGGGGAGCGGATTCTCAGGCAATGACATCGTGCAGGTTTTTCTTGGGGCATGAAGCCTATTGTCGATAAGGATGCTCCTTGCCGAATGGCCGATTATCTTGGTACGCACAAGGCGATGATCGGCCGTCGGGCTGAAACAGGCAGAGTCGGGTAGCACATAACAAGACCAGACCCTCTACCCTACGACCGGACCCTCTGCCCTCTAACGCACACCAAATCCCCGACACATCGAGCCGGTATTAGCCCGGTTGGATGGATGGGAAAAATTCTGCTTGCTTTTTGGAATACGTAGATGATACTAGCGCACCGACATCGTGAATCTACCTACCTCTGTTGAGAAACAGCTTTGACGGCAAAGTATGGCTGAGCCTCCACGACTGATCGATCAGGTCCGCGACCTTCCCAAGAAAAAAAGTTATACAACGGTTAGCGTGAAGCAGGGCTTCACGGACAAATGCTTCAACGGCGCCAAGGGAATGACCGCGCGCAAGATCCGAATCTGGGGCGTGAAGCTGGTATGGGACGAATACGAGAATGCGAACCCTACCGAGAATCCGGACGCGGCAGCCACGGCATTGAATTGCTGGGGATTTAGGCGGACGAAATCTTCATCACGCGAGGAGATAGTAGCGTCGTGTCGAACGACGGGTCGATGCACAGAACAAGCTGTGATGAAATGAAAACGGCTGCACCATCGGGGCTGAGGTAGAATGCGGTCTCGATGGACCATGGAGCAGATGCTCCAGCGGTGCTTCCTCCCCGAGATGGGAGGGCACAACCCTCAACCAGGAGGTGCAGCCGTAAGCCAGTATATCGGAATCGATCTCCATAAGGCCAAGTCGTTTGTGACGCGCCTCAACAGCCGGGGTCGTGTGCTCGAACAAGTCGAACTTGCCCACGCGGGCGGGCGACCTCAAGCAGTATCTCACCCAGCTTCCGACCGATGCGCGCATCGCGGTAGAGGCCACTGGCAACTGGATGTGGCTCTACGAACTGATCGAAGAGCGGCATCCGGATCTGGTACTGGCGCATCCGTTGAAGACCAACGCCATTGCCAGCGCGCGCATCAAGCCGGATAAGATTGATGCGACCACGTTGGCCCAGCTGTTGCGGGCAGACTTGGTCCCCGCCGCCTACATTCCTCCCCGTGACGTGCGAGATACGCGGGAGATGCTCCGGTACCGAGCCTCCTTGGTCCGGCTGCGCGCGCAGGTGAAGAGAATAAGATCGCGGCCATCATCAGTGGCGAAGGGGCTCTCCGGTCAGCGCCCGGGGGTCATGGCTGGCTCGCCTGCGGGCTCAGCCAGGTCCGAGTCTGTGAGTGCGCGCCCGGGGTCCCATTTCATCCTGGGCCATGGCCCGCATCGGTGACTGACTTGTCGTCCACAGAGACGCGCGAGGGCCCGGATCGCCGACGGTCGGGCTCGTCCTTTGACAGCCGTTTTCATAGGTGACCCTACTATTTGATTCGGACCCGTCGATTATGCTTCCCACTTTCGCGCTAAACCGGTGACGACGGACGTCGACAACCAGGAGGCAGCAATGGACACACGCGAATGCAGGAAATCGCCCAACGGACCGGCATGGGACGGACTACAACGGTGGGAGCGACGATTGGGGCGGATGATGCTGTTCATCGGCCTTGCGATCATTGCTGGCGGGCCGGCGATGGCTCAGAGTCAGGATAGGGCCCAGCACGACGCCGGACGGACGCCGGAGCGCCATGGCAAGGATTGCAAGAAAGCCCAGAATTGCCCAACGAAGGTCCGACAATTCGGGAGCCTCGATAGCATCATCGCCGCCGACGTACTGAAACAGGTGAACGCCGTCCCATTTACAGCGGAGCATCACACGCCGATTTTGCTGCAAGGCAAGATGATGTCGGGGCTGAAAGAGCCGGAAAAGGAGGGCCTGAAAGCGACGTATCGGGCCGGACATACCATCGTGCTGCTTGACGCCACGATGGAGCATGTCGCAGCCTTGCACGGGATCATCGGGGAAGGGGTGATCTCCAGGTCAACAGATGGTGAGGGGGTGTTGGCCTATTCCCTGCGCCAGGAGAACCACATCCCCACCGCCACACTGTTGTCGAATGTGCTTCGTAGCCCCCTGCGTACCGCACTGGGCGATCCGGCTCCCACGGGTCTGCAGGACGAGGAACAGGCACGCAAACGGGCCGCGGAACTCACCGTGAGAGAATTAGAGCGCCGGCCCAATGTCCGCATACTGCAGCCGCGGGATCCCCATCAGAACGTCGACTGGCAGACCAGCCCAGTGCAAACAACGGTCTTCCAGCAAAATGGCGCAGCGGGGGTCTACAACACCACGATGAACATCTATGCCCTGCACAGCTGTCAAGCAGACGTAAGAACGGGCCTCACCTCGGACTACTACATGGTGACGGCGTTGGCCGACTGGACTCCGACCAACGCCAGATTCCAGAGCGCCGCGACTGAGCTGGGTGACACATCCATGTATTACGACACCAATAATGACACATACGTGGTGGCTCACTGGAAGGATGATCTCCAGCGGACCTACTGCAGCTCACATAATTGGCTTTCTACGAATGCAAACATCTGTCGATACATCAATTACCCGCTTGAGTACGATGTCACGATGAAGCCGCCCAGTACCGGTTCCATTGTTCAGACTGACGCAAAACCCCCTGCCAGCCAGGGTCAGGCAACCACGTACACATCCGGCTTTACGTTCAGCTGGGAGGTACGGTGAATGTGTCAGGAACTGGCCCGAGTGCGGGAATCTCTGCGGGCATGACGTGGATCAATACACAAGTGACCACGGTCCCTCCTCTTGATCTTAAACTGAGCCAAACGGGCAATCAGGGCGCCGATTGGACCTTCAAGTATTGCACCGGGGGCGATGAACCTGACGCAGGTACCAATTGCACCAGTCACGTGCAAATGGCGTGGGATAAGGTGTGCCGGTCTCAGCTCGGGGACAACTCGGGTACGAATCCCCAACAAGGTCAAACGCCCCACGGCGCATTTACCGATGCAGTGCAGACCGCACTGTAGCAGGCAGGTCCGGATACGCGCACGGGCAGAACGACCTTTGACATTGAAGTGGCTGTCACACCGACCATCGGATATACCACGGCCAATCTTTGAGACTTAGGTGACATCGACTCGCGGGATGCCGGTTGCAATCCATATAGTTGCGATTGCGTCTCGAAAACGACCACGAACCAGTTACCCGGCGGCAGCTACATTTTCAAGATTCCATTGCCTTCGACCACCTGTGAATAATGCGGCTTCGAGGATTTGTAGATTGCCAGTGAGCGCTTGATGGTGGGATCATTTGTGTGGGATGAAGGCATGGGAAAGACACCTCTTGCCGACGGGGGTATCTTCATGCTCAATGTACGGACATTCATGGGCCAGCCGCTGTCGCAGCGACGAGGCGGCACCTCTGCTTTCGTGAGCTTTCTGTTTGGGGCTGTTCTCCTGATCACAGGGTGCTCGACTGAGGAGACTCAATCAACGCAGACTGCATCGGGTCTCAAGCCGATCGACCAGGCTGCGCTGCAGGCCCTAGTGGACAGGACCATCAAGGAGCTCCTCGTCCCCGGCGCGGTGGTGCTCTTGCGCACACCTCAAGGTGACTTCACCGCGGCCTCCAGCACCACATTACTCGGCACGACAACCCCGCCCCGCGCCGACACCTACTTTAGAATTGCCTCGAACACCAAGACTATGACTACCGCGCTGATCATGCTACTGGCAGAGGAAAGCCAACTTAGTCTCGACGATGCAGTGTCCAAGCATGTCCCGGACGTCCCCAACGGCAACACCATCACCCAGCTGCTGGAGATGCGCAGCGGTCTCTACCAATTACACCAACGCCCCCGAAGTCTCGGCGAGCATTGACAATGACCCAGCCAAGGTTTGGACCCCCGCTGAGTTGCTGACCATTGCTTTTGCGTGCCCACCCAACGCCCCGCCCGGTACAGCTTACGAGTACAACAATACCAACTATGCGCTGTTGGGTCTCATTATTGAAAGGTCGATCGCAAGCCACTCGCTCAAGCGATGCGGGACCGGTTGTTCGGATCGCTGAAGATGCAGCACACCGTCCTCCCGACCAGCACCGTGAACACCATCCCCAAACCATACTCGCACGGCTACCTGTACGGCAGTTCCTCGGTCGCCTTGGTGGGCGAACCGCCGTACTCGCCCGAGGTCATCGCCGCCGCCAAAGCCGGCACCCTGTTGCCCAAGGGCTATACTGAGTGAACCATTCATTTGCCGAGGCGGCGGGGGCGTCATCTCCACTGCTAACGATGTCGCCGTCTGGATCAAGGCACTGGTTGGGGGCAGGGTGCTCAACGCCGAATATCAGCGCTGCTGGCTCGACAGCCTCAAGCCCGAGGTATCGAGCAAACCCGAGGGCCAAAAGTACGGGTACGGCATCAGCCAATTCAGCTGGGGACCGAACACGATTTATTTTCACGGCGGTGAGACTCCCGGGTACAACTCAAAAATCAGCTATGACTCGACCAACGACGTGACACTCATCGTGTGGACCAATCTGCCTGGTTCACTCGACGGCCAGCAGACCGCCAATACCCTCTGGGTGAAGGTACTCGATCACATCTACAAAGTGTCACCGCTTGCGTCTCTTCCCTCGCCGACCGTCGCCTGTTAAGTTTGCTTCGCACTATGATGCACCATTCTGCTTACCTCAATTCTGACTCGCATCAGTCACTTAACCTTTTCGAACGGTTGGGCGGTATCATTGAGATGGGGCAGTGACTGGTGAAGCCGACCAGCCACTATCAGATCCCGCCCTCGCCTTATGCCATAAGGTCATATGAGGCGTATCAAGCGTCATCGTATATCGTATTTGAACCGCTGACTGAAGGGAGAGCCCATGAAATGCCCGCAATGTTTGACGGAAAATGACATATCTTCCACGAAATGCTCGATATGTGAGCATGCATTTGCCCCACAGCAAGTTAAGTCCGCGAGGTACATGAGCTTCTATGCCGAGTATTTTGCCTTTCGTGAATTGGTGACCCCGCAACTCATTAAAGTGGTCTATATCGTAGGAGCCTGCTTCATTACCGCAGCAGGGCTCTTGTCGATTCTATCCCCGGAGACCTTGAATGAGTATGAGGTTGGCCCGATTCTCACTCGCCTCGGAGGAATCTTAGTCCTACTGGTAGGGAATCTGGTGTGGCGCATGATGTGCGAAGGAGCCATTCTGCTCTTTAGCCTCCATGAGATGCTTGTCAGCATCGATACTCGGGCGAAGGTTCTGGTGCGGCAGGGTAAAAACAACGGACAATGAAGCCACTCCTTCCCAGCTCCAAGTGCCGAAATATGTGGTGGTATATCGAATGAGAGAGGGAGGGTGAGCTGAGAAGATTCTGAACTCTCGGTTAGCGCTTCGCCTGCGGAGGCATGTACTTGATCATTTCGTCGGCGAGCTCTTTCGCGATGTTCTTGAGGCTTGGCTTGATGAACATATAGCTGTTGGAACGTTCATGGCGCGCTTTCCAGACCGTCGTGCCGGTCGTGGCATCGATCAACCGTAGGCTCATCCCGACTCGCCCGACGTTGTCTCCCTCCTTCCGCACGTATTCCCACGAATTGACCCGGACCACGAGAAAGGAATCGACGTTGAGCGCTTTCCCGAGCTTAATGGCAGATTCTTTATCGGATTGCCCTGTCATCTCCAGACGAGAGAAATAAAACACGAGCGAATCAAACGCCTCTTTTGAGGCCTGGAAGATATCTGTCACGTGTTCGGGCGAGGCGACTCGTTCGATATTTCCCTGGCGGTTGAGTGCTCCAGCCAAAACATCTTGAATGTCTTCGCGGGCGCTGTCGTATTGGCTCGCCATCGGCGGTAATACGGCGATGGTCTGCGGTCGAAAGACCTTTGCACCGGGGCCTTCCCATACTTCCTGCAAGCCGCCGCAGCCCCCGAGCAACGCGACGAACGACATTATGGATACTATATGCACGGATAATCGAGACAGCATGGGCCTAGTATACCATTAGAATGTGAATGAAATAGAAGCAGAAACCAGGGCACCCTTTGCACGAAAATCATACCCCCCCCCGGCATCCGCCCGGAAGGAAAACCACCTCAGCCCTAACCCTGCCGTAGGAACGAAGGGGGTGGTTGCATCCTGCATGTTCTTAAAGGTGCCGACCCGAAACGAAAGAAATTCGGACAAGATCGTTTGTTCGACTCCCAGACTCAAGAGTTGGCTTTTCACACCAGGTACAAAAGTCTTGTTCGAGGTCGCATCCACATCGGCCGTCAATGTCAGAGAAGAGTACGGATTGATCGCGATGCCGGCCCGAACTTGCGGTTCTAATTTCAACTCTCCTCCGTCCGCAGCATCGAAGGTCGGTTTATTGATGTCCTTCGCGACGACCCCAAGCCTGATCCACGAGGATGGACGATAGATTGCTCCTATGTCAATTCCATAGGTTGTCGAAATGGTCGGTTTGCCGAAATGGTCGATCGTGCTCACTCCGCTTCCGCCTTGGAGAGCGGTAGAGCCGTTGTATGCGGCGCCTTGAATGATTTTCGCGGTAATTCCGATCGAAAAGGTTTTGTCGGAAAAGGCATAGGCATAGGAGAAGGCCACCTGTCTGGCTTCGAGCCCGCGAAGCGCCATCTGCCCCGCTACAGTAATGGGTGTCCCAGGTCCGCCCGGTTGGGATGCCTGCACCGGCGTCGAGACGAATCCGCCGCCAGTGGCGACGTCAGACACATTGAACCCGAACGCATGTTCGCCAAGGTGTCCTTTGACATACAGACCTGCGGATCCGTTGACGGAGACAGCGGCCCCGGATCGGTTGATCCGATCGGCGATAGACTGACCCCTGGCCAGATTGGCCGGAGATGTGTCACCAGTGTTGAAGTTCTTCAGATCATGCAGCGCATCACCTAAGCCGAGGTGGTCAGTTGCTTGTCCGCCCCCTTGGGCGCGGATGTCCACGGTTTGGGTCATGGCCAGGCCTGCGGGGTTCCAGTAAGTCGCGAGCGCATTGGTTGTCACGGCGACACCGGCGCCGCCCATACCCATGGCGCGAGGACCTGCGATCACGAATTCTGCAGCGGAGACGTGAGGAGGCAAGGTAGATGCGACCAGCAACACGGCTGTGCAAAGCAACGTCGACCGTCGCATGGCCTGTCCTCGAGCAAGTAATTTTTCGAGTCTAGAGAACGAATGACGGTTCGTCAAGGAATCACGGATAGCCTATAGCTAAGTCCACAATCGTTGATAGGTCTTGACGATAGCGTCGAGGGTGGCCTGCTCCTGATACTCCCGGCGCTTCTTCAGAGCGGCGAAGTCCTGCTCGATGGGGTTGAGGTCGGGGGAATAGGGCGCGAGGAACAG
>JAICWG010000147.1 GCA_025934915.1 Nitrospira sp.
AACCTCCTCCAGCCGTCGCCTCGCAGGCTGAGACGGGCAGTAGCCTTGCTCGATATCCAAAGAAGGCTATGCTGTTACGACTGAGCCGCCGGTGGGTCATCGCGGTCGGGATCGTCGGTGTCTTGATTCTGACGGTGCTATGGCTAGCTCACTGTTGAGCGAACCACTAAAGAACTATGCCGAACGCCAGGCGAGCGAGCGACTTCCAAATTTTGACATCACGATTGGCACACTCCACGTACAGCCGTTCCGGTTGGGAATGGGTGTGGAAGACGTCCATGTGCGGCTCCGAGCCAAACCTGATCCACCATTGGCAGCAATCCCGCAGTTGAAGGTCCACACCCGGTTCCTCCCGCTGTTGACCGGCAAGATCGATGTCAATCTAGAGATCAAAGACCCACAATTCGCCGCAACGAGCCAGCAAGTCGATTCGGTTCTCCATACCATCAAGCAGGAGGCAGTCAAACAGGAGGCGGTGCCATGGCAGGACACCATGCGGAACATGATGCCCATTCACATATCGCTGTCCCTCTCCCATGGGGAAGTCCGCTCATGCTTATCCGGTTGTTTCAGGAATACAATACAGCGTGTGCTTAGACGTCCGGTCGAGCCCGCCGCTATACAGCCAGTAGTGGCCTCCTGAAACAACCGGATAAGCATGAGTCCGCTATCACAGTGACCCACATATCGACCCCATTCAACTTCACGACCTTCAGATCACGGCGGCGAATGTCACCAATCGGTTACTTGAGAACGAACCCTATCCGGCGGAGCTTTGTGTGAAGGCTCATTTAGCTGATAACGCCGAAGTGGCCTTGAATAGCCATGTCGATTTTCTCGCCAAACCAAGCCCACGGATGGATGGAGACCTGAAAGTTCAGCACTTGACACTTCCAACCTTGCGGCCGCTGATGGGGCAATACAATATTCAGCTTCATCAAGGTTCTTTCGATATAGGTTAAATTCCAACACAGGTACGTAAAGTCCCGCAGAAAACCCCCTCCAACGCCGACCCATCGCTATGCAATATAGGTGGGCTTGGGCCCACCGCGAGCCCTGCCCCAACACGTTTTGACCCGGCAGCATATCTTTGTCACCCAGGCTCCCGTACCATCTGCGCTACTATGCATGACGCTGTGTAGACTCGTTCGTGCTGGAGAGGCGCTTGTTCGGCCCTTCATGGCCCGGCACGAACGTGACGGGAGGCTTGCCGTGCCGCGCATGAATATTCTGCACACTGTTGAGCGAGAAGCCTTCGAGTCAGCCCCGATGTTCACGAGTGTTCAGCGCAAGCACTATTTTGATTTCCCTCACACCATCCAGAAGGCGGCCGCGAGCCTGCGCACGCCTGCCAATCAACTGTGCTTTCTCCTGAGTTGCGGGTACTTCAAAGCGAGCACGCGCTTCTTCCCGTCGCGGACATTTCATCGGCGGGATGTTGACTACGTTGTCAGTCGGATAGGCTTGCGGCTGGACGGGGTCCACCTCGTGCGCTATCCCAAAGAGACCTCATCACGGCACCGGACGTGTCTCCTAGGCGTCTACGGCTTCAAGCCCTTCCATCCGCACGGCGGTCCTGTCCTTGCCGAAGAAATCGCGCGTCTGGTACGGTCCCAGATCACGTCCATGGGCATCTTCTGGCGGTGTATCGAGGTGCTGATTCGCGAGAAAATTGAAGTCCCTGGCTATGTCCCCTTAGCCGCTCACATCCTGCGTGCAATCAAGACCCAGAATCACACGCTGGCAGGCACCATCAAACGGACGCTGGACCCTGCGATGCGATCTATCTTGGACGACCTGCTGACGCAGGAACCGCGCGCGGGAGAGACCGTCCCCGGCAAAACCAGTGCCTACAAGCCACCTTAATGAAGAAGCTTTCGCAGTCGACCAAACCCTCGAAGGTCAAAGAGCGGGTGGCCGATTTGAACCTGGTTCGAGACCTGTCCCATCAACTGAGCCGGGTGCTTCACACCCTCGCGCTCAAACCCCGCGGGATCTTGTACTACGCTCACACGGTGATCCGGTCGGAAATCTTTCAGATCGCGCGCCGGGATGATCCTGATCGCTATCTGCACGTGGTAGCCTTCATCGCGCATCAGTACGACCGGCTTCACGACAATTTGGTCGATGGGCTGCTTGCCAGTCTGCGGAGCTTTCAGAACGGCGCCCGCCGTGCGCACAAGGAGCAGTGGTACGCCCGCCAACAGCAACACCACGACACACTGAAGATTCTACTCGCAAGCCTGGAACACGGGGTCGTCGGAACGCTCACCACTATTGGCAGTAGTATCGAGGATCGGGCGCTGAGCGATGCTGAAAAAGTGACCCACATCCGGGCCTTGCTCGTCGCGCACGACACCCGCAGCCTGCTCGAGGATGATCCCGTGGCCGAACTCAAGGCGTCGCTGGTCAGTGAGTTGGGCGAGGACGACTATTATACACTCCTGGAGTCGCAGTCGGTCTGGATCCAGAATCGCATGAGCCCGATCCTGAGGGCACTGACCTTTCAGGGTGAGCCCGGCGCCAGGAAATTAGTGGAGGCCATTGAGCAGTTCAAAAACCAGGACGGGGCAGTGGATCAATCGGCACCGACCGGATTCTTGGATCCGAAGGAGCGGACCGCCGTCAACAAAGACGGCAAGTTCCGCGTCTCCCTCTACAAGGCGCTGCTCTTCCAGCACGTGCAGAGCGAAATCAAATCCGGTGCGTTGAACCTGGAACATTCCTACAAATACCGGCCTCTGGATGACTACCTGATCGACCGCGCCCGCTGGCAGCGCGAGAAATCGCAGCTCATCGAACACGCCGGGCTGGAAGCCTTGGTCGATCCCCGCAAGGTGCTCACGGCACTCGCCGAGGCCTTGTACCAGCAATATCTCACCACCAATCAGAATATTGCCGAGGGAAAGAATCCCTACATCACCTTCAGGAAGACCGGTGACTTCAGCCTCGCCACGCCCAAGCAAGACGAGCACGAGGCAGAGCCCTTACAGCACTACTTTCCCGAGCACCATGTCGTGCCCTTAGTGGAAGTGCTCGCCACGGCGAACCGCTTCTCTCACGACGTGGACGAATTGCAA
Organism: Nitrospira sp.; assembly: GCA_025934915.1. Classification (GTDB taxonomy): domain Bacteria; phylum Nitrospirota; class Nitrospiria; order Nitrospirales; family Nitrospiraceae; genus Nitrospira_D. Next base: position 3,081 of record JAICWG010000147.1, read on the forward strand.
CACCCGCAGCAGCGGTACCACCGTGGTACGCCCTCGGACGCCACCATTTATGCGGGGATCATCGGCATCGGCTGTGCGATTGGCCTGCGCCGTATGATGCGTATCTCCCGCGGGATTCATGAAGAAGAACTGGAGCATACGGTGAATTGGCATTTCACTCTGGATGGTCTGCAGGCGGCCAGTGATCGCGTCGTACGCCTGATGGATCAATTGGAATTACCGAACCTGATGCGCCGCGTGCCGGATCGTCTCCATACCTCCAGCGACGGCCAGAAATTTGAAGTGCGCGTCGAGTCGCTGCACGCCAACTACTCGTTCAAATACTTCGGCAAAGAACAAGGTGTCGCCGCCTACACCTTCCTCGACGAACGCGACGTGCTGTGGCACTCGACGGTCTTCAGTACGGCCGAGCGGGAAAGTGCCTATGTGATCGATGGGCTGATGCACAATGCGGTGATCCACAGCGATATTCATTCGACCGCCGCCTTCGGGTTCAGCGAGATGGTCTTCGCCGTGAGCCATTTGCTCGGCTTTTCCTACGCGCCTCGCTTCAAGAACCTCAAACGCCAGCGGCTCTACATCTTTAAGACCAAGAGGCCCGATCGTTCCTCCTGGACAATCAACCCCGCGGGGTACGTCGATGACGCGATGGTGATTCAGCACTGGGGATTCCCGTACACTTGAAGGAATTTGTCGCGGTTTGAATGAAAAGGTTCATACAATCAAGGAGGAGCGTCGCCCGCCGCTCCAGACACTGTACGGACGATAAATGACTGAAATAGCATCGTGTGCAATGTGAAACCGCGACTTTCTCCGCCAACTGTACGAGTACCCCCTATAGGGTGTCGAGCTGGAAGAATACTCGCGCACCGTGAATGCTCGACTCACCCGAACCATTCAGTCCCGTTGACGTGGCGTGGCTTCTCTACCGCCAGAGTCGTCGCTAGTTGTGCGAGGACGTGGTGCACGATGGCAAGCAGGTCGTGCCGATCGAACGGCTTGGCCAAAAAGGGGAAGGTCCCGCGTTTGATCCCATGGCTTTCCAATTCTTTATCGGGATTCCCTGACATCAGAATGATGCGGAGACCGCTTCGGATCGTGCTGGCGCGGACGGCCAGGTCATGACCGTTCAGGTGCGGGAATTGGTTAGCAGTTGATGCAAGCTGAAAACCCGGTGGGGGCAAAACCAGGTCAGCCAGCAGAAGGTCGATCGGCCCTCGATGCTGCGTGCAGATTTTGAGCGCTTCGGAGCTGCCGTCGGCTTCGAGGACCGTGAATCCCGACGCTTCGAGAAGCGCTTTGCACAGGTTGGTGATCGGGACTTCATCATCGACGACTAAGATGGTGGGCGAAGTATCTGATAATTGACTCTCCTGCTGTACCTGCATGCGCGAATCCTCCCTCGCTTATCATAGGGGTAAACCTATGACCGAGCGAGGAAAACTCACATTTCTATCTTCCCTGGACCTATGGTCCTGCTTGATTGGCGGCTCACATCATTTACCAGAAGGATGGCTAGACCCCCTACAGATGAGGGATGGGGACTTGTGAAAATTCGGGCAGGATAAACGCGATTTACTCGCACTGAGAGGAGGCGGCGTGTTCATCCTCATCAAAAAACCGCAACAAGGTACTCAGCATCACGCAGGATCCAACGGTGGTCCAAGACACTCAGTCTGGAGTTGGATTGGTATCTTTTTCGTGCTCGGTATGTTGTTTTGGCAGATCCTATCGCTTATCGGCTGTTCTTCGTCACGGAAAGAATACGTGGTGGATTATAGTCGCGGGAACGATGTGACCGCCGAGGGCTCACGCGCGCGTCCCTGCCAGACCGAGGTGTACTGCCGGATGCTGGCTGAACGCGAGGGGGTACGGTCGTATTGGATGGTGTATCAGTGAGGGCAGCAATTGACGGAGCGAAGATCCAGGTGGACCTATTGAGTTCGACGTGAGGTGGTGAAGCAGGCATAGAAGAGGTGTTATGGGTGATGGTGAGGAGATGGCAAACAGTGTTATTGTTGTGCAGGGATTATCCCTGCTGATTGTTTCGGGGATATCTGTTGCTGTGCCGCTCCTGAGCTGGAGCACGACGTGATTCCATGCCCTGTCTGTCCGTAAAAGGTGACCCCATGATGGGATGCCCCCACGTTCGGCGAGACGATCTGCATGTCACCGGTCGAAACCTCATCGAATCTCTTCCGCCATTCCCACAACGGGACAGGAGCCAGATCAGCCCATAGCCTTTGTCCCATATATTCTTCATCGAGCTACTTTCTGTAGGAAAAGATGTCTTTCAAGGTAGCTGGACTACCGTGATGGTCCAATGGGCGTTACTGGCGATCCGTAGACTGTAGGTCCCGCCTTTCGCATGATACGTCGCGCCGCCCGCATCGCCCATCGAATGGCCCAGCGCCTCAAGCGGTTGTCCCTGGGCATCAAGCAGAAAGACCGTGAGTTCATTTGTTGTGGTCCATCGCACTTCCCATCCATCTTTTACGGTGAAGGGCCGCGTCGTCCGCGAACCGTTTCCGGTCAGCTCCACTACAATCTGTTCGTCTGCAGCGAGTACCACGCCTGCGAGCAGCAGCCAGCCGCAGAGTACCGCACCGATGAGTTGATACATGTCCGCCTCCTGTCATTTATGGGATGCAGTTGGAGTATGGTATATCGAGGCCCCGCCGCATCACCAGTGTTTTACCGATCACGGTACCGATTGCCCACGCTTGGCTTTACGGAATTCCCAAGGCGGTACAATGCCTGGCTGTATTGTCACGACTCGATGGTTGAAGGGCAGGTGTTTCATCAATCGTTTCTGTGGAGGATAGAGGGGAGAACACTGTGGAATCAAACGGTGCGGGCCAAATTGGACCACTGGCGGTCTTAGCGGGTGTCTGGGAAGGAGACAAAGGCGCCATCGGATGATCGCGGGACAGAACAGAATCGGTTTCGCGAGAGGATTACATTTGCCCCGATAGGTGCGGTGCGCAATCATGAGCAGATACTGTATGGCTTACGCTATGCGACGGTCGCACATCGCCTCGGAGAGGCTGGTCCGTTTCATGAAGAGGTCGGGTATTGGTTGTGGGATCCTGGAGAGCGGCAAGTATTGCGTTGCTTCATCGTGCCACGTGGGGTGGCCGTGATGGCTGGTGGCGTGGTGGAGCCGACAGCCACATCCTTTACGCTTGTGGCGGAAGGCGGGTCGGAGACCTATGGGATCTGTTCGAATCGGTTTCTCAATAGGGAGTTCAAGACGGTGCGCTATGAATTGACGGTGACAATTCTTGATGCGAATCGATTTCACTACAAGGAGGATACGCAACTTCGTATGTCGGGACGGAAGAATCTATTTCACCATACGGATGAAAATACACTCACGCGTGTAACCACGTAACCGGCTGGCGACGTAGATAAGGAGAGAGTGGTGATCCCATCAACTGTAAAACTTAGGACTTGACCCTTCGGACAGTGGCCGACATTGATAGATCACAACAGGAACCCATCTCACCTGGTCCAGCGGAATAATCTCGCTCAGGATGGCAATTTGCGCCATATTCCGACCAGCCTTCTGCACACAAATCATGAGGAGGTCGTTTCGATTTTTACCGACACTGTCTGAAGGTTCAAATACTGGCTTATACACATCAACCGTATGAGGAAGATTTAAGGGGGGCTACTCCCTTAAATCTTCCTCATTTTTTATTATAGCTTTGCCCACTCGTCTAAGAAGGCCGAATGCAATATCTGCATCGCACCAGTATCTTAGTGAGAGCATCTGAGGTCGATGCGTAAACCTATAGAAAAGGCATCCATCCCTTTCTTTCGCTCCTCTTATTTCAAGCCGCTTTTTTCTCCTCTAGTATCTTTGCCCATTCAGCTAAGAAGGCTGAATGCAATATCTGCATCACGCCTGTTATCTTGGTGAGATTATCTTGTGTTGATGCGTAGGTGTAGAATCCTACTTTTACTTCAGGCATACTAGCACTTGTCTGCCCTACATTATTCACGTTTGTTCCGTCGTAATGTAGGTTGCCGCGCAAGTCTGGAAATGAGCAACCTAACCATGGATCACACACACAATACGAAGCTACAGTTCCTTTATCATTATTATAGCCATTGTTGGAAACGATAACATAAGCATGGTCAAAGTTTGTGCCATGGTACCAGCCCACGGTCAAACCACTCGCTGCAGTATACAGATCTTGAAACTTGCCATCTTTTGGGAACGTGGCCAGCAGCAGATAGGCTAAGAGAGATGTTTCGCCACAATTGCCGGTGGCATTGCTAGCCGCTCTCACCGCTAAAGTTTCATAGGTCTGCTTGCTGCTCGTCTCCAGTGCACCTGCTTCCTGTTGCCAGCTAGGATGTTGGTTCTTGCCATCATTCCATAATGGTGCGTATATCTTGAAAGTGTTATAGACCGCAGTTTGTTTTTGAATGTTTAAAGCGGATTGCTGAGGAGGAGTTAAGGCGCTTCCCCAATTGGTTGGTTTCTTGTCGCCATTGGCGATTAATTGATAAACTGCACCTACTCTTGCTGCCCCCAAAAAATCGACCATGGTTCCTAGCCATGACCCGCGGGTTTTCTTGAGATTATCGAGGTCATCCAATCGCAACCCGAGGTCGGTTCCAATTTGTCTTATCCCCGCTCCATAACTATTTAAGTTGCTGCTGCCGGTGATGAAAGTTCTCACGGCTAAGGCTGCAGCGGTGCAATAATTTGTCATATCTGTTTTGTTCATGGTTGTTGTACTCCTCCTTGGATACGGGCGAAGCCCCTCAGAGGGGCTCACGGTTGGCCGATGGGACTGCGCCAGTTGCGTACGTCATTATTGTCACGATCTAACTGCTGAACAAGGTAATCAAGAGGATGTATTCTCATTTGGTTGTGTTATGACCCTGAACTGGATCCACTACCTGAACTCGATCCGGAGCCGGCCGGTTGACTATCGTCGGCGCTGCCGGCTTGATTGAACTTGTTGGGATAATACTTCGCCATCCATGCACGCGCAATCATGCCTTGCGTGATGGGCTTTAGGAAGTAGTTGATGGGCACGCCGATGTTGTCGCCGCCCGACACGCATCTCTGAATATAATCATCCATGGCGGTCATCAAGGAATTGGTGTCGATAATCTTATTCGCTCCATCATCGACCGCCTGAAGACCACTGATGGCCGCCGTAATTTTTGAGTTTTGGAGCGACAATAACTGTGCACCGGTTTTTGCCGCGTCGGCGGCCGATGCGACCGTTGTTTGAGCACCGATCGTTGCACCTTGTAAATTGGCCAACTGCTCCATGTCTTTTGCGGGGTCAAAGTTTGCAAATGACTGCACACCAATTCTGACTTCATTTGATTTGATTGAGGGAATGATCCCCATGGTGATAGCTGAGCAATGCGATTGGACATTTTGCGTGCTCAGGAGATCTTTGGCGCTGCTTGAGAAAGAGTCATTCACGCCAAATGCTCCGGTCTCAGAGGCAAACCACCCACCTACCTCGAACGCCGCCTGCATGGATGATGCGACAGATTCCATGCTCTGTGATGAGGAGGTCTTTGTCGTATTGAGGACATGCACCATGCCGACAAAAGAAGACCCATATGTGGCGCCAGAGAGGATGCTGAATGACTTTTCGCCTTTGGTCTCAGCGGTCGCCTCAATTTTGGCGATGGAGGCGGGGTCATTGGTGTTAATCATCTTGTCTGGGAACAGTTGGTTCCATGCCCGAACGGCTTTATCGACATCCAGAATAAATGGCGCGAATACCTGAGAAGTTTTATGGGTACAGGTGATACAAAAAACGAGCGTACCGGAAATGCTATGGCGGGAATGCTGACTATTGACCTGCGATTGTGCCGACGCAGAGGCCTGCCCGGAAAACTTGTCACCAAAGATACTCAGTGAGTCACTAACAAACGAGGCAATGGTCGCGGCATGCGAGGCTGAGGACTCAGTGTTTTCATCATAGGAGAAATATTGCACGTTCATTTCCATGGTATCTGCGGAGAGCGGCATTTGCTTTAAAGCACTTTTGTTGTAATCGATCGGACTTTCAATCTCTTCGCTGACCCCCAGGATCTTGGCGCGTAACGGGGCGATAGCGGTTTCTGCTTTGACTTTCGCTTTGCCATACTCGGTGGCTGCTTTTTGTATTTGTTTTCCGATGTCAACGGATTCCGCTAACAAATCATCAGGGGTGATCTGCATATTCATCATTTCTTGAATGGTCATATCGATGCTGCGCTTGAGGGTAATCATGGCATTTAGATTTGCCTGTGCGGCATCGGCGGGGGCTTGCAGCTGTGCCATCTGCAAGATGTTTGCGAGCTTGTCTTGTGGTACAACGTTACCCAAAGTCAGTGCGGGGTCGTACGGAATTGTTGATGGCATAGCTCACATCCTTTCTTGGCGCCAAAAAATGAACGGCATCTCATGCATGGCGCATGCAAGAGGTGCGGGGATGTCTGTGGGAAGAAGCTCGTTATGGGGGGACATTTCGGAGGATCTGGGTCAAGGAGGATTCGTTGACGAGCATCTCGATCTGTTCTCAATGTCATCTCAACATGGAACCTAGTAAAGCTATCTGAGGTTTTGGAAATGTCAAATGCCAGGAAAAACAATCAAAATCTGATTGATGGTGAGGTGAAGAGTGGAGTGTGAAGCGAGGCATGGTGACGATTGAGCTGGTTCACATAGGTGATTGCTCGACGAAGTGGGGATTGCTCGGCGAACTGAAACAGCGTCCGCTCCAGCAGTACAGGAGAATATTGGCGGGTATACCCATACCACTGATTCCAGGCACACGGAAGCTCCCCGCTCTCTTTACGCCGACGCCCGACGCAGCAGTCCAATGAAGATCCAAGTCCAGGCCGCCTCAATAGCAGCCGGTGACTGTACTGGATCCCACCCGATTGCTTGAACAGTTTTTCCCATCGCTGTAGTTGCGGAAGGTCGTCCCGTCGATCGATTGATGTGTGCTCGTGGTGCCGTCCTGCCAGTGGTGTTACCAATCTGATTCGTAGAGCCGCTCACGCTTGGATCTGAACCGGAGTAGATATCGATACTCCCAATTCGGCTACGCGTGGTGTTGGAGCCATCGCTGAAAGTGTAGAAGTCGGTGCTGCCGACCGATTGCCGTGACCCTCTGACCGTGTCGAAGTTGTAGAACGTCGAGTTGCCGAGGTCGGGACTGGAACCCGACTGGGCCAAGACGACACTGGGATGAACACGAGGAGGAGAAGGGAGAGGAGCATGGAATACCTCCGTACGCCCACTAGAGACTATTCTCGGCAGCTTCGATCGTCAACCCGGATATGGCTTCTCCATACCTCAATTGGGAGGTGGGTCGTCTAAACTACTGATGGCAGGCCAACAGTCACGTGTTTTTGCGGTCGGAGCATTTCTGCAAGCCGGACGTATCCCTCGTTCGTGGTACTTCGTTCGGGTCTACCTCATCCTCAGGTCTTTGATATCTTTCTCGCAGCCAAGCACGAGCTCCACATCTGGAACAAGGAGAGAAATCATGAATGGTTCACGCGGTGATGGGCTGATGGTGCAGGAGCAGGAAATGGTGCAAACGTGCTGAATCTGGCATACTCCCCAGCCTGAAAACTGTAGCCATCGCGCCAAACGAGTTCAACGGTCGCCATTTCGATGCCGACATGATTCTCCTGTGCGTGCGGTGGTCTGTCACCTACAAACTCA
>JAICWG010000022.1 GCA_025934915.1 Nitrospira sp.
AGTGCGTTGGTATTCGACGTACTTCGGCGATACCTGGAATACAGCGGTTATGCTGTGACCTTCGTCAAGAACTTCACTGATGTGGACGACAAGATCATCAAGCGCGCGAATGAACAGGGTGTTTCTTGTGATACCGTGACGTCCAAGTACATTCAGGCCTATCATGAGGATATGGGCAAACTGAGGATCCGAGCTGCGACGGAAGAGCCCAAGGCCACGGAGCACATAGCCGATATCATTCATCTGACAGAACGATTGATCAACAAAGGGTTGGCGTACGTGGTGGATGGAGATGTGTATTTTGAGGTCTCGCAATATCCGGAATACGGAAGGCTGTCAAAGCGACGACTCGAGGACTTGCAGGCCGGTGCTCGTGTGGACGTGGATGAACGGAAGCGTCATCCCATGGATTTTGCCCTGTGGAAGAGCAGTAAGTCAGGTGAGCCGGCATGGGAGAGCCCTTGGGGACCAGGGCGACCGGGCTGGCATATCGAGTGTTCCGCCATGTCGATCCGGCACCTCGGGGAAACCTTCGACATCCATGGTGGCGGCATGGATCTGATTTTCCCGCACCATGAGAACGAGATCGCGCAATCGTGCGGGGCGACGGGAAAGGAATTCGCACGCTATTGGATTCACAATGGCTTCGTTCAGATCAACAAAGAGAAGATGTCCAAATCACTTGGCAACTTTTTTACGATCCGGGAAATCTTCGAGAAGTCGGAATGGTCGGAGGCGGTCACAGGTGAGATCCTTCGATACTTTCTCCTTTCAACGCATTACCATGGTCCGCTTGATTTTTCCGATCAGGCTCTGAAAGAGGCAAAGAACGCCTTGAACGGGTTCTATGATCTGTTCAATCGTCTCAAGGAGACAGCCGAATCGGGCGGAGGAGATGGTGGTTCTCTCCAGACAGCGATTGAGAGAAGCAAGAAATCATTTACCCAAGCGATGGATGACGATCTCAATACATCTGCTGCGGTTGCGGCCTTACAGGGCTTGCGGAGCGATATGAACAAATTGCTGAGAGTCGGTCTTTCTACAGAAGACAGACAGACTGCGCGCCAGGCATTTCGTTCCTTCGGCGTCGTGTTGGGATTGTTTCAGCTAGATCGGTGGGATTTCAACGTCCGCATTGTACCAAAGCCTGCTCAGCTGGTTCTTGAAACCTTTCCGCCGACCGTAATGGTAACAAAGCAAATGGTGGAGGCGGAGATCGACGGAAAAGTGGCTGAACGCATCGAGGCAAAGAAGAGAAGAGATTTCAAAAGAGCTGACGACATTCGTGCCGAACTCAAGTCTTTAGGTATCGCGTTAGAGGACAAGCCTGATGGCACAACCCGCTGGAAGCGCTAACGCTCAAGAGATTCTCTACGGGCTCCATGCCGTACGCGAAGCGCTGAAAGCCGGAAATCGACCATTGCAACGTGTGCTCGTTATTCGAACCGACAAACAGTTCACCGATCTGGTGCAACTGGCTCGATCACGCCGTGTTCCGATTCATGTTCAGCCTCTCACCTCCTTCGACCGTTTGGTTCCCAACGGCAAGCACCAAGGCGTTGTGGCCTTTACCTCCGCAAAAGCCTATCAGACGGAGGAGTCGATTCTCGCTCGAGCGGCCCAACGGCATGAGGCGCCACTCTTGGTAGTCTTGGACGGAGTTGAAGATCCACACAATCTCGGCGCCGTGCTGCGCACGGCGGAGGGGGCGGGTGCTCATGGAGTATTGATCCCCGAACGACGGGCCGCCGGACTTACATCAGTGGTTGCCAAAGCTTCGGCTGGAGCGATCGATCACATTCCCGTTGCACGGGTAACAAACATGAGCAGATCGATCGAGTCGTTGAAAGCTGCCGGAGTTTGGATCTACGGGGTGACGCCGTCGGCGAATAAAGTATATACGGACATCGACCTACGAGAAGCGGTTGGGCTGGTTTTAGGAGGAGAGGGAACGGGAATCAGGCCAGGCGTCATGCAGCATTGTGATGAAAGCATCCGCATTCCTCTCAGAGGCCGAGTCCAATCGTTGAATGTGTCCGCTGCGGCAGCCATAGTCCTGTTTGAGGCGGTTCGGCAGCGGCGTCCGACCCAGGGCGACTTCACCGGATCCTGAGCACGCTGCCCTGGATGGCGGTTTTCAGCAGTTGAGCGGTATTCGACACGCGCATTTTTTTCATCATATTGGCGCGGTGGGCTTCGACGGTTTTGACGCTGATCTTCAACCGCTGACCGATTTCCTTGTTCTTAAATCCCGCCCAGATCAATTCCAAAATTTCTTGTTCGCGTGACGTGAGCGACTCAGGCCGTTTTGTGCGCGGCGGAGGTTCAAGATCCGCAAGAGACTTTCGAGGTCGTGGCTTTACAGCTAGCTTAGCCATGGTAGTTAGTTCTCCATATTAGTATGGGTAGATATATACATCAGGTATACTCATAATACTCCGGCGGAATCGCTCTTAAGGTAATTATTATGGAATGATCATTCGAGAATGTAAATACAGGACTTCGGCCCTAGTAGGGTTACTGGGTAGGGAAAGGACTCTGGGCAATTATGCATGAGGGGGGACTGTTACCGCTGCTGATTGCCGGACTTTTCGGCGGGCTTATCGGCAGCTTCCTCAACGTCTGTATCTATCGCTTGCCGCGGCAAGAGTCAATCGCATGGCCAGGCTCCCATTGTCCGAAATGCTCTCACCCCATTGCGTGGTACGATAACATTCCCATTCTGAGTTACCTCGCGCTGGTCGGACGCTGCAGGCATTGTACCGGACGCATTCCTTTTCGTTATCCCTTGGTCGAGATGCTGAATGCCTCAGGCTATGTAGCGCTCCTCTGGGTCTTCGGACCAAGCTGGATTACTGTGATCTATGGGTCGTTCTATTCAGCCCTCCTTGTGGTAGCCGGGACCGACCTTTCTCATAAGATCATCCCCAATACCGTGACGTTTCCTGGAATCATTGCAGGCCTCGTCTGTGCCACCACCGTCTTACCCCTCGGATTCTTGGATAGTTTGTTGGGAATTCTTGTCGGCGGAGGAATCCTGTGGCTTCTGGCGTGGGCCAGTCCCTATCTCTTCGGGAAAGAAGGGATGGGGGGAGGGGACATTAAGCTCCTGGCGATGATAGGGGCATTTTTGGGATGGAAACCTGCGCTGATGACGATCATGGTAGGGTCGCTTCTGGGATCACTCGTGGGAGTCGCCCTTATTGCCGCACAGGTTATTAAGCGCGAGGATTACATTCCCTTCGGACCGTTTCTGGTTTGTGGTGCATTGGTGGCTCTGTTCTGGGGTCGATCTCTCCTTGATTGGTATCAAGGGATCTTGGCTGGATAACGGCTCTCCTGGCCGATTCCCCAGACTTGTTACTGTATCTCTTCTGTAAAGAACTGTATCTCTTGAGGTACTACTGCTCTCCGCTGTCCTTTCTTTCCTTGTAGACGTTACGCCTTCCGAGTTATCTAAGATCGTCTCGTTTTGATTCCATCGATTCAATAGTTTAGGGACGTCCAACCGGTATTTGTTCGGTAAGCAGATAATCCACGAAGGTCTCGACTATGAGTGGCACAAGTCTTGACATAGCGTCGGACTACTAATCAGTGCAGAGGGAGATAACGAGGAGGATATGAAACAAGAAGGTAAGACATTGACGGAGCTCATGGTAGTCCTCACGATCATAGGGATTGTCGCCACGATGGCAGTTCCCAACTACTCGGTCTCTACCTCACGCAGTCAGATCCGTTGTACGACCGAGGAAATCGCTTCAGAACTACGCCTCGCCCGGCAGCTTGCGATGACCTATCGGGATCGCGTTCGAATCGTCATCGACCCGGAACAGCAGGCTCTTACCACGCAGTTCGTCAACACCGCGACCACGCATCACGCCTATCACTATGGAGGAAAGGGAATTGTTATCGAAGAGCCAAGCGCAGGGCCGGAGATCCTCTTCCACCCAAGCGGACGCTCCGCCAGTGCCACAACAATTCAACTTCACAGTTTAGAAGGACAGACCCAGCAGCTCACCGTGAGCATCACGGGTCGGGTATCGCTCCTATGAGACGAACGATGAAGAATGATGGCTTCAGTCTGGTCGAGGTGATGGTGGCAATGGTGATTGCAGGCGTTGCACTGATGGGTACCCTGGGCGCAGTGGAGGTTTCTTCCAGGCACGTACAACAGGGCGGTCTGAACAGTAAGGCGATCGAGTTGGCCCAGGCAAGGCTGGAAGCGAAGCGCTCCATTCGTTGGCAGTCTCTCCTGGAGGATGACCTCGATCGAGATGGTATTCCAGAAACGTTCATGGCTGATGACGGCAAAGGCTCCGATATAACGGCGGGTGATGGGATCTACACAGCCATGTATGAGCGTGATGGAGTGACGGTCGTGTGGATGATTGAAGCTGAACGGTCAAGACCACTGCTCTCTGCCGCCATGGTGATGATCCGATCGGTCGCGTCCTATCCTGGACCCAACGGACACAAGAAAGAAGTGCAGGTGGCAACCATCCGAGCCAATCCGAACTTTGTGGGGGAACGATGAACCAAGGAAATGTCACCAGATCTGACCAGCAGCACCGGCGCTCCAGCAGCCTTGTGTTCGATAAGCGTGGTGTTTGTCTGACCGAATTGATGGTCAGTTTGACGGCCGGAGCGATCGTACTAGCTGCAGCATTGAACGCGTTGAATGTCGCGCAGGCTCATGTGGGCAAACAGCACAATGACCTGAGACATCAGCAAGATCTCCGATTGGGGTTAGAGGTATTCGAACAAGAAGCCCGATTAGCGGTGGCCGATTCGATCCTCTCAGCGACTCCGGATGAATTTCAGTTTCACGCCAATATCAGTGCTCATCGAACGGTGACCACCGGTGCGGTCGTACCGGGCCAATCAGTTATTGCTGTGCAGGATGGCAGCGGATGGAGCGAGGGGAAGACCGTAATCATTTGTGGCCATCAGGCCTGCGAAGCGCACCGGCTCTCCCGTTCGGGGCAGCACTATCAGCTGACCTTGACTGAGCCGGTAGCCTTGTCGTTTCTCGCGGGTGCCTCTGTGGAAATGAGCAATCGGGTCGATTATTACACCAAGCGAGATGAAACCGGAACGGTAAAGCTGATGCGGATGGTCGACGGAGGAGCGAATGTGCTCATCGGCGACCTGGACAATTTACATTTTTCGTATTGGGACGAGCACGGTCAGGTCGCGCAGCAGCCCTCGCTCGTGAAGCGAGTCGTGCTCGAAATCGAGTCGAATCACTCCCTGCATAGAATGATGCGCGAGATAAGCCTTCGATCATAGGAGTAAAACATGTCGTATTTTAATGTCAAAGACGGTCAGCAGGGGATTGCACTTCTGGGAGCCATGGTTGTCGCTCTCATTCTATCGCTGTTGGGCGCGACACTTCTCAATCTCGCCGGACAAGAGGCAGCTAGCGCTGGATTAGCAAGCCATGCGGCGGTTGCCCAGCAACTTGCCGATGCGGCAGGTGAATTGGTTGTGGTCTGGTTTCACAACCCCCAGGCAACTGCGGACGCATCCCAGCTTTCTGCTCTTCGTAAAAAAAGAAATCGCGATAAAGAAGGAGCGCCATCATTCTTTGATGCGTCCGGTCGCTCGCAATTCGTCGGCACGGAAGATCAGCCGGATGTACGGTTACAGAATAGCAATTCCTCAGACAGCCGACTGTTGAACGATCTAGAGACCGGCATGTTTCGCACAATGGCACATCTAGGACAGGTGGAGGAACTGAAAGTCTACGCGCCTTCCAAGCCGGGTCTCCTGTGCACAATCGACACTACGGTTGCAACCAATTCCAATCCCTCGGTCAGGCAATCGATACTCATGCAGTTGGGCGCGCTGGACTTGCCGCCGTTACGAGCCGCTGTGCAAGTGGGTCAGCATCTCGGCCGGTCCCAGCCAGGAACTGAATCGCCGGTCTCTGTGCATTGGGGTGAGTTAAAGGTGGGAGGTGATCTGATCCTCACGCAGGCTGATGAGATTCCACTGAGGAGTGCGCTTGCTCCAGTGACAGGGCAAGTCTATGACGAAATGACGCACCGAGAAGATCGATGGATGGAAGGATGGATAGGTGGGACGATTCAGGTGACACACTTGCCATCTGGACAGACTCCAAGTCTTCCCAGCAACCTTCACACGAGTCAGAATCCGATTCCGGGAGTTCGCCTCGATCAGTGGCCCTATGAACACATAAAGCAAGCGGCCAAAAGATTTGGGCGTTACTTCGCGATTGATCGAGAAGGTCTTTTGTATCCGCAAGGTATTGTAGAACCAGGACGTGGTATTTCTCCGGACGAGGTATTTCGGTCACAGGGAAACGGCGACCAGCTTGGTCTGATATTCATCGACACGCTCGATCAGACGGCCCCTCGTGCAGACAATCTCGGAATTGTCAGATTGCAAGCCCCGTACTTTGAAGGCATGGCCGTCGTGCAAGGTCACGTTGTGCTTGCTCCCAGTGGGTCAGGACAGTCTATCCGGGTACTTAGTCCACCACAAATAGACCAGGGTCAGGATATCGCTCGGACACCTGTTCAACTCGCCGATATGCATTTCAACGGAGTACTCCACGCAAGTGGAGATATCACGATTGCCGGAAGAGTCAGACTATACGGAGCAGTAGTAGCAGGTGGGACGATCGCCTCAGCTGGTTCAGGAAGCAGCTTGGAGGTGTGGTATGACCACGATCTCAGTCGTGGGTTCTATCGTGGATTGCCCGTGGTCTATCGTGCCTCTGGTACCTGGATGACTCGATATTGAGCCATAGACGAAGATTGAACGATATCAGTGTGAACGAGATTACCACCTAAAAACAACTTCTTATTGCTGACGAGGAAGGATGAGATAGGATGATCACGCAAGGCGTTGAAACGCAGCACAAACAGCAGATCCTCTCGGTAGCCAGCCTGAAAAAGTCATCGATGGCCAAACAATCTCGCAAGATGACGATGGGGCGGAGTCTCTTAGACTGCATCGTCTATCGCGGGCTTATCAAACAGGTGGATCTTGATGCTGCAATAGAAGAATCTCTATCACGGGAAACTGATCTGGAAACTCTCTTGCTCGATAAGTATCGCGTGCCGAAGTCCGCCCTCGGGTCGGCCCTGAGCGAATTTTATCAATGCCCCTACGTTTCCTATGATGAACGAACCGTCATCGACCCGGAGCTCTTAAAAAATCTCAGTTTTGATTATCTCAGAAGGAGCGCCTGGGTTCCGTTGAAACGACAAGGGACTGTCCTCGACATTCTCATCAATAACCCGCACGATCTGGAGAAAGGCCTTGATGTACGACGTGCGTTCCCTGGTACGACGATACGCTTCTCCGTCGGGCTTCGGCGGGATATCGAACAATATCTCCTTGTCGCAACAGGGCAGGCCAACGGGGGATCGATAACCGAGATTCTCGGAGAACTCGTCGATGAAGCGGGCATCGAACGAAACGGCGAGGCCGAATCCGGAGAGATCGATGAAAATGATTCGGCTATCTTACGCCTCGCGAACCAGGTGATCGCTGAAGCGTATCGATTAGGAGCCTCCGACGTCCATATTGAACCTTATTCGGATCGTAAGGAGACGGCGGTACGGTTTCGGATCGATGGAACCTGTTTTACCTATATGCGTATTCCTGCCGTCTATCGGCGTGCCATTGTTTCGCGGTTGAAGATCATGGCCAATCTCGATATAGCTGAGCGACGAAAACCTCAGGACGGAAAAATCCGCTACAAATTAACGAAGGATCGCGAAATCGAATTGCGAGTCGCGACATTGCCTACCGCAGGAAATAATGAGGATGTGGTGCTGCGTCTTCTAACGGCAAAGGAAACCATGCCCTTAGAGGCCATGGACTTTTCCCAAGACGTTCTGCAGATCGTTAAAGAATTGTCCGAGCATCCGCATGACATTTTCCTTTGTGTAGGGCCGACTGGATCAGGGAAAACTACGACGCTGCACGCTATAATGAAACACATCAACACCGATGAGCGAAAGATTTGGACCGCAGAGGACCCCATCGAAATCACCCAGGAAGGTTTGAGGCAGGTTCAGGTGCATCCTAAAATCGGGTTTACCTTTGCCGCAGCGATGCAGGCATTCCTTCGTGCCGACCCTGACGTGATCATGATCGGGGAGATGCGAGACAAAGAAACGGCCGATATCGCGATAGAAGCTTCGCTCACCGGCCATTTGGTGATGAGCACGCTCCATACCAACAGCGCAGTAGAAACAGTCACTCGGTTGCTGGACATGGGTTGCGACTCGTTCAACTTTGCCGACGCGATGTTGGGGGTACTGGCAATGCGTCTTTGCAAGCGCATTTGCTCTCACTGCAAAGAAATGTACCACCCGACTCAGCAAGAGTATGACGAACTCGTGCAAGGCTATGGAGCGAGATACTGGGAAAAGCTGGGAGTTACCTATACGGAAGACTTGACCCTCTGTCGCGGACGTGGTTGCGAGATCTGCAATCACAGCGGATTTAAGGGAAGAGTGGCACTGCACGAACTCCTGGTCGGATCGGAAGAAATTAAGAATCTAATCCAAGCAAAAGCGCGGACAGCCGAAATCCTCAGCGTGGCGATGCGGGATGGAATGGTCACACTGTTACAAAATGGCATTCAGAAAGTGCTGAAGGGCCTTACGACGTACCGTTAAGTCCGAGCTGTAGCAGTAAAATAGTCGCCGTTATAGAGTATCAATAATCAGCTGAGTCTGCTAAGGAGTCTGCTCCAACACTAATACGAAAGCTCTCAGTTTCACCAGCATATCGGGCCGAATGCGGATGAATTCCAGCCCACATCAGTACTCTGAAACCCAACGTACACCAGCCAATTCGATGTTAACTGCTCCTCCGCCATTTAAAAGATCGATATCCAACGAAAGGTAAGTCGAGACCGCCGGGGGTTGCTCCGCCGTCATGGCACATCCCTGTGCCGATAGATTCAAGACAGTTCCATTCAACTTGTTTGTATTGTTCGGAAATTGGTAAGGAAGCTGGACGGCAAACTGTTGAACTTGACATTCCCCGTAGCTCGCTACGGGGTTGGCCTCTCCTTCCGAGAAGTCTTCGGAATTGAGTTCTGTGATACCCCGCAGCTTGCTGCGGGGAGCTTCATCCTTGCGATACTCTCCTCTCATCAGACTTCTCTGAACCTATGCCGGTTGAAATTCACAGACGTTTTCATATGTCCAACTCGTAGTGTGGGCACTATTGATACCCTAGTGACGAGTGCGCATTCTGTCAATAAAAGATAGCCACTCTACCGTACGAAACGGTACAGCCTGCAGACCGAAAATTGTTGTGCATCAGCGCGAAAAATGGTCACATTTGTTTGAGTTCTATAAAGACCAAATGTCATCAAATCAAAAGGTTAGATGGCAGGAACATTCTGCCTAGAACGGCATGCCTCTTGCTCACACGAGGAGGCGTCATGCCGTATCAAGGGAACATAATTAAGAGGTTTATACAGCAAAACCAGAGCGGGTTCACACTCCTGGAAATGATGATTGTTGGAGCCATTATTGGGATAGTTTCTGCCCTCGCCGTACCCAATTATTTGCAGTGGAATAGTAAGCGTGAACTTAGGGAGGCGGCGACGCGAATCCAATCTCAACTCGCATTGGCCAGGATGGCTGCGATGAATCGAAATACGACCGTGACGGTGACCGTAATAATGGCGGGCGCGAAGGTCACGGTCTTGACCACTGACGCCAACAGCGGGAACCAGATTTTCTCAACCGAAACCATGTTGCCTCATGTTACTGGAGTTGTCGGCGGCCCCACTTCTATACAGTTTTCATCCCAAGGGTTTCGGCTTGGAGGTGGCGTAGGTGCGCAATTTATTACCATTCAAAATGACAATGGTATCAATCACTCCATCCAGGTGCTTCCCGGAGGAAAAGCCACATGGTGTGTGTCTCCGGCACCGACCTGTGGAGCGTCGTTATGAAACAAGAGCTCCGAGACGAAGGAGGATTTACCTTAATTGAAGGCTTATTGGCCTCCGCAATTCTCGGGACGAGTCTGCTTGGCATTGCGGCAGTCCAAGGTATGGCGTTGTCTCAAAATGTGGATTCCAATGAGTTGACGCTCGCCAACAATCTTGCTGCAGACATCATTGAAAGGGTTCAGTTCAATAGAAGGAACGTGAGGACCTATAGCAATCTCAACGTGACACCGACGGTGAACAATTGCCCCGCCCAGACGAATGTGCCTCAGCCGAATAATACGATGACCACAAGGGGAGACTGCCTTCAGTGGCAAGCTCTATTGACCGCTTCGCTTTTAACGGGCGTGACTGGTGCGGTGACGCTGAATCCGGTCCCGCCGGCGGTCGATCCAAACGGTCTCAACCAGACGACCGTTACGGTACGCATCACGTGGACCAGTAGAAGGCTCGGGGCCCTGAACACACTGAGCGTCATGACGGTCGTTGCACCGGAATAAATCACCTGTCGTGAAGAGTAGGCGATTCGATATGCGGCGGAGCACGGAGCGAGCAAGGGATGAACGAGGGGTCACCTTAATCGAGTTGGTCGCAGGCATTCTTGTCACAACGGTGATTGTTGCGGCGGGGTTTGCCATCTTGACCACGACCAGCAAGGCTGTGAGAGCAAACGATCAAACCGTTGACCTCCAACAGAACATTCGAATGGCGATGAATTTGATTGAGCATGACATCAAAGAGGCAGGCTTCGGTATGGTGGGGCAAGTGGGGAATTGTGCTGTGGCGGGGACCCCGCAAGCCATCATCCCACAAGATAATGTGCCGGGCGGGAATGACGCAGGACCTGATGCCATCTCATTAGTCGTGCCCACCACCAGTTCAGGCAGCCCGGCCGTTATAGGTCCCCCTGCGATTCCCGCAATTCCTGCATGGAGCCTCGCAGTTGCTGCAGCGACGCCTGCGGGACAACCAGGATTTAACCAGCTTACCCTGCAACCAGGTGCCGTTGCAACGATGGCCGCTGCCGGGCTCGCTGTCAACTCAACCATAACCATCAATGGGGCGGTGACCGCAACTGTCGCTGCAGTCAGTGCCGGAGGGAATACGATTACCCTCGCGAATCCAATCGCATCCCCAGCCACGTTTCCGGTCGGGACACAGATTCACCTCCTTCAATGCATCACCTATCAGGTGATCGGCTATCCTTTGCCGGATGCAAATGGAGTCTGTCAGGGGTCTGCGCCCTGTCTTGCCCGTGGAGTGGCAGGAGCCGGCCTAAATTGCAACGTGGCTGCCAGCCCATGTCTTCCAATCGTCGACGGGATCATGGATCTACAGCTTGGCTATGCCTGCGATGGATGCAACGCCCTCATAAATGCGGGAGTGGCAGATGCCGTCATCGATGATTTGGATGGCTCAGGAGGGTTTACAGCAGGCGACTTCTGGACCAACAGCAATTGGGCCGTTGCACCGCTTACGCCTGACAAAATTCGCCTGGTTCAAGTGAACCTAGTAGCCCGACAAACTGCAGCGGATATTGGATACGGGGAAGGAGGTACTACGTCGGCAAGCTTGACGAATGGCCCAATTGTGGTCAGCGATCATAATCCGGCCAATGATGCAGGATACAACGCCGCCACGTATTCCCAAGTACGCCACCGGCTTCTGATTCGCACCGTGGACGCGAGGAATATCGGTCTCTAGGACACTGCTTCAAGAACAAGAAAGAGGATGGCGATGGACATGTTAGTAGGAGAACAACGAGGGGTCGCACTTCTTACTATCATGCTGCTCGCGCTCATCCTGACTGTGTTGGGCATTGCTGCGATTAACGTATCAGGGTGGGAAAGGAGGGTGGCCGGCATGTCAGCGACGGCCGATGCATCAGCCGCAGCGGCTGAGTCATGCGTCGGCACATCGGTCAACGTCATCAAACAAGCAATCGACTCCACCATTTCACAATTTGCATTCCCAGCCGCCGTGCTGAGCAACGCAGTCCCACCAGGTCCGGTCCCCGTTACAAATGCTTCAACCTTGTTCAGCGAGATCAAGGGGCAGCCGCTTCCTTCCAACGCACCGTCGGAAAACAATCCTGATGTGCCGACGGGACCCAGCGCGGCTCCGAACATTGTCCTGAATATTAATAATTATACAGTCGCGGGAGACATTGATCGAATGTGGGCAAAGCAAAATGTCGGATCCGGCGGTCAATCGAGCGCGGGGTACGAAGGATATGGCGCTGGTTCGCAAGGAGGCGCGACCTATGTGTACAAGGTCGATTGCGTCGCCACCAACGTGATGACAGGAGCAACAAGTCGAATTACCGCTGTGTATTCCTGCGTGCTGGGCGGCGGCGGCTGTGAAGCGAAGACCTTTGGACCATAGAGGAGGTCGGGTATGACGTATGGAAATAGTGCCATGCATCGGCACAGTTCACGGTTCCTCATGTTCATGCATGAAGAAGCCGTGTCTCGCCTGTGCCTCATTGCCATATTGGGTGCGTTGATCCTTCTGTTTCTGCCGAGAATACAGCAGGCACACGCAGAGTCGGAAACTGCGAATGTGAAAGCCTCGTTGGCCATGTTACAGCCGGGAGAGGTGACGGCTAACAACAGAGGGGATATCCTCATCGATAATAAACGCTATTCGCTGCTGCCTTCTGCAATTGTGACAGACGACGAAGGGAGACCTCGGGATCTCAAAGAATTTGCTCCGGGGATGCAAGTGAGATTTCGTTTGCGTAGTGACAAGATTGATCAATTGGTCATGATGTTGCCTCGATAGCGACATATTCGATCTCAGAGGTGGACCGAACCGTCGAGCCAAAGGGGCAGGTCATTTTTGTTGGACCAAGGAGAGCAATCATGAAACGGCGAATCTTGCAACAATCCGGATTAGCCGCTTTTGCAGCAACGCTCACGTTTGCCTCCATCGTATCCGTGACCGAGGGCGCGGGTCCGCCGTCAATTGCGTCCTATACCGGACTGCCTCCCTTCGTCGGAACGGCTACGGCTCCGAATATTCTCCTGCTGCTGGACAACTCCGGCAGCATGAACAACATGGCCTATACTGCCGCCTTTAATCCAGCCACGACGTACAGCGGTATTTTCAGATCAGACACTTGCTATTCCTATGGGGGTGGTGTCTTTAGTCCGGACACCTCGACCGTTGTCACGCCACCTGGCACCTGTGGAAATGCTTCCTTCCCTTGGAACGGCAATTTGCTCAACTATGCTGGGAACCGAGAAGTGGATATGGTCAAGGTGGTGATGGTCGGCGGTTATTGCACGACGGGTAATCGCAATGCCCAAGGCCTCTGCAGCCAGGTCAAGGCGCAGAATAGTTTTAGTAGTGGAGCCTGCTGTTCAGTCCAGACTCAGATGGTCACGAGCGCGCAGGCTACAGGCCGCATGCCAGCCAGCCTCATCAGCAGTATCACCTACTTCCATCTGGACGGATCCATTTTTGCCGGACAATTCTGTGTAACGAGCAGCAGCAGTGCTCCGTCAAGCTGTAGTGCCTCTAAGCTCTTCACTATGGTGGTTAGTCATCCCGAACTGACTCAAGGCGTGATTCAACAAATCGGGACCGCAGCGCGGTTCGCGCTCATGGAATTCAATACGAGCCAAGGCGGACATCTAGCTGCCAACATGGGTAGTGATCTCCCGACCCTCACGTCGGCCATCGAGGCGACCACGCCTTCTACCTGGACACCCCTTGGTGAATCTCTCTATGAGGCGGTGCGTTATTTCGCGCAAGTCTCTCCAGCCTTTACTGGTACGGATTTCACGACCGGTGTGCAGGCCAATGATCCCTTTTATTATGCAGGACCCCAATGGTCGGCGACATCTCAGTATGTCAACTGTTGCAAAAACTACGTCATCATCTTTACTGATGGACAGCCGACGCAGGACTCGAGTGTTCCCGCCGCCATGCAGGACTTTGCCCATACGGCGGCCAGCCACGGAGTCAGCAACCACTGTTCGGCAGCGCTCGGCTGCACCACCGGGCTATCACATGGCTCACCCAACACTGGACTCAATGGAAGCGTGACCTGGCATAACGCCAACAGCGACCACCATGACAACTGTTCGGCCTACTATGGCGGAGCCACGAGCGATCCCTGTCAGAGCGCTGGCAGCCACATATTGGATGATGTGGCCTACTTTGCCCATACTACTGACCTCCGCCAGACGACGATCCCGATCCTGGGTACGGGAAATGACCTACCGGGACTCCAAAACCTCACCATCTATACGTTCTTTGCCTTCGGAACCGGTGCAAACTTGTTGAAAGACGCGGCGAAAGTCGGCGGCTTCATCGATAAAAACGGAAACGGCCTTCCGGACAATGCATCGGAATATGATCAGGTCAACAATCTAACAGGAGCGCAGGGAGCGGATGGGGTGCCGGACAATTATTTTGAAGCCGTCGATGCCTTTCAGCTTGAGGCGAGCCTGATCTCGACGATCGCGGCGATCCTTCATGACAGTTCGTCTGGAACAGCCGTGTCGGTGTTGTCGTCCTCATCGACCGGAGACGGCTCGATGTATCAATCCTATTTTTATACCAACACCTTCAACGGCGTGAACCGCGTTGTGTGGACTGGGTACACGAGCGGTCTTTTTCTCGACCAATACGGGAATATCAGGGAAGACACGGATGGCGATCAACGGCTGGTCTATCAAAACGATTACATCCTGCAGACAAGATTCGACAATAATCCACAGAGTCCGACTTATAACCAAACGTTGGTCGATCGTTATATCGATGCCAACGGCGATGGAGTGGCAGACAGTGCGAATCCTGTCACTACACTCTCGTTGAGCCAATTGACCGGAGTCTGGGAAGCGGGGCAACAGTTGGCCCTCATGCTTTCGGCCAATCGCAATCTCATCACGTGGGTCGACATTAACAATAACGGTCTCGTTGATCCAGGAGAACAGATGCCCTTTAGCTTGTCAAATGCCGGCACGCTGGGCCCCTATCTCCGAGCAGGAGCCGCGCCGTATACGGCGAATGCGATCATCAATTTTATTCGAGGCTGCGATCCGAATCTGGAGCCGACGCAGTGCCCGACTGCGGAGCAAAATGCGCTCCGGTACCGTTATCTACCGGTGGGCGGAGCCAACCATGTCTGGAAATACGGCGATCCCATCAGTTCGTCACCGACGGTAGTTGCTGCGCCGGCAGAGCGGTTTGATGTTCTCTACGGTGACCAAAGCTACAATGATTTCCTTGCGCAATACGTGAGCAGGCGGGAGGTCGTGTACGTGGGTGCCAACGACGGCATGCTGCACGCCTTTAACGGAGGCTTTTATCATCGGGGCGACGATTCCAGTACGCCGTCGGTTGAACATGGCTGGTTTACAAACACCCCCACGTCATCGAACCGAGGCCAGCATCTCGGAGACGAACTGTGGGGCTATGTACCCTATCAGTTGCTTCCTCAACTCCAGTTTCTGGCGAGTCCGTCCTATACGCATGTCTACTATGTCGATCTCAAGCCGAAGGTGACGGACGTCAGAATTTTCTGTGACTCGGGGACGACTCTGTCGGGCAAACCTTCTACGCCGCCGCCCTCTTGTATTCAGGGTCAGGCAGGCACCTCGCATCCGAACGGTTGGGGAACGATTTTGATCGGAGGATTTAGGTTGGGAGGAAGCTGCCAGAACTGCGCAACTCAAGCCCCTGTGTTGAGCATTGCCAATCTGGGAAGTCCGTCGGCGACCGTGAATTTCTACAGCGCCTATTTTGTGTTGGACATTACCAATCCCGAACAAGATCCGGTCTTACTCTGGTCATTTTCCGATCCCTCCTTGGGACTTACCACCAGCTACCCGACCATTGTCCGGATGAACCCCAATGGCGATCCGAGGGCCGACGCGACGAATGCCAAATGGTATGCCGTGTTCGGATCTGGAACGACCGGATACGATGCGGTACCAGGACAAGCGACGAACATGTTCGCAGTCGACTTGGTCCAGGGGCCAGGTACAGGCAACACGAAAGTATCCGTGATACCGGTCGGTACTTTGAATGGGATTATGGGAGACCTCATTTCCTATGATAAGGATCTCGATTGGCGCACCGATGCAGTGTATGTGGGGCGTCAGGTGGACTACGGGGCTTCGCCTGCGAGGGGCAAGATGTACCGACTAGTGACAAACAATCCTATTGCTGGGTCCACAGGATGCCCATCTATTTCCTGTTCCCCGGCAACATGGGGCATCGCCAGCGGCGCTCTGCGGGGTCCCACCGAAATGCTCGACACCTTTCCGGTTCCTGGTTCTAAGCAACCGGGCCCGATCCTGGCGGCGCCGACGGTTACGATTGATAACGCTGCCAATACATGGATCTATTTCGGAACCGGACGGTACTTCAGTAACGCCGATAAGACCAACACCGAGACACAATATCTTTTCGGTCTGAAAGACGAGGTCCTTAACGGAAAATGTCCAGGAGGAGGAGCGGCGGAAACCTCGACAACGGGCTGTTGGGATAATGATCTTGTCGATGTCTCTAATGCAGTGGTATGCGTTGTGTGTACAGGTAATCAGGTGAGCGGTGTGGCAGGAGGTGTCACAACATTGACAGGCACCGCAACAACCAGTCTGCAAGGTTTGATCGCTACAAAGGACGGCTGGTTCATCGTCCTGCCGACGGCGGGAGAGCGAAACGTCGTTGCCCCGACCTTGATAGGAGGGACGGTCTTTATGCCGACCTTTACGCCTGTGAACGACATCTGCCAAGCGGCGGGCACGAGCAATCTTTACGCCTTGTTCTACTTGACAGGAACGGCGCACACGACGCCTTTCGTCGGAACCACGGCATTCGGTGGTCAGACGATCTCTAATCGATCAGTCAGCCTCGGCACTGGGTTGGCTTCCACTGTAGCATTACAGCATACGACCAACAAACCCACTGGTCCTAACCCTCCTGGAACTCCTCCTCCCTCTTGTTCGATCTCATATAAGAGCCAGATGAGCACTGGCGCAACCTCGGGCGGCTGTTCGACCACTGGATCCGGCTGGAGTCAATTCCTCTCATGGCTACAGCAGAGGAACTGACGCGGTTTTTAGAGGAAGGACGTGCTCGCTTTCCTGTGTCGGAAGGCGAGAGCCTTTCGCTCCGACCAAAGCAGAAAGAGAAAACCGAGCAACCGGGTCCTTGTTCGGCTTTGGCGCTGAGTATAGGCCTGCTGTTGTTTTTACAGGGATGCGAAGGGAGTACCCCGAATGTACCCTCCGATCAATCCAGTCAATCGCGGGATAATTCATCTCGCAGCGGAGTATTTATTCGTTCGGCAAAGATCGTCCCGATTCCTTTGGCCAGAAGTACTCCTTTAGAAGTTCAGGTGGAAGCCGATTCGCCCAGCTTGTTGCCTGTGACGTTTCACTATCAGTGGATTGTCAATGGTGTACTGGTGGCCGGCGAAACGAGTCGAACATTCGACCCCTCCCGCCTTAAGCTCGGAGATCGGGTGAGTGCTGACATCATTCCCTTTACCGCTACCGGCCAAGGTGCTCCATATCATGTTGCGGAAAGCATTATTCGCAATTCCCTTCCCATTCTTCGGGCCATTGCTATTCAGCCGAACGAAGCCACAATTGATACGCTTCTCGAAGTTCATGCCGATGTTGACGATGTCGATCACGACCTTGTGAGTCTCACTTACCGATGGAGGTGTAACGATCGCATCGTGAAAGAAGGAGAAGAGGCTGTTCTCGATCTGACCGGGTGTCGGGTGGGCGATCATGTGACGGTCGAAGCGGTGCCGGCCGATCTTGAAGGAGTCGGTCGATCAGTCCGTTCAGAGGCTGTCATAATTGAAAATAGTCCGCCGACTGTCACTGCACCGCCACCGCCGATGACGAACCTCGAACGGTATGAATACGTTGTTCACGCGAAGGACGCTGATGGTGATCCGCTCCAATTTAGGCTCAGCGCCGCGCCTTCAGGCATGACAATCGATCAGAATAGTGGAAGGATAGTATGGATAATCCCTCCCGGCACGAGCGGAAAACACACAGCCAAGATTGTTGTTGAAGATAACCGCGGGGGATCCACCATTCAGGACATAGAACTCATCTTGTCACCTGCGGCCGGATCCTAGAGAAGGTCCATTTTTTGTTTAGGACACCGAAGATAACCAGTTCACCACGTCGCGTACCCTTTTGATGTCTATAAGCCATGATTTTTTTATCCAAACCGAGACATCGAGTTACACGGTTCAAGTATAGCCTCCTGGTCTTCTTCCCCTTGGTTTTCCTGCAACCCTGTGACGCAACAGAAAACGCAATCGGCGTGTGGACCTATCTCGACCGTGCGATTGAAAAGGCAGCCGGCGGCGACCACACCTCGGCCCTGCGGGAAATATCGCGTGCACTTGCGAAGAACCCTAATATTCCTGACGCTTATCTTTTTCGTGGGATATCTCAAGCCGCGCTTAGGCGTTACCCTGAGGCGATCCGTGCGTATACGAAAGCGATCAAATTGAAGTCGAACTTTGCGGCTGCTTATCTGAATCGAGGGCAGGCTCAGGGAATGCTCGGAAATTATGCGGGTCAGCTGGAAGACTCGTCTCAAGCCATCCGACTTGCGCCAGCCTATGCAGAGGCGTTTATCAATCGGGGCTTGGCGAAAACAAAGCTCTACGATGTGAAGGGAGCCTATGACGACTACTCGCAGGCCATAAAGCTGAATCCGCAGGAGGCATTTGCCTACTATTGTCGAGCGATCACCAAAACAAAGTTAGGCGACGGTCGTGGTGCAATCATTGACGTACAACAGGGGCTAAATAATGGAACCGATGCCACGATTAAGGACTTCTCTGATGCGATTGAAATGAATCCGGCCGATTCAGACTGGTATATCGCACGCGGCCTTGTATTCCTCGTTCTCAAAAACAAGGAGTCAGCGTTGAAGGATTTTGAAACAGCCATACATATAGATCCGACACTTAAACCGTTACTCGAGCGGCTGTCTCTCTACTAAAAACAATATCCATTGATCGTGTCCCGATACGACCCGCTCACTCAGATTTTTCAAGGTGGAGATCAATGCCCGCCCATTGTCGAGACATCTCGGATTCAGAAGCCTCCTTACGGCACCGGAACTTTCCAAACCGGTAGGTTCGGCTGGATAAAGTCGCCGATACTTTGTTCATGCTTGTCTCGGCTTTTCTTAGTCTGTTACAATCCTTTTACGCTGTAGGAGGGAGACCAGCCCAAGCTCGTGCGTAAACTCAAACTACGAGAAGGCACCGATACCGCCATCCTGTTCGGTCACCACGACCGGCATCTCAAGTTGATCGAAGACGAATTGGGTGTCCGACTCTCTGCCCGGGGGGAAGAACTGACGCTGGACGGTCTTCCCGAGGCCGTTCGTCAAGCGGAACGCATCCTCGTCGAACTCGCCTCCCTGACCAACCAAGGTATATCACTCCAGGCCGAAGATGTAACCCATGCGCTCAGCGCATTGCGCCGAACTCCCGACGCTTCGCTCAAGGACGTCCTCGGTGAGTCGGCAATGATCGTCACGAAAAAACGGTTCGTCGGCCCCAAGTCGCCCACACAGAAGGCCTACATCGAAGCGATTGAGCAGCACGACATTGTCATCGCCATCGGACCGGCTGGAACGGGGAAGACCTATCTAGCCATGGCGATGGCCGTCAGTGCGTTGATCCACAAAGAGGTAAGCCGGATCATTCTTGCTCGGCCAGCGGTTGAAGCAGGGGAGAAACTTGGTTTTCTGCCCGGCGATATATATGAGAAAGTGAATCCCTATCTGCGACCACTCTACGATGCGCTGTTTGATATGATGGACATGGAACGAGCGAATCGCTTGATCGAGCGGGGAGATATTGAAATCGCACCCCTGGCGTTCATGCGCGGAAGAACGCTCAACGATTCCTTTGTCATTTTAGATGAAGCACAAAACGCCACGGCGGAGCAGATGAAGATGTTTCTCACCCGATTGGGGTTCCATTCAAAAGTTGTCGTTACCGGCGATATCACGCAAGTCGATTTACCGAATGATCGAGTGTCCGGCCTCATTCAGGTGAAAGACATTCTCCGGGACATTGAGGGGATTGAGTTTGTGTACTTCGATGAAAAGGATGTGGTCCGACATCGCCTGGTTCAAGACATTATCAAGGCCTATGATCGTCATCAGCCGGTAAACAGCGGTGATTCTCGGCATGCTCGCGGGCAGGTCTCGTCTCACCAGCGCCCATCACCCAATCCCCGCAAGTCGTCCGCGTCCGGCTCGCCGCCGCGCGATTTATCCCGCAGTTCTCATTGATGGCCGTCTATCTTCGCGTGCGTCTCACGCGGTTGGTCGTCCGACAAACCACCCTGGCCCATCTAGCTGAACGTGTCTTATCGGCAGTCGGAGAATCTCGATCGGAACTGAGTCTAGAATTGGTTGGAGACAGACGCATGCGACGGCTGAACCATGAGTATCGCAAAAGAGATCGACCTACTGATGTGCTGGCTTTCCCCACCCGCGAGGCCGTTATGCCTCGAGGCGTGTATCCTGTAACCCCGATGCTTGGTGATGTCGTGATTTCGTTGCCCACCGCCGTTCGCCAAGCTAAGAAAGCCGGACGTTCGATCGACGATGAGCTGACGATCTTGTTGGTGCACGGGGTGCTCCATCTCTGCGGATACGATCATGAACGGCATCCACGAGAAGCGGCGAGAATGTCGCGTCGTGAACGAGCCCTGCTTCATCTGATTTCTCCTGTGCCTCGCATGGTCACGTTTCGTGCTGGACGAGAAACAAGAGGTCGTTGACGATGGGATGGTTTCAACGACTGAGCGAAGGGCTCAGCAGAACACGCAATGTCGTGCAGCAATCCCTGGATCGATTCCTCGGACGTGCTCCGGACGAAGAACTTCTTGAAGATCTGGAGGGGGCGCTGCTCTCTGCTGATCTTGGTGCTTGCGTCGTCGACCGTTTGATGCAGCGAGTCCGGGAAGAGACGCGCGCCGCGAACGCGAAAACTTCGGAAGGACTTCAGAATGTATTAAGTCGGTCGCTCTATAGTATCCTGAAAACCGTAGCAGGCCCCTCAATCGATCAGCTGGTCGATGGAAGCCCTAAACCGTTTGTCACCCTTGTCGTCGGAGTCAACGGCGTAGGAAAAACAACCACAATCGCCAAGATTGCACAGCGGATGACGCAGGCCGGGCGGCGACCGCTCCTTGTCGCAGGAGACACCTTTCGTGCAGCCGCCATTGATCAGCTTCAAGTTTGGGGGGATCGGGTCGGGGCGGAGGTGATTCGTCATCGACACGGTGCCGATCCGGCTGCCGTGGCCTTCGACGGTATCGTTGCAGCCAAAGCCAGGACGGTGGACATGGTTCTAATTGATACGGCAGGCCGCTTGCACACAAAGTCCAATCTGATGGACGAGCTGCGGAAAGTCAAACGGGTGATCGCTCAGGAGTTGCTCGGTGCGCCACATGAAGTGTTGTTGGTCTTGGATGCCACGGTCGGACAGAACGCCCTGGCCCAGGCCCGCCAATTTCACGAAGCAGTTGGGGTCACTGGTCTTGCTCTGACGAAGCTTGATGGGACTGCACGCGGGGGTATCGTCGTCGCGATTGCCGAGGAGCTGAAGCTCCCCTTGCGCCTAATCGGTGTGGGCGAAGGAGCCGATGACCTCCAGGACTTCAATGCCGAGGCGTTTGTCGCGGCTCTGTTCGGACAGCCGGCTTCTTACTCATAAACCACGTATTGTCTTCTCATTATTCACGCTCGCGTGTTATTCTTTTTCCCAGGGTACAGTTTTCAGCTTGAGGAAGGGTCGGCAGCGATGATCAAAGTCTTGATCGTGGACGATGATCAGATGAATTGCGATCTATTGCAGAGTGTATTTACCCGCCAAGGGTGCCACGTCATTTCGACGACCAGTGGACGAGAAGGTCTTGATCTATTCCGTACACACAATCCCCGGGTCACCCTGCTGGACCTTCGTATGCCGGAGATGGACGGATTGACTGTCTTAAAGGAAATCCGGGCCATCAATCCCCATGCACCGGTGATTATCCTGGGCGGAGGAGCAACCGAAATTCAGGAGAATCAGGCACGCGCTCTACGAGCCACGGATTTTATCAGAAAAGGATTGTCACTGGACATCCTCGTCGAAGCCGTTACTCGGCTTTCAAAACTACCTGTGCCGTCGACGACCGCGTCGCTCTCTCTGGGCAATAGTAATGTGATCGAGCAGATCGATGAATCGGTCTTGGTGGTCGACGACGAACCTCTTCTGTGTGACCTCTTGGTCCGTTTTCTCAGTCTGCGCGGTTATCGGGCGTTTGGCGTCAAAGATGGCCAGGAGGCTCTGCGGCTAGTCGAAGATATGTCGCCAGATGCGATCGTGCTCGACCTCATCATGCCCGGAATGCCGGGGATCGAAGTTCTTCGCGCCCTGCGTGACAAGGGTTATTCGGGTGGTATCATGATCATGACCGGAAGTCACAATGAGGAGTTGCTTCAAGAAGCTTGGAGTCTAGGTCCTCAGGAGATCCTTATAAAACCGGTCGATCTTGACCACCTCTTGACCGCGATCCAGCTTGTACTCGTCTGCCGCGAGTGTTAAAACGCTTCCTGATGTCCATCAGGAAACATCTTCTTCGCTCTTGTCTGATCGGTCTGCTGTCGATCTCCACAATGCACGCATCGGGCGTTTCGGCCTCGTCTGCCCAGGAGAACGTCACAAACATTCATCACACCCTCTCAACCGAGCTGATCCCCGCTGCCCATGAGC
The DNA here is from genome assembly GCA_025934915.1 of Nitrospira sp. Classification (GTDB taxonomy): domain Bacteria; phylum Nitrospirota; class Nitrospiria; order Nitrospirales; family Nitrospiraceae; genus Nitrospira_D. The sequence continues at coordinate 22,731 of JAICWG010000022.1, forward strand.
TGGTGGCGAGCGATCAGATCGAACTGGAGGTTGATCCACAGGTCGCGTCGGTCACGTTCACGCTTGCACCTACCCTGCATGTCGAGTCCATCGCCATGCGAACGCGCTCGGTCTCGGGTGGACAAGGAAATCAGGACGAATTGGTCACATTCACAAGTGTGTATTCTTCCGAGACCACGCCTCAACACGTCGTTGTCTCTCTTCCAAAAAAGCATGGACGCAGGGTGACGTTGGTCATGAGCTATCGTGGCCAGATCAATGACCCTCCGAGAGAGCCGCGCCACTTGAGATTTGTGACACCCAGTGAGACAGCGGGATATATCGGCTTGGACGGCGTGTACTTAAGCGGGGAAAGCCAATGGTACCCCGATGTCATCGGCTCCTTCAGTACCTATCGAGTGACTGCTCAGATTCCACAAGGCTGGACGGTGGTGGCCTCCGGACGCAAGGAAAGTGAGACGACCAACTCGGGGAAGACTTCTTCAACCTGGATCGTTCAGAACCAGTCTGAGGCGTTTACTCTCGTTGCCAACAGATTTGTGACGACATCGCGGGAATGGAAAAGTCCGACAGGGCAACGAGTCGAACTCCAGACCCATTTCTTGCCCGACAATGCGGGTTTGGCGGATGAATATCTCGATGCAACCGCAAGGTATCTCGACGTATATGTCAGGATCCTAGGGAACTATCCCTTCGACAAATTTGCAGTGGTCGAGAATTTCTTTGCAAGTGGTCTTGGTCTGCCGTCGTTCACTCTACTCGGCAGCGGCAGCATCAGGCGTCACTATGTCCAACCCTATGCCTTGGGTCACGAGATCGTCCATTCCTGGATCGGAAATTCCGTGTTCAATCGAGACAATCATGGCAACTGGGTTGAAGGGATGACCACCTATTTGGCGAATTACTACTGGCACGAGGTGGTTAAGGATGTTTCGCAAGCCTTCGAACAAAGACGCATGATGCTGGACGGGTACAATCTCTATGTGAGGCCTGAAACAGACTATGCGGTTTCACAGTTTCTAAGGAAGCATGACGAGAAAGATAATGCTATCGGCTACCACAAATCGGCCTTTGTGTTTCATCTCCTTCGGCAAGAAATAGGAGACGAGCCGTTCTGGCGCGGCTTGAAGACCTTCGTCAGCGGCTATCGCAATCACCCGGCGGACTGGAGATCGATCAAGGAAGTCTTTTCTCGAGAAAGCGGTCAGGACTTGCGGTGGTTTTTCGAGCAATGGGTCGAACAGCCCGGTGCCCCACTTGTATCCTTGCGTGATGTCCGCGCTCGTCACGTGAAGGGAGAGGGCGGCAGAGAAACTTGGCGGTTGACGGTTCAGATTGACCAGGCCGGGAAGCCGTTTCGGATGGCGATCCCCGTCCGCATCGTGATGAAGGAATCGACGGACATCAAGCCGATTGAGCTGAATCTCTCGCAAGCGAGCGTTACGGAGTTCGTCCTTCCCGATCAGCCGCTGCGGGTGGAGCTTGATCCCGAGCTGATGACGTTTCGGCGGCTGACGAGACGTCAGCTGCCGCCCATGTTGAACGGCTATGTGACGGATCGACAAAAGACGGTGGTCCTGGCGTTTTCTGACCCAGCTTCGCCGTTGCAGCAGATTGTGTCTCGCATCGCCGATCATGAACAAACGGGACCGCATAAAACCACGGTGGTCTCTCTAAAAGACAATTCCCTCCCCCACGATGGATCGATCCTGGTACTGGCAGGAGCCGACGAGCGACAGGCGGTTCAATCAGTGGTGCAGGAGTCTTGCGGTGATCGAATTGCTCTCGGAGAGAGGGGGGGAAAGATTGATGGTCAGGCCTATGATGGGCCGAAGATGGCAGTGCTATTCTCCTGCCATCGGGCGAATGTGCCGGGCAGCGTCATCACGGTTCTCTATGGCGTGACCTCAGGTGCGGTCGAGAAAATGTCGCGTTTTCTGTTTTATTATGGGTGGCATAGTTACGTCATTTTTCAAGACGGAGCCGTGACGAAACGCGGAGTATGGCAAGGGACGTCGGATGTGAAGGAGGTACGGATTGATGCAACGTCGTAAGACGGAGAGGATGTGGCTGTGGGGGTTGTGCGCATTGATGAGCATTCCCTGGTTTGCCATGGCCGCTGATCAGCCGAATGAGCCTGTGACATTGGCTCCTTCTACGGAACGGCATCTGGCCAATATCCGCCAGCTGACTTTTGGTCGCCAGAATGCGGAGGCCTATTTTTCGTTTAATGGGACCAAGCTGATTTTTCAATCGACGAACAACTGGATGAAGGGTTCGTCGCCTTCAGCACGGAAACCAGCCGAGTCGGGACTGGGGTGTTATCAAATGTACGTGATGGATGTGGAAAACGAGACCGTCCGTTTGGTGAGTACCGGGAAAGGCGCCACGACATGCGGCTATTTTTTCCCCGGCGACCGCAGGGTACTGTACTCATCCACACATGCCGCCGGGCCCGATTGTCCGCCAAAACCCAAACGAGATGGTGCCTATCGATGGGCGCTCGACGATTATGACATCTACTCAGCGAATCTTGATGGACAGTACATACAGAGGCTGACGGCATCGCCAGGATATGATGCCGAGGCCACGATCTCACCTGACGGGAAGGCTGTTGTCTGGACATCGGTGAAGGATGGAGATCTTGACCTGTATACGATGAATCTGGACGGCTCGAACGTTCGTCGCCTGACGGACGATGTCGGATACGACGGCGGAGCGTTCTTTTCCCCGGACAGCAAAAAGCTCGTCTATCGTGCCGCGCATCCAACCGATCCGTCCGAAGTGGCCAAATACAAGGAGTTGCTGGCACAACGACTAGTCGAGCCCGGTCAGCTTGAAATTTTCGTCATGAATGCCGATGGGTCGGGCAAGAAACAGGTCACCACGACCGGCGCGTCGAATTTTTCTCCGTATTTTCATCCTGACGGCACACGCATCATCTTTTCCTCCAACATAGAAACGAGAGGGGAAGGGGGGCGCCCCAGTTTTCATCTGTATTTGGTGCGAGACGACGGAACCGGGTTAGAACGTTTGACCATGGAAGGACGCTTTAATAGTTTTCCCATGTTTTCCCCGGACGGCAAACGGCTCGTCTGGGTATCAGATCGAAATGCCAAGGAACCGGGAGAATTCAACGTATTCCTGGCCGATTGGGCGCCGTGAGGCGCGGTAATCGGCGATGAGCGATCGGTGATCAGTTCCGGAAGTCCAGGGCCCCTCGTTACAGATCGTGGCTTGATGAGTGCCCTGTCTCGGTCATCCCCGAACACGATCTTGTCGATCGCAGCAGCCGGTTGTTCCTGCGCCGCGTTGGCCGTCAGCTTTCTCGGCTTGGCTCAATTTGATCTGCCGATCACCAAGTATGTGCGATCGGTGACCATTCATCTACCCTGGGACCAACTCACCATTCCGTGGATGGCGTTCACCAGCGATACGGGGGACTGGATCGGCCAAGGCTGGCGGCTGGCAGCCTTGAGCCTTCTACTGCTCCTCGGCGCGTGGGCCCTTGAAAAGCCGACTATCAAGATAGTTGCTATCCAGTCCCTGATCGCCCATGGCATCGCCGCCGCGCTTGCCAACGGGCTGAAACACCTCGTCGGAAGGCCCCGACCGAAGTTCGTCCACTCGGGAGACTGGCAGATGACCCTTACCTTGGCATCGGGGCTGGACTCTTTTCCATCAGGACATAGCACGGCGACTTTTGCCGTCGCGACGGTGCTGGCTAAACGGTTCCCTCTCCTCGGACCACTCTGTATCGCGATCGCTCTTTTCGTAGCACTCAGCCGTGTCCTTCGAGGATCGCATTTCCCGACCGATGTCCTTGGAGGGGCGGTGATCGGCATCCTCAGCGGATTCATCGCTACAGCCCCAGTAAGACAGTGGCGCACTTCAATGCAGGATGGACTACGACATGCGGCGATGGGGATGTCGGCATTGTTTGCCTTGCTCTGGGTTCTATCCCGTCGAATGGAGGATGGAATGGTGGGGATCCTGTTCTTGACGCTAGGGGCTGCTGCGGTAGCGGGCGGTTTATGGATCCGGCGAACTTATTGGGTTCGCAGGGGGGGGATAGGAGTGAGCCGGCTATCGGATATCTCAGCGCTGTTGATGGCGTACGGCCTGGCTGCCATGACGACCTCACCCCTTGTCATCTCGTCGGTTGGATTCGTTTGCATGGCGTCATGGCTCCACGCGCTAGGTCGGAACGAAGACCACGGTGAGGAATCGCTTAGCCGATTCGTGATGCGGGAAAGCGTTCTAATCGGGGGACTGGCCCTTGCCATTCTGATTCTCATTGATGGGCGAGGGGTCCTGCCCTTTCAGTAACGAATCATTGCGAAAGAGCTACGTTCAGTATTCCATTCAGAAAGAGGACCCCAAAAAGCGGAGTCGAGTGGAAGTCAGTGTCCAAGAGTCTTAGCAGGCGGTAGAGCGCCAACGTCTGCGCCAGGAGGCATGGTGACTATCTGTTGATTGCCTAACAAGACGTAGCCGTAGCGCTTGAGAATAGGCTGAAATTCAGCCGCTTCCCTTGGCAGGGCATCCTGAAAGTATTCGGGTAGTAGGATCATCGTCCGACCTTCCTTGCTCAAAGCCGTACGTAACCGGTCGATTTCTCCGGCTGGGATAAAGGTCACCGTTCGCCGTGCGTAGAAGGCGATGGATGGCCTGGTTGAGCCGAACGCGATCAGTTGGTCGGTCGGATGCAGGTTGAGCCCTGCCGCATAGGCCAATTCCTGCGGCGGCGCAATCGCATATCGGTTGAGCCCTGGAATAACCGTCAGGATGGCGACAAGAAAAACACTCGCCAGGGCGCCGCCGGCCACTCCAAAGGCGATACCACGTTTGTTGTCGTTTAACCCGAAATACCCGATCAACCCCATCGAGACCACGACGATCGTCGCGCCGACGTAAGGACCGATACCCAGATCGAATTGAGCGGCAAGCGGGAACTCTTTGGTCATCTTCCCCGAAAATTTGTGATACAGGGAGGGCAAGCTTGCAAACCCGATCGCTACGAGATAGCCGATCCCCATCATAAAGTGGATCGATCCACGCAGTCCCTTTGTCGAAGGATCTTTCAAGCCCTGAGCCCAATACAAGGCGGCCAGCAAGGCGCAGGCAGGAAACAGGGGACCGATATAGTGAGGCAGACGGGTAGACGACAGAGTAAAGAAGATGAACACGCCCACGATCCACAGCCCCGCAAACCATTCCAACTCATTACCGGATCCTAGCGGTTCCTCAGATTCCGGCGATTCGTGCTTGTGGCCTCCAGCCATGCGGGATTCCCGCCAGCTCTGATAGGCGCGATAAAGCCCTGCCGGTAGGAACGCGCTCCACGGGTAAAAGCCCAACAGCAAAACAGGGAAATAGAACCACCAGCCCCCTCCATGTCCCTCCATCGGAGCGAGGAATCGTCCCACCGTGTGGACTTTCGCTTGAGAGGAGTACGCATCTCCATGGACGAGGAACATGGCTGCATACCAGGGACCTGCGAGCATAAGGAAGAGCAACGTGCCGGAGAGAGGCGCGCCTTTCTTCCAAAAGCTCAGCCATTGCCGAGTGGCAGCGAGATACAAGAGAGCAGTGATCAATGGAACGGCGAATCCCACCGGCCCTTTCGTCAATGTTGCCAAGGCCATGCCGGCATAAAAGGCCCAGATCCAATGACGCCCCCTGCCCGGTTCGTGGAGGCCGAGCCAAAATCCGTAGAGCGACAGGGTGGCGAAGAAGATCAAGACGCTATCAGTAATCGCCATGCGCCCCAGTGCCAGCATCTCGATGTTCAACAACAACATCAGAGCGCCGAACAAACCGACGGTCGGACCGCGCAGCCTGGTGAGAAACAGATAGTGCATCACGATTAACGCCACCCCGAACAGGGCCGAGGGTGCCCGCGCCGCAAACTCGTTCACGCCGAGCAGATGATAGGACAGCGTCATCAGCCAATACACAAAGACCGGTTTGGCAACACGCAGCTCGCCATTGAAGGTCGGAGTGATCAGGTCGCCCGAGGCGAACATCTCGCGACCGGCCTCCGCATTTCTGCCTTCGTCGCGATCCGTCAGACCCATGCCGCCGAGATTCAGGAAGAAAAGCAGACAGGACAGAAGCAAAAGGAGCAGCAGCTGTATAAGTTGCGATGGGGTACGATCCATGGCCGGATGTGGCTGTTGCTCGCGCGTGAGGGAAGGCCCGGTATGGCCGTTGGTTTCCCAGTCGCTCATGCTGCCGGCCGAGCCTGGTCTTTGGTTTGATTGGCGCGGTGAACGAGGACGAGATTGCGTAGATAGACGACCGATCCGAGCCCTTGTCCAGAAATAAAAACAGGGTCCATGCGGTAGATCGCATAGGTGAGCGTAATCAACCCTCCAATGAGACTCATGTACCAAAAGGCAATAGGCACACGACTTTCAGCGCTCCGCTCGGATGCGATCCATTGAATCAACCAACGACCGAAAAAGAGCCCTTGGCCGAGGAAGCCGATACCGATCCAGATGGTCTCAGTACTCATGAGGTGTCGGGAGAGCAGTCGTCATCGTCGTTCCGGAGCGTGAAGGTCTCAGTCTCATTCGCGGTGGATCGCGTCACCGTCACGGAATTTGTAGAGCAACACGCGATCCTGCATCCATCGGACCGCGATCAGATCATAGAGCGATTTGAACAGGCGGTTCCCCATGCCGTACTTGGACACTCCGTGGATTCGCGGATAATGTCTGACCGGCACCTCCGTCACGGTGAATCCATGCATCAAAGCCAGCGCGGGAAAGAAGCGGTGCATCCCCTCAAAGAGTCGGATGCGCTCCAGCACAGGCCGTCGGAAAATCTTGAGCGGACATGCCGTGTCGTGCATGCCGTCATGCGTGAAGAGATTCCGTATGCGGTTGGCGATCAATGAGGAGAATTTCCTCACCAGGCCGTCCTGCCGTTGCTGCCTCCACCCACAGACCACGTCGTGCGACGCCGTATAAGGAAGCAGTTTCAAGATATCTTCGCTGTCTTGCTGGAGATCACCGTCGATCTGGATGATGATCTCACCGGAAGATTGATGAAAGCCGGCTTCAAGCGCGCAGGTCTTGCCGTAATTTCGATCGAAGTGGAACACCCGCATGTTGGAATGTTCGCGTGCCAATCGGTCCAGCTCGTCGCTGCTGTCGTCGCTGCTCCCATCGTCAACGAAGAGAATCTCGTAAGGGCGGGAGTGTGACAGTTCATGGGAATCCATGACTTTTAAGAGGCCGGTGAGGAGAGGGGACAGGTTCTCGCGCTCATCCTTGATCGGGATGATCACTGAGGCCCAAGGGTTGGATGGCGACGTCATGATACGTAAAACTCGATCCGCGGCCGGAGACTGGATTAGTAAGTGGCGCATTCTAGCGGATGGTTGGCGGAGGGTCAAACGTGCGGCTGCAATGGACTGGGTGTTAATGGCAATCCTGCTACTTGCCGGATGCCACGATGGTAAAACGCATCGTGCCCATTAAGCTCGTCTCGTTGATTTGCTCACCCACATGAATCTCGACTTTATAGTGACCGGGTTTCCAACCGCCCTTTGGGGGAGACAGTTTGAGGTAACCGCTGTCATCTTCCAGTGCGATGTGCATGGCGTCTTCGCTGACGATGGTCTCCGGTGCGAGGCCGGCTACCATCTCGGGTGCACAGCGGCCGAAGACCTTGAACCCTTGATAGTGTTGATGGAGCGAGAACACGATAAAAATAGCTGGGACGTCCGGAGCGAAGCGGTCGGTGGGTTTGACTGGCATGATTTCGTGAGTACGCTGAAATCCCATTCGCTCCTCAAAATCTTCCGCCAAAGCAATGGAACGAAACATGCCCTGCGGCGGCGCATCGAAATCGTAGGCCCTCACGTCCTCTGTGCGATTTTGAAACTCCGACATCGGTACGTTTTCGGTAAGAGGCAGATCTTCAGCTGCAGCCGCTTGGCACCACAGGAAGGAACCGGCGACCACGATTCCCAGACGGAAGACTTCGTTCATCATGCCTGTCTGCTATACCCTTGAGACGGCGCTGTCAATAAACTATCGGTCAAGTTAGCCATTGCGGCGTTTTCCGGGCTTCTGTTAGGATTTCACCGACCGTACGGTCAAGTCATCAATCAGGAATCATGACCAGTGACTGTGAGACGTGAGAATGTTGCAAGATGCTGACGCCCTTCCGCAGCTGATCGGGGAATATAAGCCGCTCGATCAGTGGCAGACCCATCTCAACCAGCTTTTTTATGGATTGAGGGGGGACAAGCTCCGATCTTATTACCAGACCTACGCCTCGGCAGACTTCCGGCTCGCCCATGCACTGGCGGCCGATTATTACGAGCGCGTGACGAAGCGCGAGAAGGCTGGAAATCGTCAACCGTCGCCTGCCGACCGGATAATGGCTGACGAATCACGCTTGACGGTTCTGGAACTGGGGCCCGGGAACGGGAATCTCGCCGCTTGCTTTCTCAGTCATCTCAAAACCCTCGATAGACAAAGCACGATCTATCCACGTATTCGGTATGTCATGGTCGATTGGCAACAAACGGTGCTGGATGATGCTCTGGCACATCCCGATCTGGCGAGACATCGCGTGCAAGTCGAAACCCATCAGGGATCTGTCGAGCATTTGGCCGGAATCGCCGATGCCAGTGTCGACCGGATCATCTGTAACGAGCTGTGGAACGATCTGCCGACGAAATTGCTGGCGAAACATGGCGGCGAGGTCGAGGAAGAGTATCTCCGCCCCAACCTCAGCGAGTCGCTCCATGCCAAGATTCAAGATTGGTCGGCGTTTGTCCGGGCTTTTCAGGAGAAGAATCTTGCAACGCTCAAGACCGTTCCTCCCTTCCTCGATGAACTGGTCTGGGAAAAAGAATACCGCAAAGTTGAATGGAAAGACGTGCCTTATCGGAAGACGATCGCGGAATTTCTGCAGTCCATCGATCAAGACGTCTTGGTTCCCGTCAATGTCGGCGCCTTTGCGACCCTGAAAGAAGCCAAGCGGCTTCTGGCGTCGGATGCGATTGGTCTCAGTGTGTTTGATGCGGGTACCGGAGACATGAAGGTGTTGAACGATCCAGAGAAGCCCTGCTACGGCCAGTTCGGTGGACAATACAGCTTCATGATCAACTTTGCGTTGGTCGAGTCTGTGGCCAAGCAACTGGGGATGAAGCAGGGGACGTGGGAGCCGCAGAGGGAATTCGTAGGACGGTCGTTGAATACCAATGTGATCACGCTCATGGATCTGTTGGCGACGCACCTGTCCGCCGGGCCGAAACTGCAAGCCTGGGAACAAGACAGGCTTGTGTTGAAGACCATTAAAGCGTTAAACGAGACATTCGAAAGCTCCTATTGTCGCCGAATTGATTTCCCTCTCAACACCACTACGCCTTCTGAGGAGCGCGAAACTTTGGGCGCGCTCCTGCGCTCATTGAAAGACAACGGTATTCCCGACACTGTGGCCTACCTGTCTGAAGAAGAACTCACCCGCGCTCAAAAAGACTTGGAAGAGATCGGTTACGATAGCGAAGCTATAAGAATGACCTTGAACGCCCCGCCCGGTCCAATCGAGTATTGCCACTTTACCTGCCGGTGAGTCCGAGAACATAAATACATAAACAGTACTACGCGTCTTGGGACTCTACCTCTCTGACTCAGGCCTTCTGTGTATCCATTTCGATTCTTTCTCCTCTCGATACTCAATCATCCACCAGAGAAAAACCATCCATATCAGTGATTTCACGTAGCATGATCAGCGGCACAGCGCTTGCCATTTAGCATAATCAGAATACCTATAGTGATCAATCCACGGACAAGCACAAAGTGCAGGGACCTCTGGGCGACGTGCATCGAGGCTTTCTGGGCGCGTTCGAACTGGTCAAGGACGACCTCCTCAATGCCATCCAAGGGCTACGCAATAAGAGCAATCCGCAGTCGCTCTGGTGTACCGGCCACAGTCTGGGTGGGGCGCTAGCGGTCGTTGCGGCGGCTCAGCTGCTGATGGTTGGACACAAGGTCAACAGCCTGTATACCTTTGACCAGCCTCGTGTCGGTGATGAGACTTTCGCGACCGAATGTGCTCGCCGCATGGCCGGGCAGCACTTTCGTTTCGTCAACAACGACACGGTCACGCGTGCTCCACCACGCGTGTTTGACTATGCGCATGCGGGCGAGCTTCGGTACATTCATGGCATAGCGTAATAGATCCTCGCTGATGCATTGGCGTCCGGTCTGACGCAGGTTCTCGTAGCTGAAACTGAAAACAGCCCGGTAGAGCGCATGTGTCTCATCGAGAGACCAGATGAAGACTACCCGATCGAGGCGAAGAAAATTCCCACCGCTGTGACGACCAGCAACCGCGGTCGCGGATGAACCTGGTAAATAGTCATGGCGCAGACGATGACGGTATAAATTCCGGCCACCAGCGCAACCACCACGGTCGTCAGCCAGATATACCGGGACTTGACCTCAACCAGAAATTGCGAAGGGTCCAACGGTTTGGTTGAGGCTTCGGAGGCGGGGTGCATCAGCCGGTGCGTGAGAGTGTGAAAATCCTCCACCGTGATGTTTGAGCCGAATTCAAACAGGCTTGTGGCGAGAAACAGAATGAACAGCGATGGGATTATGAGAAGCAGAAAGCGATAGTCGGAAGTAAATGAGGCAGTCCGGGGCGTCATGGCATCCAAGCCCTGGCGATAGGAATCTCACGCGCAAGCGAATGGTGGGCATCCTAGCACAACGGCGCTTGCTGTTTTTAGAAACCTTGACTTTGATATGGCAAAGTAATATTTTGTTAAAAATCGTTCCAAAAGGGAAACTAGGGTTCCGGCTGCCTTCAGTGGGAGTGTCTGGTCCGAGAGTTTCCGGCCTCGCATAACGAGGCTCCACGGAGGGATAAAAGCCCGGGAGATCATGTACTGAGGTACATGGCCTTTTGGGAATTTAGCCTTTCCAACAGGAGGCTTCGTTATGTATTTCCACCCCATAATTCTTTCCCTACCGGATCAGTCAGACCTGCTGCCATGCCGGAGAGGTCTGTCATGGTCATGAACGAACGTCCGGATACGCTTATTCCTGCTTCCGCTATAAGTCCTCCCGAGACACTCAACCGCAGCCTCAGTCTCTGGAACAGTCTCACCATCGGCTTCGCAACCGTCTCACCCGTTGCCGGATTGTACGCCATTATCGGCGTACAAACGGTGGTCACAGGCGGTGGTTGGTTCTTAGCGCTGGCGCTCTGTCTGGTGATGCAGTTGCTGGTGGCGACCGTGTACGCGGAGCTGTCCTCGCAGATTCCGATTGCGGGAGGAGCTTATAAATGGGCACGGCAGCTCGGAGGCGCAACCACCGGCACCTATGCCGGAGCCATCTATGTCAGCTCCACGATCGCGATGCTCACCACGACCGCCTACACAGGCGGTATCTGGCTGGCGATTTTTTTCGGGTCAGGAAGCGGAACAGGAGTCACACTTGTGATCTGGGGCGCGGTGTTTATGCTCGTCTGCACCGTCCTCAATCTGGCCCACGTCGCGGTATTTAAGCTCCTTATTTCCCTGGGGGTCTATGCGGAAATCGTCGGCTCGTTCGGTGTCGCGCTGCTGCTGTTCTTTTTTTTCCGACAGCATGAATTCTCCGAACTGTTCGCGCATCTGGGGACAGGAACCGCCCCCAGCCAGACCGCTGCGTTTCTGGCGGCGCTCGCCATTTCTGGTTGGGCGTTCATCGGCTTCGATGCCTGCTCGACCATCGCCGAAGAAACTCACGAGCCTAAACGAATGGTGCCGCGCGCGATCTTTTTCTCTCTCTGCATGGTCGGAAGCGTGGTGCTCTTCAACTCCGCCGCCCTCACCCTGAGCTTTAACCGCGACACCTTAGTCCATACAAGCGCCGCGTCCGATCCTGTCACGCCTGTGATCGTCGACAACTTTGGCGCCTGGGCGGAAACCCCGTTTCTGGCGATTGTCATGGTCGCGTTCCTGGCCTGTGGATCATCTATGGTTCAGTACACATCCCGCATTGTGTTTTCCATGGCTCGCGAGCGAAGTATGCCGGCCGTCCTCAGTCGGGTCACCGCAGCGGGTGCGCCGCATAATGCCGTCCTGTTCACGGTTCTGCTGGCCGCGCTCGGATTGCTCTTCGGGCTCAATGATGAAGCGGTCGCCACGGTGCTGGCGTTCGGAACCGGAGGATTATACGCCATGTTTGCGATGACCACGGGCGTTGGACTATTCACCCGGCTCACCGGCCGCTGGGATCCCTCGTTGGGTCATCTGAAGCTGGGCGCATGGGGCTTACTGATCAATACGGTGGCCTTTCTATGGTCGGTGTTTGAATTCGTCAATATCGCGTGGCCACGCCCCTACGCCACCTCGCCCGATGCTCCCTGGTGGCAACTCTGGGCCGTCCCGCTGGTCCTTGGAAGCATCTTGGGGGTGACCACGCTCTATCTTCTCGTCGTTAAACCCACAAGAGATGACTTATTGATGCGTTCGAGGGAGTCCGCAC
>JAICWG010000096.1 GCA_025934915.1 Nitrospira sp.
GCTTTGCTTTTGCACAAGAGCGCTCATCTCTAACCGCAAATAATCGTATGCGCGCTGAATGAGTTGATGGGAACGGAGCTGGCTTTTAGTTTTTGCAGGAGGATCAGATTTGATTGCCTGGAGGAAAAATGGTTCATCCAGTTCGCCTAATTTTAGCGAATGGACCAAGGGAGTGGTGTCTTTCTTCTCGATTAGCTCTCGTTGGATGTCTCGTGCGAGATAGTCGAGTTCCGAGTGCTGACTACTACCGTAACATTCACGAGCTATATCTCTAATAGCGGCAAGGAGAATGGTTGCAGTTGCAAGTCTCTGTTGGCCGTCCAACACAGTAATATTCTTGTTGGTCTCCATCACGACGACTGGGCCAAGAAAGTACGCTGCATCTATGGGATGTTTCGCATAACGGTCTCGAAATGTTTTTAAGTCACCCCAGAAAGTGGCCACTTGGGTTTTTTCCCAACTGTAAGGGCGCTGAAACTCTGGGAGTATGATAGGTCTTCGCTCGTATTCTCCTAAAAGCCCTCCGATGCTAACTTTTCTTGGAGTCATAATAATAGTCCTGTGGTTAGTATGACCGTCCTATCTCATGGGTAGGTAGAGCATTATTTCTTTTCGAACTTGAGATAAACTGAATTCAAAAATAGGGAAAACCTTAACAACGTTATGAAGATACCCCTTCTTCGCTAGATCCTGCAAATCGTGCATGCAGTTGACGTAAGTGTTAGTTTAGCTGTGGCGAGGGGTTTCTGACTGGATCGCAGGGAAGTATATGAGATCAATGGAAGGAATGGAGCTAGAGCAGCGTCTGGAGCTTACTCAGCGTTTCCATAACCACGTTTGACGATGCTGTTCCCTTCTTCACGGCTTGGCGAGTCTTCCAATCCAAGCTCTTGACCTGATCTGCCAGCACCACACTCGTTCGATGAGGATCGTCACTGATGACAACCTCGAACGGGTAGCCCTTCTGCTGGCTGGTCATGGGGCAGCACAACATCAACCCACTGGCTCGATTGTAACTGGCCGGTGAAAGGACGAGCGCAGGCCGATGTCCATCCTGTTCGTGCCAGGATTGTGAGTTGAATTGCAACCACACGATGTCCACTCGGTCCGGAACGTAGCCTGACTTCCTCATCACCAGTTCTCTCGTCCGACCGGAGTACCCGTATCAATCTCGCCATGCACGTTCTTCGGGGTAATCTGTTTGACGAGGTCTTCGAGGCGATACACCCGCCGGAGATGAGGTTTCAACACGACATTGCCGTCCTGCACCTCGATTTCCAGATCGTCGTGCGCTTTAAGCCCGACTTGTGCGGCGACACTTTTCGGGACTCGAATCGCCAGACTGTTACCCCACTTCTGCGCTGTCGTTTTCATGCATCGCCTCCTCTGTAGATACGCAGTAGATACTATGTTGGCCGGTTAACTGCGTCAAGGGGTTGAGGTAGGTATTGCAGTGAACACACGTCGAACCTTGGTCGTTCAGCGTTGATAACAACTCCTCGTCGGATCATCAGGCGGGGAGTCGGCCGCGCAGTTGGGGCCCATAGGTCGAGGGGCTCTGACATAGCCTTCGACCGTATGATTCTTTTTGAGGATTTCGAAATGAGACTCGTGGCATGCTCCTGAGCAGCCGGGCGTGGTCGGCAGCGGATTGTTCAGTGTCATGGACGTTCCTCCGATGGGGATAAAGCGCGGATAGGTGATGGTTGTCGCGCCGAACGTAAGTTGTCCGTGATGTGACGACTGCTCGACTCGCGTGGTAAATGTCGGGCGCGCATGCTTCGGTCTCAACACTGTAGCCCATGTGGGATCGTCAGGGGCATACAAGAAGGCGTTGTTTCCACGATGGCATTCGGTGCACGCTACAGTACCTGGAGAAAATCCCTGGACGGGATCGTGGAGAGAGACGATGGGTACTTCCGCTGTCTCAGGGGTCCAGCCAGTACTTGGAGAACGTGAATCGTTTCCCCAAAAACAGGCGTTCCCCGTCGTGGCGCTTTGACAGATGATTTGGAACGATCCGCCATTCCTTCCGAGCGCAATGCAGGCGCCTCGTACGTCCGGCGAGGCATAGGACCAGACGCTCGCGAACGAGGTCTGATCGACCGGAGTCTGGTCTAGATTATTGGGCGTCAGCAAAATGGTCTTGAGGTTGCCGTGACTTTCCCATTCGGATGAAGACTGTTTCCAATCAGGTGGAATCGGGATGCCTTTCGAACGGCACGATTCCATGTAGTCGCCTTCGCTGATGACACTCACGCTTGCTGCCTGAATGGATCCAGGAGACCGAGACTGGGTACCTTCCTTCGACGATTCGATCAGCGAGCAGCCGGTGAGAATCAAACAACCCAAAGCTAAGATAAATGGCCTAAGTGGCATTACTTCTGCTCCAAAATCCAAAGGGTCCCAACCTCACGCACTTCCTGTATGGGTTTATACGATCAGAAGGCCTGCTCATACATTGCAAGGGTGGATGTCAAGAGTTCCTTACTGGACCGTAGATTTCGTCAGAGAAAATGTACCGAGAGAGTTGTCGGACGAAGCTCACCGTCCACATGAGAAGTCATTGCACCATGCACAGCCCTACAAAGTCCAATCGTGTGTTGAGCCGTGAGCCGTCTGCGGCCGGCTCGCTTCGATCGCGCTCAGAGCCTCATTCGTGTCCGTCAGCAGGTTCTCTATGTCTGCCGGCTGGGTGATTTCACGTTTAGCTTCCTCCAGCACCAATCGAATATGCCTGGCGGCGGCCATGCGCCGATCCTTCCTTGTCGTGCTACTGCACACGTTCTTAAGAAGCTGGATCAGGCTTCGAGCAACAGCCGGCTCCTTGGCCCCGAACCGAGGAATTTGTCCCGTGCCAAGCTGCAGGTAGTCCGAAAAATCAGGGAACGGAATCGCCACACGCACCGTGCCATGGTCGTCACGATACAGCCGGTCATCCAATCGTCGGTGAGCCAGCACGCAGAGGACCTCCGACAAGTGGTGCACGGCTTGGGTTGCGGTGTAGGGGTCGTTGATTGCCGAAGGCAGGGCCCTGTTGCCGATATCCACCAAGCGGCGGATGCCGAAGGGGACATCCTGCAGCATGGTCCGTGCGAATCCGACTTGGACCGAGTCTCGAATTGCCTCCTGCAGCCCAAGCTCAGATGGCATATGATCGGCAGACGGGTGCCAGACGTAAGCTATCGGAGTCCCGGCGACAACGTGGTGACCCACCGACTTGACGAACCGGATGACCAAGTCATTTCGTGCCGCAACCTCGACAAGCGCTTCATGCGTGACCTCCTGAATGTAGCCGGAGCGATCGGACGGCAGAGTAACGGCCCATGCGGGTGGGGGGTCTGGACAGCGCTCCTCGGATTCCGGGTAGCCGGTCTGGTCCGGGTAGAGGTCGTCGATGACCTCCAGGGTCTCACGCACGATCATGCTCATAATCGTGTCGATCTGAATCGAGGAGGAAAGGTGGTGGATGAAGTAGATGAGCACACACAGCTTGCCAGCGCGAACCCGAGCGATCCGGAGACGGCTAGACGGGGCATGAACGCCGCCACGTCGGGGTTCTGGACGCCGACCGTATGTAAGCCAGCCGTGCTGTAAGCAAAGGCGCCCACGAAGACGCTCAGAACGAACTGTGTCCCGCGGTCGCGCATGAAATTGCGCAGCAGCCGGGGTGAATACTGGCCGGATGCGATCTGCAAGGCGATGATCGTCAGCGCAAACACCAGCCCAGTCACCGTGATCATCGTGGACGACACCACGATCAGCATTTGGCGAGCGTCTTCTGGTGTACCCTGGAAGACCAGCCATCATATGGGCGAATCGTCGCCGATTGACACATGAGACAAGACCATTCCCGCCACCAAGAAAAACACAACGGATAGGGTGGCATGACCCAGAGCGCGCTACGAAGGTGATCCCACAAAACCCGACGCCGAATAAGAATGCTCATATCGCGGCCTCTGGTTTGGGTGAGTTCCTATGTGATGTAGATCTATGCTTGCGAGGCTGGGAGAGAAGGCGTACTGGATTGACCATGACGCCACAGCTCCAAAGGCGCTCACGCCGGGGGATGGAGGGTACAACCACTGAATCAGCGGTACAGTTGGACCCAGTATATCGAGATCGCTCTCCACTAAGCAAAACTCATCATGACCCCATAAACGGCAGGGGAAACTGTGGATGGGAGAAAGAGTGGACAAGCGGCGTTACTGGTTGCGTTTCGGTGTTAAGAGGCTGACTTCGGGGGACTGCTGCTCTCCGACAGAGTACCTCTCTTGGCTCGAAAAAACTCCTGTAGGAGTTCACGGCTCTCCTGTTCGAGCAGGCCTCCCAGCACTTGTACTCGGTGATTGAGCCGGCGCTCGGCTGGAATATCAAAAATCGATCCGCATGCACCGGCTTTAGGATCCCACGCTCCGAATACAAGCCGCGCAATGCGAGATTGCACAATCGCTCCGGCGCACATGGGGCAAGGTTCCAGCGTGACATAGAGCGTTGTCTCGGTGAGCCGCCATGTCTGCAGCCGTTCCGCAGCTTTCCGAATCACAATCATTTCCGCATGCGCTGTCGGGTCTTGCGAAACCTCACGGTAGTTGTGATCAGCCGCGATCACTTCGTGATTGTGTACGAGGACGGCACCGATCGGGACTTCTCCCATGTGAGGAGCAAGAGCAGCCTGTTGGAGAGCCAGTTCCATGTAATGGGAATCATGTGGTTCTTGCTGCATCGAGGGAAATCTCGTGGAGTTCTTGATGGGCACAGTGCATGCTAGCATAGGAGCTGAGGAGAGGGACAGGAGAGGGGAGACAGCGTGAGTGTAGAGTGGTTTCCCGAGACGGGGTAATAGAAAGATGGGCTGATGGTCGGGCTAGGGGATTCGCGGTGATCGCCCTCTCCCCTGAGCCATCTGCACTTTCAGCTCTTCCAGCTCGGCTTCGCGCTGAATCAACTGATCTTTTATCTCTGCCAGTTCAACCATTCGACGCTGCAGTTCTTCTCGGGTTTGGGCGAGAGTTTCCCCGCGTTCGCTGAGCTGTTGTTGGAGGGTCGAGAGCTTAGAACCTGTTTCCTCCGCCTGAGACTGCAGTTGAGCCAACTTCTCCATGCCTTCAGTTACTTGGGTGGAGGCGTTCCATCCAAACAACACCAGGATGATGAGGACCACCAAGGTCACCATTCCCAACGCCCACCCGAATGATGAGCCAGATGAGGATGACGGTGGGAAGAGATGATTCATCCATTCACCCGGCTCAAGACTCGGTTTAGAAGGCGGTTGGATTCCTAACTCAGTGGCAGGGGGCGACACACAGGACGACACAATCCTGCCTTTCAAGGATTGAGGAGGAGGTGTGATGTTGAGCCCGAATGGTAACGTCACGGCTACCGACTGATACTCTTTCAGCGTCGTACGACAGGGGATGCATCCTGAAAGTAGGTGGACGTCCAGAGCCTGTCGCTCTATCCGTTCGAGCGCTCCGACAGCGTATAAAGGAACAGCGGCTGCTAACTCGTTATGTGTCATACCGCTTCATCCTGTTCCCAATATGAATGCAACGACTCGAGCAGTTGCGACATGCCGAGCGCGATGCAGGTTTTCACTGCCTCCAGAGGCTGATCGAGCTGTGCCGCGATCTCCGTATCCGGTAAGCCTTCGAAATAGGCCAGCTCGATCAGCTGCTGTTGTGTCTGCGGCAAGTTCGCCCACGCCTCTTTGATCAGGTTTTGCAGCTCTTGGTCGGCCTGTGAATCAAAGGGATCGAAATCCTGGTCGGTGACTTGGCCGGTCTGGACATCATCGATGGACGGACCCATCTGACGAGGACCACGTATCCGCAACCGATCGATAGCCCGGTTGCGGGTCAGTGTAAGGAGCCAGGCGATGGGTGTGCCTCGACCGACATCGTAGCGTACGACCTTTCTCCAAACGTCGAGATAAATTTCCTGGAGTACGTCCGCTGCTTCTTCGCGGTTGCCGAGGATGCGCAATGCCAGACTGAACAACACGGTACTGGATTGATCGTAGAGCTGGCTCAGGGCATGGTGGTCGCCTTTGGCTACGCGAGCGACCAGTTTCGGGTCAATAGTCGAGGCGGCGAGCTGAGAAGATGTATCCATAAGCATGTTGATTGTGGTGATCGAGGTGATGATCCGCTGACCGGTCATCACTATAGCATCCTCGATTCACTCGACGAAGAAATCGCGCAAAGGATGCGCCGAGAGTTCCATGGCAGAAAAAGGAAATACTATTGCTTTCTGATTGTTGTTGAACGCTGAGCGGAACGAAGCGGGGTTTGAGTCTGTAGGAATAAACCGATCGATTTACAGAGAACTTCCGTGGTTATGCTTTGGAGCAGTGGTCGCATGTATATGTGCCAAGGATTGAGCGTACAGGTTCCCAGATAAATAGGGCCTGCACGAATGACGAGTACGATACTTTCGTCGTTCAATGCCGACAGGCATCGATGAAGATAATCGAATTGATCGAAATGGACCCGCTCCCGTGCGATATACCCTTGGAAGGAATGCAACGACGCTCGCTTCAGAATGTCGATGGTCATGAGTCTTCTTAGAAGCGAGCGTAGAATATTCTTGAGAACCGGCCGATCCGCGACCCAATTCAACGATCGCAGAACAAGGAGTCTTCCCGATCTCCACGTCACAGCTCGAACCCATGTGGAATCCCTTCCTGCTCGTTCGACCGTTGCGCGGGTATATGGACTGACGGCGATTCGTTTTCCGTAACGAACGAGACACGTTACTCGACCCACAACATGCCGTGTGTCCACTTCCTCAAAAGAGCCCGCATTCGCATCCCCCCGCAAAAAAAGCCGATCGCCTTCGATCCTGTGAAGGCGATGGCAGATAAACAATCGGTCATGCCGGTACACGACGACATCGCCGACCTGAAGATTGTCCGGCTGCTCTAGTTCTAGTTCATCACCTATCTGAAGCGTTGGGGTCATGCTCTTGGAATTCACGATAGGGGTCATGACGTTCCACAACGTCGATCCATGAACCGCCTCAGGTAGCTGATCGGCCGAGAAGCCTGTTGCGGCGGTCGATGGGCTGAGGAGCCGAGCGATCATGAGCTGGGCCTCAATGGTGTTATCAGTCGCCTGAGCACCGGCCCACTCAGGGTGAGGCCGGCCTTTGTCAGGTGATACCATCGCAACAGTCTCGTCCTCCAGGGCCTGGTCCGTCTCGCTGAACTATAGCGGTAGGACAAAAATGTAGGGGAGGGATAGAGGCGTTGTGTCAACCAGAGCATCTTTGTTATGCCCGGTTGCGTCAGGAACAGTAGAAGATGACCTAGCTCCGGCAGAGGCTCCGTGGTCACCAGCTTCCGAAGCAGCCAGGCCGACACTTGCTCGTTTCTGTTCGAGGGGGTCAACAACTCGAGGACGGTATCAGGAATGGCGATCGAGGGAAAGATTTTCCGAACATGATTCAGGCCATGGTGCAAGGGCGTCTGTAGTCTGGCCTGTTGGGTTCGGGCAATGACTGCAGGCCAATCTGGCGGCTCTTTTTCGATGAGGAGTTTCATGTCATGGACGAACGATACGAACAGGTGCCCTCGATGGATCACGGTATAGGCTGTCAGATAAATCAATAGATCGGCCGTATCCAGACAACAAATGGTCGTGGCGCCGAACGGTCGCGTCATTGCCCGGCTCCATACATCAGCCAGTCTCTGTCGGTCCAGATACCAAATGGTCGTGATCAGATCCAGCGAAAGATCTCGTTCAGAGGACGCATAGGATGGATTGCCGTCGATCTGTTGGGTAAAGCCGAAGTCCCGAAGCAGTCGATCGATGGCGGGTAAATCCGATTCGTGGACCAGCAGATCGACATCTGAAATGGGTCGTGCTCCCCGCACGCCATACAGACGAGAGATAACATCCGCACCCTTCAGTACGATGAAAACAATCCCTTGTTGCTGAAACCGTTTGACGATCAGCGCGAATTCTTCAAGGATCTCCCGGTTTCTGGTGCCGACCTGGGTATAGGCATCAATCAGGTCGTCGAGGGTGGAGGAGGGCATGGGTGCAGTGCTCCAATTCGGCCCACTGTTTGTAGTGAGGAAGACAAATGCTCATATCACCGGTTTCCAGCCAGGCATCGTTGCGGCCTTGGCGGCAGTAAGAACGGACTGCACAAGTCGCGCACTCATACTGATTGTTTGGACGAGCCTCGTCGACGGTTCGCTTAAGCAATTCCCACCCTTCCGAGACTGTCCCGGTTTTCAGATCATACCGAGGAATCGGGAAGGTCGTGCAAAGATTCATCTCGCCGTAGGGCGTAATCGCAAAGCGAATGTGGCCGCAGGCACATTCGATGAACTCGTCGGTAGAACGACAAGTATTTTCAATCGGCGCCGACCTCCAGTTGGAGAGCATGTCCTGATCAATGGCGCTTTTCCTTTCAGAAGAGAGCCGATATTCCAGCGGTGCAAGGTTGCCGGTTACCGTCGGAGTGATGTCAGAACAGTATTGGAACTGTAGCCCGAGATGTTCGGCCACACTGCGGCAGGCGTCAATCTCATGATGATTAAGCGTGGTCACCGGCATGCGGACGATGACGGGAAGATTCGCCTCAGCCAGTATCGTAAGCCCGCGGAGAAATGCGGTGTGAGAGCCCGGCACAGCGGTCATCTGTTCGTATGTCGTCTCCGTCGCTCCATAGATGGAGACACAAATCTGCTCAGTGCCGGTTTCCCTGAGAAGCAAGGCAAAGGTCGTGGTCACCCGCGTGGCGTTGACCAGCACGCGGATCAACAGCCCCTTCCTGCGAGAATGCCGAAGGATTGCGGCAATATCGGGTCTGAGGGTAGGTTCGCCTCCTGTGAACGTGACGGTCAGCACGCCGAATGCCGCCAGTTGATCGACGAGTCGCAACACCTCCGATGTGTTGAGTTCCTGAGGTAAAGCGCGATGGGTTGGGTTGAAACAATGGACACATCGAAGATTGCAGCCATAGGTAAGTTCGAAGGTCACGCTTTCCGGCTGACGCCGATGTCTGGCTTTCGACGATAGCTCAGCCAAGAATGTGTCTGCAGCAATCTGTTTCATCGAGAAGCCGGGGTGAGGGTCGGCGAATGATCGCACACGAAGTCAACGACATCGGGCTGATTGAGAAACGACAGGCTGCGACAGGGAATCTGCATCGTGAGCGAAGCCAGAAATTCGAGCATCGCTTCCAAGCCGGCGCGGTCCCAATGAGGAAGAAAGGCTTGCTGCAGTAAGAGTGTGGCGGCCTTTGATGATGCCAGAGGAGTGAAGAGGTGTTGCTCTTGTCCATGACCGATACTGAAGAGCGCGGCGATCGGAGCGGATGAATTCTCGGCATAGTGTCCTGATCCAACCCACGGAGTTCCATGCAGAAAGAACGCGGCGCCATGCCGCCGTAAGATCACCCGTTCGTCGCTGAGTACGACGGCGTCTTGGTTTGCGAACAACTCGGCGATGGTTGATTTCCCGGTTCCGGAAGCCCCGGTGAAGACGTAACCCTGTTTGTCGAGGACCAAACCCGCTGCGTGCAAGAGCAATCCGCCGTCGCGTGATAAGCGCGACAACAGGCAGACCTCGATGAGCGGATTGAATAGTTGCATAGGGCTCCATCCGACTTGGCCGTTCTCCAGACCAGGGAGCATCCAAGCCCGAACTGTTCGGTAGTCACCGGAAATACGTGCCCGAACCCGTGGTTGAAAAAGTTTTGGGTCGAGGGACTCGAACAGCGGTCCGCCCTCTGATTCGAAGAGTTTCCAGCAGCCATGGGCTGAATCGAAGAGGAGCGTTCCCGGTGGAAGCTCAGGGAGGGGCGATGCGACCGTCACGTCTATTCGAATATCCGGGGATGAAGTCCAAGAGGAGAGAAAACCATCGAATGGCCGAAGCGGCCAGGTGAGGCGAGGGTGATTATCCGGTTCATGTACCTGCACTGTGTATCCGCCGATCCGAACAGTCAGATCCATATGGCTCCTATGACGCACGAGGACCGGAATCGGTGCGAAGTCCTCCGTGACGTCTCTTGCAGCCGCCCGCGCTGTTCGGCCTGCACCCGCCGTTGCCGCCCTGCGAGATGCTGGTTGTCATCAGGCTACAGGCGCTCAAGATGGCCTGTTCTTGGTCCAGATCGACACGGAAGAGTTGTGGCATACTGTACGGTTTCTTCTCGGTCATGATGAGTGTTGCTCTCCTTGTGAATGCCGTTTCAAGGGATGGACCAGCGTCTGATGCATCGCCGATTCAGCCCGCGTCATGGCCACGTCGCAGTCGTACGGGATCGGTGCTTGCCGGTCACCCATTTCCCATCGGGCCTGTGTCGGCTGCTTGTCGCAAAACCGATGGACTGTACAGGACCGGCAAGGTGCATCGTCGTGGTACCTCATCTTGTGAACGTCGGCGAACACCTTCGCGATCGCTTCGCGCAACGGTAGGCCTCGGAGCGGGACACGGGATTCGTATTGAAACGTGCAGGTGCTGAGCTCGCCCCAGGCATTAATGTGAATTGTGTTGGTGCCGCAGCCGCAACGAAACAGCCGATCGGTTTCCGGTCGACCGAGGGGCAATTCTGCGTGACAGGCTTCGTCTTGTTCGGATGCCGACTTTTGCTGCCCGATCACCCATAAATCTTCAGGCGAAATTCTGTGGGTGAGTGAAGAGCAATCGCCGTCGAGTCGCGGCGAGAGCGAGGTGCTGTACCCGAACGACTGTCCAAACGATTCGGTGAACGTCCGAAGGTCATTCAGCTCGTCCTTGTTCCAGTTCATCAGCTTGGTTTTGAGCGTGAACGGCAAGCCGCTCCCTCGAAGCAACGCCATGCCCCGGAGAAATGCGCGATAGGAGCCTGCCACCTGGGTGAACCAATCGAAACGTGCCTCATTCACCGTGTGGCACGAGACATCGATCGTGAAGGGAGGCATAGCTTGTAACCGCTGGATCACCGTGCGGGTGAACAGCGTCCCATTGGTGTACAGTTGGAGTAGAAACCCTCGCCGGTATGCCTGCTCGTACACATCGAAAAAATGTGGATGCATAAAGATGTCGCCGCCCGACAGATTCAGCCAGATGACGCCGAGGTCTTGCAGCTCTGCCAGCAAGCGATACAGTTCATCGCGCGTCAGTTCGCGCGGCAGAGACTCAGGATTGTTGTATGGATCGGTGTAACAATGACGGCAATGTAGATTGCAGCGATAGGTCAATTCGAGCTGAGCTTTGACAACCTGCTGGTGCTGCGTCGACCGGGTATGGATCTGCTCGCTGAACGTTCCGTACGGAACTCTGGGTATGAATTGCGGCTCACCCATGATGCACCATCGGACGAATCAATGGTGATATCTCCGGTTGCTTGTGTTCGCAGGTGAACGTCGGCAACGCTTCAAAAAAGCCTTCTCTGAACGAACCTGTTCGCAAATCATAGTTCTGGCGACGATTTCCGGAGCAGAGTTGCATCCGGCCGTAGGCGTCGATATGGAACCGTTGCATCCCGCTCCTGCAGGGGGGAAGTTCAACCTGTGTCCGTCGGCAGGCTTCTACCCAAAGCAGCGGATCCTTTCCGTGCAACTCCGTCAACTCTTGTTCGGCCGCTGCATACCGAAAGGGACCGGCCCCTCCATCGAGTTCCGGCCGAAGCTCTTCGCCGAGCTTGAATCGGACAGAACCGAGCGAGGCGGCATATTCTTTGATCGCGAGGACTTCATGTTGATTCAGCGACAGGACAGTCGCCTTCAGAGTCAGTGGAAGATGGCGATCGCGCAACAAACGGATCGCTCTAAGGCAGCGTTGATACGAGCCCTGATGTTGGGTGATCCGCTCGAATGTTCCGGCCGTCGAGCCATGCAGGCTGATTTCAATGCCGTGAGGAGGCAGAGCGGAAAATCGATCGGCTTCGGCTTCCGTAATCAACGTCCCGTTCGTAAAGACGGTGACAAGAAACCCGCAACGAACAGCGTGTTCGTAGACGGAGAAAAAATCTGGTCTACACAGCGGTTCACCGCCGGTTAGGCATAGTTCCAGCGTACCAGCATCGCCCATGTCGTCTATGATTCGATTGATTTCGGCAGTGGTGAGTTCTTGACGGACGAACTCCGGTCGATTGAGGCAATCGGTGTAGCACATGACACAGTGAAGGTTGCAACGACAGGTGATCTCCCATTGGCAGGAGAGTGGGAAACGGTCGGGGAAGGCGCGAAGCTTACCCAGTGGGACCATCGGTTACGGTAACCTCGGTGACGGCATGGATCGAGAGCAGGTCGATCAGCAAGGTATGAAAATCCTGATGGATCTGTTCCACGGTCACGTCATACTCCTGAACGAACTCGCCGCTGATCGTTTGAACGGATCGAGTCCCATCGATTCGCCCCCAGAGGGCCGCTCCCGTCTCATTCAGGACGTAGATGCTGTTGGATTCGGTGAGGGTCCTCCGGATAGGGACGAGGATGCATTCGCCGGCCACGTCACGCTGCACATAATCAGGATTCTTTGCGTATACGGCGCCGAGATTCATGGGGCGGCAGGATAGCAAATCCCTTAGGAACCCGCTAGAGATATTTTGGGGTGCTTCAGCCTGATTAGGTGATCACGGCAAACCCTTCACTCCAGTTCAGTTCGTCGGAAGGGAGGAGAGCAGGAAGTATCCCATAGAGAAAGAACTGGGCCTGAGACACCACATGACCGATGCCTTCTACCAGACGAGTGAACAGAATAATGACGGTTATCCGTACACGCGCTGGTCAACGGCTAGTCGTGAAAAAATGGGGAGCGAGAAGCGCTGCCGCATCATCGGCGCCGGTGGATGGAAGAACGTGCTCGGAGGGAACTGAAAGCGAACGCACATGCCGCAAAGACTCTTCCCAATGGCCATGGATGAAATCGTCGAGTGACAGTTCAACGCCTCGTCCGTACCGGTGCAAATAGTCAACCAGCGGTTGTTCATCGGCGAAATTGTATCGGCGTACGTATACCAGAGGCGTGCGTAGTGCGACCGCTTCCACTAAGGTGCCGTAGCCCGGTTTCGTTATGATGAGATCGACCGACGCCATTAAGGTCTTAAATGAAAATGGTAGGGATGCGGCGGCGACGAATCTCCGACTTCCTGAGGGAATCGAGCCGTCGAAGATGAAACGGTATTCGGTGAGTGATTCCAGCCGATTGAATGGAAGTGAGTCCAGGGGAACTCCACCGAACCCGACAAGCACCGTTTGTTCTTCTGGGGCCAGCCCAAGGAACTCGGTCAATTGTTCCCGAGCGGGCGGCGCAGGCTCGGCGATCGGTCCAATGTCGATGACACGTCGGAAGATTTCCATCTTGGGAGCCGGGTTGATCCGTAGCGCGAGATCTGTTTCGCCATAGGCCTGTCGTATCGATTGGATGATTGCCCGGCCGTCGATCGATGGAGGGGCTATATACTCGGACAGCACGAGGTCCCAGGTAAAACTGACGAGCGCAACGGTAGGAATGGCAGCCGCTTTCCCCGCCGCCAAAGCCAAGTAGGGAGTATCCGCCAGGACGACATTCGGGCGGGCGGTCTTCATCGCTTCGATTTCCGTCTGAAGCCGGTCCTCCCAAGAACTGTGAAATCGGTGGTGCTCGCGCCATGTGGCTTCTATGTCGATCTTCAGCGGGCCATTCTGAATGCACCCAATATCTTGCAGAACAGGGCTTACGTCCCACGAAGGAACGAGGCGGTCTTTGAAGAAGGAAGGAGGGACAGCCGTGCGCAGGAGGACGCGAAGGTCAGGAAGAAGGCGATGTAACGCATTGAGCACCGGCACGACTTGCGCGGCGTGACCGAATCCATGGCCTGAGATTGCAGCCCAGATCAGGGACATAGGCAGGAAAGTGTGAGAGTCACGAGTGAATGGTGGAATAGGAAGATCGCGTTCAACTACTCGAGTGGTCCGATTCCATCGGAGTGATGTTGTACATCAACTCAAGGTCGAACTCTTCAACCAATTCATTGAATGCTCCCCTACCCAAATCGGAGCGAACTTCTGCCATGACGAGATCAATAGCGGGGGCGGCGTGTTGGCCGTATTGCGTGACGGCTGATTCAATTCGTTTCCTGGCATCGTCGAGATTCACGGAGCGACTCCTTTTATGGTAGAGGCTCATACATCATAGCGAGCGTAGCAGCTCCTGCATCTCCGGCACCAGGTCCTTGCCGCCGTTGGATCGTCCAGACAGTACCGCCTCGATACCAGCGGTCAGAATAGGCTTGGCATCGGCGTTCCTGCCCAGTTGGATCAAGGCGCGTCCTAATGCCAGATGAGAGGCTGCATGCGTCGGGTCCAGTTGTGTGGCGACAGTAAGATGCTCGACAGCTTCTTCAACGCTGCCGTTTTCCTGAAGAATCTTATTGCCGAGTCCATAGCGGCCGAGGAATCCCTTGGGATTCTTAGCGACCATCTGACGAAACGCATTGATGTCCATCGATCGTGGTTCCAGGGCTCAAGCGGTACTATACCACTGGAACGGCAGGGTCGGCCAGATGGGAACGTTGGTTGGGGAGACTCCGTGTTCCTAAGGCGTTGTGGCTGTCGCGACCGGCACAAGAGAACGGGTAGGTTGTGTGCCGGCTGGTCTCTTGGCTTTCACAGTTACCGTGCGAATGCCGGTGTCTGGGAGCGGGGCGCTGCTGGCCATATAGAGCTTGGTGTCACGGACAAGTTGCCCTGTCAAGTCGGTGAGACAGGCTTCCGTCACGTATCCCTTCAACTCGTCGATCATGACCGGCGTGGCGCCGAACAACTTGTAATGCACCGAACCGGAGGAACGGGCTTCGTAGCGCGTGACTTGGCCATCCCAACGTTCGAGCTCAAGGGCGACCGTTGCAGCATACCCATATTCTAGGTTGATGAAGGGCGAGAGGAGAAACATGGATCCTCCGATGATGATGCCTTTGAACGCCGCGAGCCAGGAATGAGGCTCGATGGTTTCATCGAAGGTGATGCGTGCGGAGACGACCTTGTCTCCGAGCGAATCGGACTTTTCTCCCAGAGGTATCAATGTCGAAAACAGGCTGGTTTCTTGGATGCTGCTTAAGATCTGCCGCTCGAGGCCGGCAGAAGGATATTGCGACGACCCGTTTCGTGAGAGATGAAACGAATTCGTCACCAGCGGGACCCGTTCATCATTGGGGATCGAGTGCGAAATGGTCGCTTTAGGATCGGCTGAGGGTGGTTTGACGTCGATCCATCTCGCGCATCCCGTTATGCCACACAGCACGACCCCTGCAAGACTCAGGACCGACCAGCGCAATATGTTCATTGTCATGATCGCCGTCTCCTCAGAAAAAGAATGAGAACCCTGCGAAGGGCAAGCTCGCGTTCAGCCCAAGATTCGGGTAAGCGGTGCCGGCGTTGGAAATATGATGGAACCGATAGCCCGCATTGAAGGCGAGTTGTGGCGTGAGAAACCACGATACGCCCGCCCCTCCCGTCAGCACGAAATTGAATTGATTGGCTTCTTCATGAATGCGACCGCCGAGATCGGTCCAAAACGGCCCACCGGCGAATTCCACGTAGGGACGGATACGATCCAAGGCGACGAACATGTACTTGATTCTCGGCGTGAAACCGACGCCATGCGTCAGAAGGGGCTCTTCGAACTCGATGTAGACCATTTCCGCGCCGAGTGAGACTTGTCCCCGGTACCAGCCGTCGCCGATGGGATCGGTGATGGTCATCATCCAGGACGGCATCAACGCGGGTCCGTGCTGTTTGGTCGTGTGAAGTTCGGTCAGCCGGTGGCCTAACAAATAGCCGGCGGTGAGTCCGATTTCTTGGGTGCCGACTGTGATTCTTGGAGAGACCTCTCCAGCTTGGACGAAGGACGTCATCAGCATCATTCCGACTGCCAGGATAGTGAATCGTCGAGCAAGCGAATCCATACTGTCTCCACGTCAACTTGTGATTCCCCGTAGCTTGCTACGGGGACAATCTTTTCTGGTACCCTCTGGCGTATGGCGGACCAGAGGGACGAAGCAGTTAGAAAGGGCGCTCCCTGTGCGTGGCAAATCCATTACCACATTGTCTTTCCCGTGAA
>JAICWG010000212.1 GCA_025934915.1 Nitrospira sp.
TTCAACAAAAATAACCAAATCAGCAGATCCAATCGATCTTTTTGGCCTCTTCTTATAAAATAGTTTGAGATGGCGCCGAGAATCCCTAAACGGTTGGCCCACAACATTCGAGCTCCGATGTCAGCGTCCATGCCTGCAGACTGAAGCAAGGCCCGGAATCTCCCGGCTGCACCGCTCTCTTCCGGCTTGTACATGCGGTATTCCGTACCGAGCCGTGCCTTGACGGCATCCAAAGTAAAACCAGCTTTTCGCAGAATATCCAAGATCCTGCCTGGGCATGTCGTAGCGAGTGAAATTGGATGAGGTACGGTCATGAGGCGAATAGACTAAATCTTCACGATGAGCAGCATTACAGCTGCCACACGGATATTGGACGGCCATAGGCTATTATGTGACAACAATGAAGTCAATCAGCCGGCGACCGAGTGTCGGTGAGATGAAGCGTGCGACACCTCATGCTATAGTCCTTTCCATGCCACGGATGAATTATTACGAAATACTCGGCGTCTCACGGGAGGCGTCCGACGAGGACATCAAGAAAGCCTATCGAAAGCTAGTCTTTGACCACCATCCCGACCGGAATCCTCATGTGAAGGATGCGGACGAACGGATCAAAGAAATCAATGCCGCCTATGAAATCGTCGGAGATCCTGAAAAACGCAGGAGCTATGACCGTTTGTCCTGGGGAGATGAGCCACGTGCTGAAACAGTCGATCCCGGCGTTATCCTCGATGACATGGAGCGGAAGCTCTTCGATGAAGGAAGAAAAGAATTGTTCGCGCTCTTAATGAAAGATGTGAAGCGGGTGAAGGCGGAACTGACTCTCGTTCGAGCGCAGGTTGTGGCAGAGCAGGGCTACGATTCGTTTCTGGAACACGTTGTTGCCGCGCGCGCGTCGGCAATTATGAGTGATTTCGTGACGGAAGAAATGGACGGACGAAAACAACGTCTGGTTGAAGTGGCAATGGAAATGATGGTGTCGCGGGGAGTGACGAAGCGGAGCGATGAGGGCGGAATTCGAGCGGTGCGGAATCGCCTCGAAACGGCTTTTCGTGATGGTCGCGCGCACGGTATCGCGTCGGCGCTGGAGTTGTTTTATGAACGGCGATAATGTCGTTCAAGACCGGATCAAAACATCCCTCTCCTCTCCACTATTCAAGCGCGATCTGCTATCGTAACCAAGACAGCATGGGTATGACGCTGAGGGAGGTGTTGGATGAGGACGTTTACTGCGTACGTAGAATGGGATCCGGAAACGAACTTATATGTGGGCTTTGTGCCTGGGATTCCAGGGGCGCATACACAAGGGAGAAGCTTGGACGAATTGCAGAAGAATCTGAAAGAAGTGTTGGGGTTATGTCTTGAAGAATATCAGGATGCCGGCGAAGATCTGCCACGGTTTGTCGGACTTCAGCAAATCGAGGTAGCCGGGTGAGCCGGCTACCCATTGTCGATTCCAAGAAAATGGAAAAGGTCCTGCTTCGGCTTGGTTTTGCCATGGTCAGACAGAAAGGGAGCCATGTCTTTTATCGGCATCCCGATGGACGCACGACGACGCTGCCGCATCATCCGGGGAGCGACTTGGCCCGTCCCTTGATTTGGGAAATCCTCCGCGAGATCGATTGCACGCCTGAACGATTTCGTCATGAATTGGAAAACCTCTGATCGTTGCTCGGCCAACCAGCTATCTGCTTCGGTTCTCCTAGCTTTGAATGGCAATGCGCGGTTACCGCAATGACAAATGACGATTGACCGATGACCTTACTTCGCGAGCACTCCCGACACAAACTTGCCGGCCTTCATCACGCCTACAATCTTGTCCCGGTTGCGTAGTATCCCGATCCGTCTGAGTGGATTTCCTTTCAGGATCACGAGATCGGCTTCCCTTCCTTTGGTCAGTGTGCCGACTGAATCCTGAATCCCGATGAGCTGGGCTGCCGTGGCGGTCGAGGCGACAATGGCCTCCATTGGCGTCATGCCAAAAGCAACCATGCGTTCGAGTTCTTGCGCATTTTCTCCATGATAGTTGAAGGGGGTTCCAGCATCGGTACCCATGGCGATGGCGATGCCGCTCTGATGGGCGGCTTTGAAGCTGGCCTGGTGTCGCTTGGTTATGGATTTGGCTTTGGCCAATACACCTTCCGGGATGCCGCAGCCAGGCCGGCATGCCGCCGTTGTAGCCAAAGCCGAAAGAGTAGGGACCATGTAGACCCCATAGCGCTTCATGAGTGCTCCCGACTCCTCGTCCAATAAGGTCGCATGTTCGATCGAGCGTACCCCCGCATGGATCGCGTTCTTCATTCCGGCGGCACCGTGGGCATGGGCAGCAACTCTTTTCCCGGCTTGTTGTGCCGCATCGACCGCTGCTGCCAACTCCTCCATTGTCATTTGAGCCTCATCCGGCGAGGTGCCGGGCGTCAGCACCCCCCCTGAGGCAATGATCTTGATGACCCCCGCACCGGCTGCGACCTGTTCGGCCACAACCCGTCTGACCTGCTCGGTGCCCTCCACTTCCTGACCAATGAACCGCGCATGGCCGCCGATCATGCAGATGACAAGACCTGCACCGACAATACGTGGCCCAGGCAGAAGACCCGAATCGATCGCCTGTTTCAGTGTGAAGATGGAATGGTCCCGAGATCCAACGTCGCGCACCGTGGTGAATCCGGCCTCGACCGTTGCCTTCGCATGTGTGGCCGACTTCAACAACGTATAGGAAGGCTGCTCTGAATCGAGCGTGCCGACGACATCCGGCTCTCCGCCCAAGCAAAGATGGACATGACAGTCGATGAGTCCTGGGATCATCGAGAGGCCGCGCCCGTCGATACGGACTGCTCCTTTGGGGATTCTGACCTCGTTGCTTGGGCCAGCTGCCAGGATCTTGGTGCCGCGCACGAGGACCGTCGCGTTATCGTGAAGGTCACCCGTCCCATCGATGAGGCACACCTGATGAATAGCAATCGTCACACCTTATCGCCTCCACTATAAATATGCGCTGCGGCTTGCAGGGCAGCGCCGGGAGTTGAAACCCACTCGCTCCGAATACCGATCTCCTCCATGGCGTTCAGCAGAGTCAGAACGTTGGCCTCCGTCGACGACTCTCCCATCAGTCCGATTCTCCAGACCTTTCCCTTGAGAGGGCCAAGGCCTCCGCCGATTTCGATGCCGAACAGCTCCAGCAACTGAGATCGGACGGCTGCCTCATCGATGTGTGCCGGAATGGTGACGCAGATCAGCGTCGGAAGTTGTCGATCAGAGGGAGGTAACTGGTCGAGACCGAGAGCCATCAGTCCTGCGAGCAGCGCACGGCTATTGAGTTGATGGCGAGCAAACCGGGCCGGAAGTCCTTCTTCCTCGATCAGACGCAGCGCCTCCCGCAGGGCATAGAGCATCGAAATCGGTGCCGTATGATGATAGGCACGGTTGTGCTCCGTCCAGTAAGCCGCAATGAGGGAGAGGTCAAAATACCAGCTTTGACAGGGGGAGCGGCGATTCTTGACGATGGAAAGGGCGCGCTCACTTAACGTCAGGGGAGCCAAGCCAGGCGGGCAACTGAGACATTTTTGCGTGGCGCTGTAGCAAATATCCATGCCCCACCGATCGACCTCCACAGGGATTCCGCCAAGCGAGGTGACCGCGTCGACAATCAGCAGCGCATTGTACTGACGACAAAGGGCGCTGATCGGTTCGAGAGGTTGCCACGCCCCCGTCGAAGTTTCGGCATGCACCAGCGCAAGGGCTTTGACCGGACTCGACTGCCGGAGCGCCGCGGCAATCGTATCCGGTTCGATCACCTGCCCCCACGGAACTTCCACTCGAATGACTTTCCCTCCGCAGCGCTCAACGATTGCCGCGAGTCTGGTTCCGAACACGCCGTTGATGCCTACAATGACGGCATCGCCTGGTTCAACGACGTTCACGACCGCAGCCTCCATGCCGGCTGATCCGGTCCCGGAGACGGCAATCGTAAATTGATTGGTCGTCGAGAATACGCGGCGCAAGAGCGCCTGAATGTCGTTCATCACGTTCAAGAATGTAGGATCCAGATGTCCGACAAGCGGAGTTGCGAGGGCTTGGAGTACTCGAGGATGCACGTTGCTGGGGCCCGGCCCCAGCAGCAGCCGTCGTGGAGCGAGAAAATTCTTCATCGCAAATTGCTCCTTAAATCGCGCGGTTAGTATAGCCAAGTATGATGATTAACGCTATGTGAGAAACACACTGATGGAAGCGACGTAGCTACATTGAGGGGATTCGGTTGAGTGACAGCCAATGGTATAGTCGGCAACTCATGAGCGAACAGGCCTTTTCAATCCAACCGTTGCAGA
Source organism: Nitrospira sp. (assembly GCA_025934915.1). Lineage (GTDB taxonomy): Bacteria > Nitrospirota > Nitrospiria > Nitrospirales > Nitrospiraceae > Nitrospira_D. The sequence goes on from JAICWG010000212.1 coordinate 4,326, forward strand.
ATCTTCCGCCGGGCGACCAGCCTGTGGTTCCCAAGCAATCGGTTGCCCCATATAGTTCACGATGGTCTCTGGTTGTAAGCGGGGTATGCGCCGTCATCCTCGTTGCCGCGCTCGGCGCCATTCTGTGGTTTTCGGTGACCCTGCCAAAACTCCAGCGATTTGAGGAGCCGGATCGCGCGCTTGATCTCATGGTCAGCCGTATGTTGGACGCGCAAGACAGCCTTCGTCGAGCGCCGGAATGGCAGCAATGGCTGACTGACTGGACGATGGGCAGCGATGATGAAGCCAGGGAGCAAGCTATCCAGTGGTACCGAGAACTGATTGAGACGACCGATGATCCTCTCTCCAAGCTTCGGCTGGCCATCCTACTCGGGGAGTCCGGGCATGAAACTGCGGCGCTCGCTGAAACCAAGGGGTGGCAAAGCAGCGGGACGTCTGCATTGCTATTCGGACAACTGATAGAAACTGCGTATGGGTCTCAGCCGCTTGAGAGGACGCACAAAGCAGAATTACAGGCCACGCTGGCGGAGGCGTTGCCGAGCGGATGGTTCTATGATCACCTTGCCGCACAGTTGGCACGACGCGCGGGCGATCAGGATCTTTTGGCGACGGTTGAAGAGCAGGCGGTGCGTAGGCAGGATCTGGTTCAGCAATGGATCAGCCCGTTGATCACGTTCGAATTGATTTGCCTAGTGATTGGCTCAGTCATGCTTGTGGGTGTTGCCGGACGGCGGGGACAGCGGATAGACAATCTGCGCCTCCATTTACCAGGCGTTCCGCCTCCTTGGCCTGGAGGAACTGCGGCTGCAGTCATCCTCCGCGGTGGTGCCTTGGGAGCCATCATGACTGTAAGTATGCTGTCCACCTCGTCATTTGAGCATGCGTTTCATGTCTTGGCCATTCCCTTGGCCAACCTACCGCTGCTTGCCCTCGCATATGTTCAATTGCTCAAGCCGGCCGGCCTGACTTTTCGGAACGGCTTCGGTCTAAGGGTCAAGCGGGAGAACCTTGGACGCCTGGTATGCACCGTCCTTGCGGTGGTCGCAGCCGGACTCTGGGGTGAATGGGTGATGGGACGCGCCGCCGAGTTCCTGAATTTGAATGACCACTGGACGGAATGGTTTGATCAGGATCTTGCGTGGGGGGCTCCGCCCGTCATGGCCGTGAGTATCCTCGAGTACGTCATCTTCGCACCGATCTTCGAGGAGCTGGCGTTTCGTGGATTACTGTTCGCGATGCTTCGCCGCCGGTTCGCATTTCTTCCTGCCGCCCTGATCAGCACTAGTGTCTTTGCTCTGGCCCACGGCTATAGCCCGATTGGATTCCTCAGCGTTTTTTGGAGCGGATTCCTCTGGGCATGGATCTATGAACGGACAGGGAGCCTGATTCCCGGCATGGTCGCCCATGCGACGAACAACCTGATCGTGTGCCTCACCGTAATGGCGTTGCTTCGTTGATCGAATTCCGCTGTAGCAAGTCAAGCGTCTTGAATAGATCCCTATAGCGCAGATCTGTGCCATGCAATTTCAGTAACTCGCACATCCGGTTATTCAACACGCGCTTTCCACTTGGCTCCAATTCTTGCGAGGCAGTGGATCGAATATTCCATCGCTGCTCGACCATCTGACAGATCTCCATCCAGGTTCTCGGATTTCCATCGCTGACGTTGTAAGTTCCGCTGGGGTCAGCGTGCATGAGGGCTGCAAGGCACGACGATGCCAGATCCTCAACGTGAATCAAGTTGACATATTTTCGAGAGCGGTTCACTCGGCCTGTTCTGATCCACTCGATGGGATTGCGGCCAGGGCCATAGATCCCTGCAACTCGTAACAGGATAGCTCCATAATTACTTCGCAATAGTTCCTCACCTTGTACGCGAGGTTTTATCAGATCAACCGGGGCTGTTTCGTCAGTCCATGGTGGAGGGTACTCGGCTGAGGTGTAGTCGTTGTAGGCGGAGGTACTGCTGAGTACCACCAGACGGCGGGCTCGTAGAAATGCGGCGTCAGCGAACCTCTGGACCAACTCGTTCGGTACTGCGGGAAAGCACCACACGAGGTCGGTTGATGCTGGAATCGCCTGCCATGTCTCAGGCCGTGCCAGATCAAATCGTATCCGCTGGTCAAGACTTAGATGTGTAAGGTGCCGATCCGGATCCCGACTGGTGGCGAAGACATGAGAGTAACGATGCTGGGCGAGCGGCAGGAGAAACTTGGCGGTGTAGCCGGATCCGAGAATGATGAGTGAGTGATGCAAGATCGATCATGCTCCCTGCTGGTCGGCCATGCAGTGTGCCAGCGAGAACCGATCAGAGTCCAACGAAAAAAGTCATTTTAGTTGGTGTACGTATTTTCTCGTGCTATACGAAAACGAGTAGTTTATTGAGGACACAGCAAAAGGACACCATATGAACACGCAATTCTTATCATGGCTCATGTTGCCATTGTTGGTGTTGTCGGCAGGTTGTCCGAGTGGAGGAGGAGGGGATGGAGGATTAGAAGGGGGAGTGCCAGTCGCATATGTCATAAGTTCTGGCTCTCCTCCCGAGGTGCAGGCTTATACGTTCAGTGAAACGACTGGAGCGTTGACAGTTGTAGGTTCTCCGGTTGCATTAGCAGCTGCCCCGACCGCAATGACTGTGTCATTCAACAGCACCTTTGCATATGTAACCTTGAACTTGTGATTCCCCGTAGCTTGCTACGGGGACAATCTTTTCTGGTACCCTCTGGCGTATGGCGGACCAGAGGGACGAAGCAGTTAGAAAGGGCGCTCCCTGTGCGTGGCAAATCCATTACCACATTGTCTTTCCCGTGAA
>JAICWG010000214.1 GCA_025934915.1 Nitrospira sp.
CTAGAGGTGGTTCTTGCCCGCTTTGTCCACCAACTCTCTCACCGGCATCGCTCGGTATCGCGGTCCCTTTTTCTAAAGGTTTTTCCAACCCGCTTTGTCCGCCTATCCTCTCAGCAGGATAGTTAGGTCCAACGCTCCCCTTTTCTAGATGCTCTTTCACTCCGGCTTGTCCACCGACTCGTTTACCATTACCAAGCTTGGACGCATCCGTTGTACACCCTCCAAGTAATGCCACCATCAACAGGAGTCCGCATACTGAGAACCGTTGAGACCTCATGGATTTCCCTCCAATTATTTATTATTCGCCCCGACATGAATCGTCATGGACCATAAGTTTCACGTTCTCTCATGGTTCGGCCGTTTCGAACCACGTCGAAGGCAAGCAGCACGCTCAGCGTGATCCTGTTACGTACTCATCGTCGCTGCTGCGGACAACCTTGAGCAACAGACATGCCCGTTCGAACAGAAGACAATATCAACGAGTTACGTAATTTATTTGGCCGACGATGGACAAGTTGACGAAATCGACAGACAAATTGACCGTCGTGGCCGCGAGAGGCGACGTTGATTTTCCCACCAGGCACATCATGCCACCTGCACGTGTTCAGCTGGGCAAACCGATGCAGTACGCGCTGAGTGAAAGGTTCAACCGCAAGCTTTGGAACGACTGTTTAAATAGGCACTGGCGCAGCTGGTGATTGAAGCATGGCGGCGGGAATACAATGAAGAACCGGACTTGGGGGAAGGTCACCATCAAGGGGCTTGGGGCAACCAGACGGCGAACGTCATACCCTTGCCCGGCTCACTTTCGACCGACATATTGCCCTGTCTCGCCTGAAACAAGGTATCTTCCAAACCTCGATGCCTTCATCGAGATTAGGGTCGTCCTTCAGATCTTTTTAGCCATCACTGCACACTTCAATCAGGCGTATTCAAGAGCACTGCCCTTATGGGCCGCGATATGATCGGTCTTGTCGCTTTGGATTTCGTACTGAGGATCGTCTTCCGAGGCGTGATGCACATGGCCCTTGTAGTCAAAGTCTCTGGTGTGGATCGCGATAATGGTGCCCGACACCCGGCCCGCCTCGGAATTCCAGCTCACATGATCTCCAATCTTGAATCGCTTAGCCATTTCGTGGATTCCTCGTTGCTTCCAGAAGCACGTCTTTCAGTACGATCGCATCATTGTGCTCCTCGTCATGGGCACTGTAGACGAGCGTGACCCTTTGTTTCTTGGCCAGAGCTCGGATGCGATCCAACTCCTCGGTGTGTTGATGAAGTTCAGCCCTGTAGCGGCGCTGAAACTCAGGCCAGCGCTCGGGATCGTGACCGAACCATTGCCGCAACTCGGTGCTCGGGGCGATCTCCTTCATCCACTCATCGAGAGCGGCCTTTTCTTTGCTCAGCCCCCGAGGCCATAGTCGATCGATAAGGATCCGTGCGCCGTCGTCGGGTGAAGCCGGCTCATACGCGCGCTTCAGCCGAAGATGCGAGACTGGAAACGGTGGTGTTGTCATATCGGTGTTTCCTCCTCGAACGTGATCTCCGCCCGCAAACTGTCCAGATCACGTCCAACGGTCGCTACGGCGAGACGTATATCGTTTCGCCGATAGGTCACCATACAGTCGTGCGCGGCGGGATCGCCTTCGATCTCCACATGATCCCAATGTTCCGCATGACCGACATAATTGATGGTCGTATCGTAGAACCACATTCACATAGACACGTTCAGCCATCACGTAAATTTACTTTCCGTATGCGCCCCTTAGGGTCTCAAATTGTCACTGGATCAACGGATCCAGCGAGCATCTCGCGGATCCCATGTTCCGCGGCTCCACGGATCGCGGGCCAGTTGCGCCGACCTGTGGCGAGTGTAATGTGTTGAGGATCGATGTGCGTGAGGATCAAGCTCGCGTCGTGAACCGTTTGGGCTTCGATGGGAACGAAGAGAGCAGCCACATCGCCATTGTACCCGGCAGAACGGTCGACCCGACCCTGAGGTGTGAGGCGGCCGTAGAGCGGCTTTGCCGTGTAGTGGCCCCGAAGTCGATCCTGTACCCGGAGATTGTGAAAGTCGCGTCGATGCAGTCGATAGCGAAAATAGTAGGAAACTCGTGGAACCCGCCGCAACTCGCTGAGATCGAGATCGTCCAGCATCACTCAGCTCCCAATCCCGGATGGATGTTCCCAACGTTCACTTTGACCCAGGCACCAAGGCCACGACAGCCTCGGTCGTCAGCAGTCGGAACGTGAAGGTCTCCTGCAAGTACAATTCGACGATCGTCTTGGAATGGCTCACGTAACCGATAGAGATGTCCTGCCCAATGTCTAATTCGAAATCACCACCACGGGTCGTCAGCACCAATCCCCCTTCAATGGCTGGAGCCCAAATGATCTCTCCATCGACAAGATGCTGAATATGTCGAAGGACCGGATACCCTTCATCGCTACCCTCGCTGACGGCCGTGTACGGCTCTGCGCCCAGCAAGAGAGCGTAGGGGCCGTTGACGCCGGCGAGCCGCAATCGGCTCACCGCCCGCGCGACCGCACTCGGATAATCCTTCACATTGGGAGGGAGCGTCACCGCCGGATTGCTGGTGCCCTGACGGACGCCTTGAACTTGACATTCCCCGTAGCTCGCTACGGGGTTGGCCTCTCCTTCCGAGAAGTCTTCGGAATTGAGTTCTGTGATACCCCGCAGCTTGCTGCGGGGAGCTTCATTTCCAGCGGCAGCATACCCATCGAAGACCGCGCGATCTTCCGCGAAGGCGATTTTGCGCGCCGCGTCCTTCAGCGGCAACCAGTCCGAATCCGTTGCGCCGCGTTCCACGTCGTCAATCGCCTGGCGCGTGAGTTCGAACGGAACGCGCAATTCGACGAGCGCGTTCGCCTCGCGCTGTGCAGCCTGGATTCCATCGCCTGGTGCTTGAATCTGGTGGAGATGACCGGTGCCGACAGCCGAGAGTTCGAAGCCCTTCGGACCCTGCACGTCTACGACCCGCCGCGCCGCCAAGTGCCGCTTGAGGGTGCGAGACGCCTCCTCTTCGATTTGAGCCCAAGCTTTGTCGGAAATAGGGGCGAGTTCCCGATGGAGATTATTCATATCCTGCCTCTTTTCCTGCCTCTTTTTTCAGCGAACCAATACCGAGGGAACCGTCGAGCGGAGACAACCGTGATGTGGATTTGTCCTCAGCATCACGTTCTTTCGAGGTCGGGCCGGTACTCGATGGGACTGTCGCAACATTCTCCAGGAACGTCGCCGACGGCACAAAAAACAGCGTGCCGGTCACGGCGCGGCTGAAGTCCAGCAGCCGGTCATAGTTGCCTGGTGGCCGACCAACGAACATGTTCACGAGCATCTGCTCGATCCTGCGTGGCGACCGGGCATAGCCGATGAAATAGGTCCCGAATTCCCCTTTTCCCACGTCCCCGAACGGCATGTTGTCGCGCAGAATCTCCAGTTGCTTTCCGTCTTCGATAATCGTCGTCAACGCGTTGTGTGCCGAGGTCGGCTTCACGGCATCGTCGAGTTCGACGTCGGACAGTTTGGTTCGGCCGATGATCCGCTCCTGTTCTTCGACAGGGAGCGCGTTCCAGCCCTTCACATCGTGAAGGTACTTCTGGACGATCACGTAGCTCCCACCGGCAAACGCGGCATCCTCCTCGCCGATGATGGTGGCGTCGACAGCGGCCTGTTCCACCGGGTTCTCCGTCCCATCGACGAATCCGATCAGGTCGCGGTCATCGAAGTAGTTGAAACCGTGCACCTCATCCACCGCGAAAACGGCGCCGTCGAGCCGTGACATGATCTGTGTCGCCAGTTCGAAGCAGAGATCCATGCGCTTCTTGGACCGGATATGAAAGAGGATGTCACCCGGCGTTGCGACAGCGTGATGGCGGCCGTGGATCTCCCGGAACGGATGCAGTTCTTTCGGTTTCGGCGCTCCAAAGAGTCGGTCCCATACGTCGGAGCCGAACGCCATGACGCATGACAGCCGCCCATCAAGGTCACGGAAGCCCACTGCACGCAGGAGCGCGGCCAAACCACCGCACAAGGTCCGCACCGCAGCTTCATTGTTCTGTCCGGAGTTGACAGTCACGACGAGAAAAATAGCGGCCCGTGTGAGCGGGGCAACGACGGGTTGCGGAACAGCGGATGGCATGCGTGACTCCTTACTGACCTGTTCGTGGGTCCTTTGTATAAAGCGCAACCACGTCGGTCGGCGAAAGCCGCCGGTTGTCCGAGTTGCGCTGTCGTTCGTCGATGTAAGATACCGGCATCACGTCCAATCTCCGATCAAGTCAGCTTGTAAGACTTGGCACCCGTTCCGGCGAGTCTCCCGCCGTCAACGATGAGATATTCCTCGCGGATCGGGGTTCCTCCGAAATAACTCTCCAAGATTTCCAGCGTGCCGGCGGCATACCGCGTCTGCGCAGAGAGCGACGTACCGGATATGTGCGGCGTCATGCCGTTGAAGGGCATGGTTCGCCAGGGGTGATCCTGCGGCGCCGGTTCCGGGAACCACACGTCACCGGCATAGCCGGCGAGGTGACCGGACTCGAGCGCGCGCACCACGGCGTCACGCTCGACCAGCTTTCCCCGCGCGCAGTTGATCACGTACGTGCCGCGCTTCATCCTGGCGAACATCTTGTCGTCGAACAGATGTTCGGTTGAGGGATAGAGCGGCACTTGGAGGTTGACGATATCGACGGCACGGACGAGCGATTCCACGTCGGGGTGGAAGGTCAGGCTCAACTCCTTCTCGATCGCCGGATCCAGACGGTGGCGTTGGGTATAATGCAGATGCAAGTCGAAGGGTTTGAGCCTACGCAGCACCGCGAGACCGATCCTGCCCGCGCCGATCGTGCCGAAGTGCAGGCCTTCAATATCGTAGCTGCGGGCGACGCAGTCGGCGATCTTCCATCCGCCACGAACGGCGATCTCGTGCGACGGCAGGTAATTGCGGACCAGCGACAGCACCATCATCACGACATGTTCCGCCACGCTGATGCTGTTCGAGCCGGTCACCTCGGCCACGGTGATGTGGGTGCGGGCGGCCGCCTCGAGATCGACGTGATCGGAGCCGATACCGGCGGTTAGGGCGAGCTTCAGCTTCTTGGCCTTGGCGATCCGTTCCTTGGTCAGATAGGCCGGCCAGAACGGCTGGGAAATGACCACTTCCGCGTCAGGAAGAAGCTTCTCGAACTCCGAGTTCGGGCCATCCTTATCGCTGGTCACGATGAGCTCATGGCCGAGCTTCTCCAGATAGTTGCGAAGACCCAGTTCGCCTGAGACCGACCCGACGAGTTCGCCCGGTTTAAACCCGAGAGATCCCTTCGGTGTAGGCGCGGTTTGGCCGTTGGCATAGGCGGTGATGGTCGGGATCTCATCCCGCGCATAGGTCGGCGGATATCCAGTGACTGGGTCTGGATAAAGGACACATAAAATTTTCGCCATGGTCGCGTCTCCTTTCTTACAAAGACATGGCTATGACCCGCAGTTGGATGGGTCAGCGGATGATTTCGCGGTTATCAAGTTTCTGCGGAGGCAACCGATCCACCATCTGCAGGTGATTGATCACTTTCTTGACCCCTTCGACGCCTTGAGCCGCTTTTTCGGCTGCATTCTTCGAGCGGTCGTCGAGGACATCGCCCTTGAGGGTCACCTCGCCCTGACGCACGGAGATCCGGACGGTTGGATTCTTTTCGAGCGCAGGCGTCTGCTTAAAAGCTTCCCAGACATCCCGTCTGATCTTGTAGTCGGGTGCAAGTGCCACGTCTACGATCACACTGTTTCTCACGCTCAGCACGCCCGGTACCGTACCGGCGATCGTCTCGGCCCAGCCTTTTTCCTCCGGACTTGCGACTTCGCCGAATAACGTGACGTTGCCCTTGTCGACATTGACGCGCAACACTTCCCAATTGATGCGACCGTCCTCTCGCAATTGCAGTTCGATCTTGGACCGGACCGTTTCATCGGACACATTGGATTCCGGCGCGGCAACCCCTATCCACAGTAAGACGCCCGCCCAGATCACTATCTCATTCAGCTTCCGCATGGTTGTTCTCCTCACCGTGTCCATGAACGGTGTATGCCTTCACAAAACGCTTAAGACACTGGGCGCGCACAAACGTGGCGCTCATTATTCTTCGCGTCGTGGACCTCGTCGATCACGAGGCTTTCGCCGGTGCGATCTTCTTTCCGAATTTTTCGATCTCCTCTCCGACACCCTCGATCCCTTTGTCGACCTCGTCGGCTGCCCAGTCTGCGCCTTTCATCATTTTTCCGGCGAGTAGGCGTGTGGCCTTAATGGTCTTGGCCCCGGCGGCCTCTGCTTTATGTCCGGCCCAAATCAAACCTTGGTCAAAATGCACCGCCGCCGCTTGCAGATCCTGTCCGACCTTGCGGGCCGCTTGCTCGCCATGGTTCGTCCAGGATTCTTTGGCCTTCAGGTGATGGTGGTGAGCAAGGGCCTGGTGAGCACGAGCGAAGGCCTCATCGAGCCGCTTCACGGAGGTGATGGTGCCATGCTCGACGTCCTCTGCCAGTTTGACCAATTCATGACCGGATTCTTCCATCAGATTCTTTCCCTCCGCCGTAGCCCGGCCGGCTTCCAGTTTCAGAAAGGCTGCACCTTTGCGGATATGGGCGGCCGCCTTTTTCAGATCTTTTTTCAGAAAGGATTCGTGAGCTCGATGGAAATGCTCTTCCGACTCGTCATCTATGACAAGCCACACTTCCTCGTCGACAAGGAGATAGCCCTCAGGAGCTTTCGACGGTGTTGATTCGGCTCCGGCTCCTATAGGCATCATTCCGATTGTGACCGCCATCGCAAGTCTACACAGGGTCGAACGCATGATCGTCCTCCTTCCGCGCGCATGGACCAGACGCGCTTCCGTACCGGGTTAAGATGTACCAGCCGTCCCAGTGCCTCTCAGTCTCATCCCGATTGCTGCGTCGGCTGTTGTTCGAAGAGCGCTCTCGGCAGAGCGTCCGTCGCGCGCGCTTGAACTTGACATTCCCCGTAGCTCGCTACGGGGTTGGCCTCTCCTTCCGAGAAGTCTTCGGAATTGAGTTCTGTGATACCCCGCAGCTTGCTGC
>JAICWG010000281.1 GCA_025934915.1 Nitrospira sp.
CCGCAGCGGCCGGACTTGACACCGGTACCACGCGATTGAAAATCGAGTTGTAGAGCGCGCCCGCAAGCTGAGAGGCAGCGGGGCTCAACCCGCCAATCACCTTTGGGATGTCTTTGCGGGCAACCGTGTCATTGCCGGGATCTTCGCGCTCCGGAGAGAATGCCACCAGAAACGTCTTTGCCCGATCGTCCTGATCTATGAGCGCGGCTTTCAATCCGGCCTTGTTTCCGGCTTCAAGTATGGGAACCAGAACTTGTTCCGTGGTTCCAGGATAGGTGGTGCTTTCGAGCACCACCAACTGCCCCGCCCGCAAATGGAGAGCGATGGCGCGGGCGGTATTCTCGATGTAACTCAAATCCGGTTCGCGATATTCGTTCAAGGGAGTCGGCACACAGATAATGATGGCATCCATCTCGCTGGCGCGGGCGTAATCGCTCGTGGCGCAGAAGCCTTTCTCGCGGGCAACGGCTATTTCAGTGGCAGGTATGCGGTGAATATAGGACCGGCTCCCGTTAAGCGCCTCCACTTTCTTGACATCAATGTCAAAGCCTGTGACGCTAAGCCGCCCTCGGAAAACAGAAGTGCTAACGGCAAGCCCACATATCCTAGGCCGACGATGCCGACTTTAGCACAGCGGCTCCGAATTTTTTCCAATGTATCAAATTGCAACGAATCTCTTGCAATCACAGAACGACTCCGTAATGGCACCTAAGCTGGTTGCTGATTTTAAAATCAAGCGTTCGAATCAATCGTTTCCGGCGCTCGCGTTGGCCGGAAGTTGCGATGTCGGAGCAAACGCGACAGGGAACCTGTAAGTAATCACAGATGTGTCATGCTGATAATCGATCGGCAAACTCAGAAAGAGCTCTCGGATCTCATCTGCTTCGGCCCGGCGTTCCGCGGCCCCTTCCAGGAGCGCGATCTCTCCTTCGACTTCCTTATCCACCGGCTTCGCTTTAACCTGAAAGACGTACGGAAACCGCGTATTGGCGACTTCTGCATCTTCGCGCCATAACTGCTCGTGCAGTTTTTCTCCAGGACGCGTTCCCACCACGCTGATCGGTATGTCGCGACCCGGATGCAATCCCGACATTCTGATTAGGTCACGGGCAAAGTCGATGATCTTGACTGGATCTCCCATGTCTAACATGAAAACATCTCCAGAGGACGCCAATGATGCAGCTTGCAATACGAGCTGGACTGCCTGCGGAATGCTCATGAAGTATCGGGTCATTTCCTCATGGGTGATGGTGATGGGGCCGCCAGCGGCAATTTGGCGGAGGAAGATCGGAACCACACTGCCACGGCTTCCCACCACATTGCCGAAACGAACACAAGCGAATTTTGTTCTGGATGGCCGCCCAGAGTAATTGGCATGCAGTTGAACCAGGAGTTCGGCTGTTTTCTTAGTGGCACCCATGATGCTTGAAGGGCGCACTGCCTTATCGGTCGAAATCATGACAAAACGCTCGCAGCCGTACTTTTCGGACGCTTCGACTAATTGACGGGTGCCCGTGACGTTGTTAAGAACTGCCTCGCAGGGGTTTGATTCCATCATAGGAACGTGTTTGTAGGCGGCGGCATGGAGCACGATAGCGGGTCGGTATTCATCGAAAACCATTTCCAGGAGATCGGAATCGCGAATATCGCCGATGCAGGGCGTCAATTTCACAGCCGGGCTTGATAATTCATTCATCAACTCAAAGATCGAGTTCTCATCCTGGTCCAGCAGCACGATCTGCGAGACAGGCAGCTCGGCGACTTGTCGGCAGATCTCCGACCCAATGGATCCGCCGGCGCCCGTAACTAATACGCAGCGACCACGCAACGAAGAGACTACGTCCGGATGTGCCTCCTCTGTCAGGTGCTCTCTCTTGCTGATGATTTGCTCGATTTGCAATGCGCGGCTTACCCGTACGCGATCATGGACGAGATCATGCGGAGTGGGCACGATGCGTACCTGAACTCCAAATTCGCTCGCTTGCTCGATAATTGTTTGGAGGGAATGAAAGTTACTGCCGGTCAAGAACACTGACTCAACCTGCCATTTGGCGATCATTGCTTCAAAGTCAGCAAGAGTGCCTAGTACCGGAATCCCTGCAAACTTCCGTCCTTGCAACGTCACTTCATCTGCAAGAATGCCAATTACGTGCACATCGGAATAAGGGTCTACTGAGCGAACTGCTCCCGCCACTGACCCTTCGTCGGCGATAAGCAAGGTTCGCAATGTCGGCTTTCCCGCAGGCCGAAGGGCCACGTACGTCAGCCGACGCAAGATTCGCACCGAACCAGCCATCAATAGGAAAAGGTTGAGATCGATTAATGAGACGCTAAAGGGCAAGGGTTTGATTGATAAACCTGCATCCTGGCCCATTCTTAGAATTACAAGAGCGGCGGTGGGGATGGCAGATTTCAAACCGAGTTCGAGACCATCCATAAGGTGGAAATGGCGCCATGTGAAGCTATAACCTCTTGCCGCAAACAAAAAGGTTGGGCGTGTGATCGCCATAACAGGAATCCAGATCGCAAGCGCAGGGAACCATCCTGAAAATTGAAATTCGAAGCGCAAGGAGCACGCGATCGCAATGGAAAACGCAGCGATGACTCCGTCGATTACAAACTGAGTTTTGCGATCGAAGACGGCAGCAGGAAATTGCGCAAAGCAGCGCCCCAACCAAACTAACAAGTTATGAATTTTTCGCCTACCCACTAAAATAGCTCCTCACTGATAAGGGGGTCGAGGACGAAGCTATCAGGCTCTGCATAACGCGCGCAGAGAAGGGGGGATCCAGAGAATTGTCCTCAAGTGGTAAATGGATTTTAGCACGAGAGTACAAGCTGCCAAGAAATATCTAAAGTAACATTTATTCGGGACTGTAAAGAATTGTCGTGGGTCTGACGTGAAAGCCTTGAAATACGTTTAAGGTGACGAAACTATTTAAGATGAAAGGCTTACCGACAATACGGTAGATTGTCGAGAGGACTCACCAAAACCTAGAATTTAAGATGCTATCTCATTTTGAGACGACTGGCGAATCGTTCTCTCGATGAACTCCCTTCATTGTCATTAAGACTAACTTCTTCGCTTCGCTGTTTCCGAACCTGGCGAAAACTTCCAGTCCTCCGAGAGAAGTGTCTTACTCCGACCACCAAAACCAGAGGCTGTACAAACCTTGGGATGGTGTAAAAGCATTGAATTGCGCTCTTGGTGACAAAATTAAATACGAATCATCCAGGCATCACTTGCGAAGCGGGCCCCCGACGAATGACGAGGAACATATCCACTCTCTTCTGTCCAGCAAGTATCATGACCTCACCTTGTGTAGCGGATCCTCTCGGCAAAAGCATCATTAGCAAAAACCGATGGAACGGTCAGAATATGCTTTACGCCTTACTTTTCAGATTTCTGCAATATGCGGCTACAACAATACGAATCGCAAGGAAAACCCCCGCCTCAGATATTCGGCTTTGTATTTTTTACACTTCGAGAAGAC
>JAICWG010000009.1 GCA_025934915.1 Nitrospira sp.
CATAGGGCAAAGTCTGTCCAAAAACATGAACTCCGTCTTTCTCAACAGTCAGAACCCATGAAAATATTCAGAAAATTTCAGCCAGGCCCCTCTGAAAACCAAAAAGTTACCCAAACATCGGCTTTTTCAGCAGACTGCTAGTGATGGCGAAATCACAAAGACGCTCGCCCCTCCGGCTGCGTCTGCAAGCCGTCGATTCTTCTCCTGCTCCCGCTCGTTCTCGACCATTCGATCCTTCTTCTTGTCGAGATCTGTGATGCTGTCGATCGGCCATACGTCTTCGTCGTGCAACACTGTACAAGTAACACCCAGTGCTCGGCAGACACCTAGAACCAGCTCGATGCCAGATTTTCCACCACAGTCCATGATGGTGATGCCTTCGGCGTCAGGATCGCACCCGAGTTTATCAGCAAGGAGCAGTGCCGCAATTCGGTCTCCGTAGCCCTCTACAAGCAGGGCACGTTGAGCGAAAAGGACCTCGTTACGGCTTGTGTCGAACTTCCCACCAAGCTTGAACGCAGCCCTCGCCTTATCGAGTTTGGTTTGCTGCTCTGCTGGCACGTAAGAAACTCGGCAGTGCTGCTGTGGGACTCTTCTCACGAGCCGAAGGCTCTCGAATTGGTTGACGTCCGCAAATATCGGCGAGTGCGTTGTGTAGATGATCGGCATTGGCCTTGGTCAGACATCTCGCACAGCAGCCGGTAGAAATAGCGCTGAGCCTGAGGATGAAGGTACATCTCTGGTTCTTCGATGATCAGCGTTCCAAAGTCGCCTCCAATCTGTCGAAAAGCCTCGAAAATACCTACAACGATCGCACTTTGAATCCCGAGACCAAGTTCTTCACCGGCGACAACCAGATCCGATTCGCTGTACTGCAGGCGTAATGAGCCGAACGGGTTTGCAGGATCGGAAAAACCAAAACCGATGTCCACCGCACGTGACACGTCCGTCCCGAGAAAGCCCAACATTCGCTTCGCCGTATCAGCGACAGTGGCTTCGATCTTCTTCACCTGCTCAGTACGAAGAAGATCCATCGCTTGCTCGTATGCTTTGCGAAAATCCGCCTCGGCCTTGAACTCCTTGCGAGCGGGCTGAAGCAGCCGTCCAAGCACGGATCCGCGTACATTCGGCAAGTGCTGGGCCAGGCTGCGACGGTGATCGATAAAGAGAACTCGCGCATGCTCGCGTACATCCGTACCGACACGAAGAGGGCCGTATGGCGTCTTCAGCCCTTTGGTTGGTTGACCGGTAGCGACCGTGGGTACTTCACCCTTCTCATTCAGCGGATCGATTCCACATGAAGGTCGCCAGCGGTACCCCACTTGCCCGTCTTTTTGTATGGCTTGCAAGTCACGCGTAGTGTGCTGACGGAATGCTCCTCTGAGTGCGTATCGCGGTGGCAGTATGGCGGATTGAAGCTAACCGCGATCTCAATCCCACGTGAAGCATCGAATGTCGTGAAGTCCTGCGGGATTCGGAAGCTCCGCAGACTAGGCCACGTTTCGCCCAATACGAGCTCAATGGCTCGAAGTAAGCTAGTCTTGCCCGTACCATTTGGACCAACGAATGCTGTAATTGGCGTCAGCGGAACGTCGACGACTTCGAGTGCCCGGAAGTTTCTGACTGTAAGCTTAGTTAGCATGGCTATATACGATCCATAGGTCGCTCAGCATTCTTCACCCGCAGCTCGCCGGAGATGAGTCTGGGCAGCAGCGTGTCGCGCAGGGTGGCGAAGGTGTGGGATTCTTCGCTATTGTTGTTGATTCTTTTGAAAAGAGGGCAGACTTGTGCGTCGAACGCTTTCAACACAGCCGGTGGCGAGACAGCCTGCCGGCTCATGTAGGCCATGTTTCGATTGAGGCCTGGAACTGCCGAATCTGCACCAAGTGAAGCGAGGTCGTGAGTGTGCAGCGCGTAGAACAGGAAGAATAAGCTTTGGCATTCGCGTTTTGGTATGACATAAAAAGTTGTGTCAATGGCAAAGAAATCAGTGGGTGCCCACGTGACAACTCCAGGATTCCCTTTGCGACCAACTACTATGCCCGGTCCTTCTACAAGCTTCTCATCATGCCATCCAACTTGACCGTTTGAACCAAATACTGGAACGCTGCCGGGTCGCCGGTCAGCTTCTTTCAGCGCCTTGCCGTATGCTAGATCGAGTATCTTGTCGAATGGTTGAACCTTCCACCCCTTCGGAATCTCCCCCAGCTCCGAGTCCACAAACGAATCCGGAAACAGATCAGCAAGGGACTTGGGCAGGCAGGGTCTTTGCCTTCGGCCTTGGCACGGACGGGGTCGAAGTCCACAAACCATGATTTGAAGAGCGCCCGTGTCATCGCCTCCAGCGTTTCGTTCATCCGGCTATTCAGCTCAATCTTGTCGTCCAGCGTGCCGAAGATGTGGGCGATGGCGCGTTGTTGAAGTAGCGGCGGCATTTTGAATGAGAATGATCGAATGATACCTTCGTTAAGGTTGGGCATAGTCGCCCCGATTGCGTGGAACTTAAACCACTCCACCGTCGCTGGGTTAGCAAGAACATGAGATATAAAGTCAGGGCTGACATCATTCTCTTGGGCTGTAACCCGCAGGCGGATTGCGCCCGTTCCGCAGATAAACCCTTCTTCAGCCTCGCGAACGCAACCAATATGACCTGTTGCCTACACGCCGCAACGTGCGAAGAGGATATCGCCCCGTTCGAGCCGGTGTTGCGCAAGTTCCTCTGCTTTACTGGGAGTTATTTTAGGAAGTACAGAGTGATTGATCTGTCGATTACGAATCGCCTCAGTAGGCACTACTGGAATTCCATGGTCGACGTAGTCATGAGCGTGTAACTGCGTGCCGAACGGACCAGTCTGAAGTTCTAGAACTCCCGCATCACAGAGATCCCCGATCGTGCAATACTGCCATTTATCAGGCATTCCTAAGCTCCTTCAGGCTTCTCCGGTATGCATGGTCAGAACATCCTTCTTGGACTGTCTTTGGCTCTTAGTAATACTTTGTTGGGTTGAAATATGTGCATTCTCATCAGAACGTTAACGTTCCTTGATAGATTCGGTCCTTTCCTGAGTCATCATCCCATTCAACTTCAATATTGAACGGCGGGGCACAGGTCATTGTGATGTTTATTAAGCAGCTTGCCTCAGAATTTGGACCAACCTGCGTTGGAATATCATCGCCCTGAATGGCTGAGGCATGCTCGCTAAATCTCCTCTCCATCTAATCTGACTCGTATGTTATGCGCGATGCCCTTGCCTGAGTTCACCAGGTAGAGCCGATATGAATGCTTATTGGTCTTCCTCAGCTGAGGAAGTAGCGATGCCTGCAATTCACTTCGCTGCCTGTCGTGCTCCCGCTGCTCTTCAATTTCGAGAATCCTTCGTTGAGCAGCAATCGCTTGACGATTTGCCTGCCAGCTCGTGTATATGGCGATCGCTGATACACCCAAGGAAAGCGCACTGATGATTACGCCTCCTACTGCTAGAGCATCACCCATACCCAAGCTCATTCATCGGCGGCTTGAGATCATAATTTGTGACTTCAACTTGTTTATCTTTCTAGTACGGCGGCCTGCCTCCAAGACCTAAAGTTTGAACGTTATGCCGCATATTGAAGGATTTCGAGTTCGGCCTTCCGGTCTGCCTGAGCCAACATGATCTCAATACGTCCCATGACATCGTCCGCCAATACATACTCACCGCAGTGCTCACATTGGAACACCGGCATTTGCTTGATGATGACAATTCGGCTCAACCCTGTCTTAAACGGCATATCGGTCACAATTCGCTTAAGTTCTGCGCCGCACACGTGGCATTTCATGGTTCTCTCCTTGTCTTGAAGTCGCTGCTCCATTGAGTAGGCTCAGGACGATAGGCCGTCACCACACGAACATTTTGATCCCTGCGATCGACCGCAAACAGCACGTGGAACGTTATGCTTCCGGCTCTCGCATACACGAGATAACTTGGCAAGTACTTATCCTTTGGGTACGCCTCAAGAATCTTATAGCTATCGACCGCATCAATAATCTGACCTCTGGTGATGGCTCTTTCTCCCATACGCATATTAACGTGGTAAGTCCAAAACATTCGGCGTTCGTTCACACAACGTTGGATGAACGCCAGCGGGTCGGGCGGAACCATGTCTTCATCCGCCATACCCAAGTTCCTTCAGGTTTGAAGCGATTGCGGCATCGAGCTTCGCGGCCTTGGCCTGCTGCTCGCGCAGCGTCGCAGTGAGCCGCTTCATCTTCTCTTCGAACGGCTCGCCGTCGTCCTCAACCTTTTCCGCACCAACGTAGCGGCCTGGCGTGAGCACGTGACCATGCTTGCGGATGTCCTCCAGAGTGGCGCGCTTGCAGAAGCCGGGCACATCGGAGTATTCACCCGCGTCCTTGCCTGCCTGCCGAAGCTCCGGCGCAGGCAGGTCGCCGCGCCAGGTGTGATAGGTGCCGGCAATCTTTGCTACATCTTCGTCGGTCAACTCACGGTGCACGCGATCGACCATGGTGCCGAGCTTGCGCGCGTCGATGAAGAGCGCCTCACCGCGCCGGTCTCTGAACCTTCCATTCTTCTTGTTGCGGGCGATAAACCACAGGCACACCGGAATCTGTGTCGAGTAAAACAATTGGCCAGGCAGCGCTACCATGCAGTCCACGAGATCGGCCTCGATGATGGCCTTGCGGATCTCTCCTTCGCCTGACTGGTTCGACGACATCGAGCCGTTGGCGAGCACGAAGCCGGCAATCCCGGTGGGCGCTAAGTGGTGGATGAAATGTTGCACCCAGGCGTAGTTGGCGTTGCCGGTCGGCGGCACGCCATAGACCCAGCGTTTGTCATCCTTCAGCAGTTCCCCGCGCCAGTCGCTGTCGTTGAAGGGCGGATTAGCCAGCACGTAGTCGGCTTTGAGGTCTGGATGCTTGTCATTGTGAAAGGTGTCGCCGTGGGCAATCTGGGCGTCAATTCCACGGATGGCGAGGTTCATCTTGGCCAGCCGCCAGGTGGTATAGTTCGACTCCTGGCCGTAGATGGAGATGTCGCCAAGTTTCCCGCTGTGAGCTTCAATGAACTTCTCGCTGCTGACGAACATGCCACCGGATCCGCAGCAGGGATCATAGACACGGCCCTTGTATGGAGCCAGCATCTCGACAAGTACGCGGACGACTCTGGAAGGTGTGTAGAACTGCCCGCCTTTCTTGCCTTCGGAGCTGGCAAATTGAGCAAGAAAGTACTCGTAGACCCGTCCGAGAATGTCTTTCGCTCGATCTGCCGGACTGCCGAGGCCGATATCGCTGACCAAATTGATGAGCTGACCGAGACGCTGCTTGTCGAGGCCAGGCCGGGCATAGTCTTTTGGTAACACTCCCTTGAGCGATGGGTTATCCCGCTCGATAGCGCTCATCGCATCATCCACGATCGTGCCGATGGTTGGTTGCGGAGCATTCGCCTTGAGATGTGACCACCGCGCTTCCTTCGGCACCCAGAAGATACTCGCGGCTTTGTATTCGTCCGGGTCTTCGGGATCGGCTCCCTGCTTCCTTTGCGCCTCAAGCTCAGCGTGTTTCGCTTCGAACGCATCTGAAATGTACTTGAGGAAAATCAAGCCGAGCGCGACATGTTTGTACTCCGCCGCGTCCATGTTGTTCCGCAGCGCATCAGCGGCAGCCCAGAGCTTCGCTTCAAGTCCAGATGACTCGCCGTTCTTAGCTTTCGCTGATTCCTTCTTCGCTTTCGGCATGTACTCTTCTCCGATTGATTGGACGGAATGCTTACAATAGGAACCCTGGATAATTGGCCGGGAAGCTTACCCGTTTCCCTCTCAGAAATCACGCACTCTCCGCCGAGGAAGCGCCGGGTGTGCCGGGAAAGTCCTAGTTGGCACTTGTCAAAGCGATTACTTAGGCAGATCGGCCAGGCAAGATGCTTGATCGAACTTTTCTCGTTGTAGGGAGGTTTCCGCAGGAAGGAGATGCAGCAGACCAATTTGATGTAGGCATTGAATCGGGGATGTGTCGCACACAACGTCAGGCAAGGCGCGGCTCTTTCATGAGCTGCTCCTCATTCAGACGGAATGTGTCTACGCCATACTCGGCCAGCTTGGTGAGAAACACCGTTCGAGGAACGCCGGCCAGTTGGGCGGCAGCCCCTGAAGACAATTGCCCCAACTCGAACAGCTTGACCGCTCCAGCCATGCGCAACGCTTCCCCCATCCCCTCTGGAGACAATTTCAGAGCCAGCAAGGTATCGTCGGGTATATCCAGCATAATTCGGCTCATGCTGCCCTCCTCCTATGCAGGTAGTATAGCAAATCTGTTGGGTGCCAAGCGATTATGACGTGGGTAACTTACGGAAGAGCTCAAACTATCCTGATTGAAACTGTGACGCCAGCTCACCCGGTTTGAAGATACCACGCTCAGTGATGATACCGGTAATGAGGTCGGCCGGTGTCACGTCAAAGGCTGGATTGTAAACCGCGACATCTTTGGGTGCGACAGGATGGCTGCCGTGGATGGTTGTCACCTCTAATGGGTTTCGCTGTTCGATCGGAATATCAGCACCCGTTTTCGTTTTCAGGTCGATGGTCGAATAGGGGGCCGCAACATAGAAGGGAATATTGTGGGCTTTCGCCAAGACCGCCACGGAATAGGTACCGATCTTGTTGGCGACATCCCCGTTGGCCGCAATCCGATCAGCGCCGACGACACAGAGATGAATCCTCCCCTGCCTCATGAGTGAACCGGCCATATTGTCCGTGATGAGCGTGACAGGTATTTGATCCTGCATAAGCTCCCATGCGGTGAGACGCGCACCTTGAAGCACAGGACGAGTTTCGTCGGCAATCACCTTGATTTTCTTACCCTGTTCCCATGCAGCGCGAATGACTCCGAGTGCCGTCCCATAACCTGCCGTGGCGAGTGAGCCGGCATTACAGTGAGTTAAAACTGTCTGTCCGTCCCCAATCAATTCCGCTCCATGGCGCCCCATGGTTTTACAGAGACTAATATCTTCTTCAAGTATCGCTTGAGATTCTATTATAAGCGCCTGCTTGATCGCTGAGACCGGCTGAGCTTGTAAGGATTCCAGCTTCCGCCTCATTCGCTCAATCGCCCAGAACAGGTTCACCGCAGTCGGCCTGGTCGCCGCCAGCTCATCGCAGATTTTGAAAACTGCCGGTGCAAAGGAAGAATACTCAGTCGCATTGATCGCCTGCGCGCCCAACGCCACACCCATTGCTGCCGTCACGCCGATCGCCGGCGCCCCACGAACTCTCATGGTACGGATCGCATCCGCGACAGTCTGGTAGTCCCGACAGTCGAGAAATTCCACGACTTCCGGGAGCCGGCTTTGATCCAGCAGACGAACGGCGCCGTCTTGCCATTCAACGGTGGGAACCATGGTGAAATCTTCTAGCGGGAATAGAGCAGGAGTGCAAGCCCTATCTGTGGCGACCGCTGATTTCCAACAGCGTGATCATCCCAGCGATCAAGCCGGCCTGTATGAGGAGCAGCACCGCCTCCATCGTCCCGGCATGCCGGAGTGCCAATGCTGCCAACCCGAGACAGATTGTGAAGAGAAAAATCATGGCAATACTGGCCTGCCGTGAACCAAGGGCCCGCTCCAGGCGATGATGGAGATGATCCTTTCCCACATAGTCCAACCACTCTTTCACGGATGTGACCTTTCCCGTGATGATACGCTCCACGGTAATATGGACCATATCGTAGATGAGCACTCCGAAGATCAGTAACGGATTGCTGAACGACACGATTGGGCTGGAATCAGCCCAGTTGCCCTTCACGGCCAGACAGGCCAGCGTGAATCCAATGAACGTCGAACCGCCATCGCCCAGAAAAATGACAGCCGGCTTTGTCCCTCGAAAATTGTATGGCAAAAAGCCAAGGCCAGCTCCAATCATGGCGATAGCTAGCCAACCCAACCCTGCCTGATCGGTTCCAAACGCCACGACACCCATGAACCCTGCCATCAGCACGGCAAGGCCGGTAGCCAATCCATCCATGCCGTCGAAGAAATTGAACGCGTTCGTAATTCCAACGATCCAAAAGAGAGTCAGAACAATGTTGGCCATATCTCCGAGTGGTCCGGGCGAAAACAATGTCAAGATCTTGCCCGAAGCAATGACGATACCAGCCGCCAGCAATTGTCCGAACAGTTTTAGCGAGGCCGGCAGCTCTCGAATGTCATCGATGACACCGATAATCAACAGAAGAGAGCCGGCTATCAGAATAGCCACCATCCAGTCAGGTATGATGGAGTTCAGCAGCAACGATCCGATGAAGCCGACATATAGAGCTAGGCCGCCGAGCCGCGGAGTGGGGTGGACATGGATTTTACGATCAACCGGAATATCGACAAGGTTCCATCGATGGCCGATCCGGACCATCAGCGGGGTCAAGGCTCCAGTGCCGAGAAACGCAAAGAGAAAGACATGCAGCCATCGCAGACCTTCAAGCTGAAAAATCTCTCGAACAGGGGGAATGGCCAGAGCGATGGCCCCGAGTGCTGCTCCGGATACGACCGGCGTCATCCAGCGCCACGTCGTGGCATAGAATGGAGGAGTCAGTTCCGTTTCGAGTGTCTTCATGACCATTCCGAACGCAGCGCCACATGCACCTGGGCCACGTCTTCGTCCGTGAGCGAGGGGAACAGCGGGATCGAGAGCGCGGTACGTTCGGCTTCTTCCGAAGCGGGAAATCCGTCCAAGTCCAGATAGCGATGGAGCGAACGGAACACCGGCTTCCGGCATTGAACCCCACGGCCTTCAAATCGTGCGATCACACTACTCACACCGTTCACCTGGTTGTGCAGGTCCGGCATACGCACTACGAACCGATAGTACACGTGCGTACGGCCGGCCGGTACGATCGGCTGCACGAGTCCGGTACCGTCCAGTGTCACTCGGTATTCATCCGCGAGCCAGTTTCGTCGTTCGAGGAAGCATGCCATGCGGTTCAGTTGCACCAAGCCGATCGCGGCCTGAAGATCGGTCATCTTTACATTCGTCGCTCCTGGACGGAGGGACGGCGCCTCGTCGTATTCCCTCAGCATGCGCACTCGTTCCAACACACTTTCGTCGCGTGACAGCACCATTCCTCCTTCACCGGCACAGAGCAGCTTCGTCGCGTAAAAGGAGCAAATCGTTAAAAGGCCGACTGATCCCACAACTCTACCCTGTTCCATCGCGCCCAGTGTCTGCGCACAGTCTTCAATGATCGGCACTCCCAACCGTTCAAGGACCGTCAAGTCAGCGGGAAGGCCGAACATATGGGGGATGATGATGGCCTTGGTCTTCGAGGTAAGAGCTTGTCGCGTTGCTGTCGGATCGATCGCAAAAGTCTCCAGATCAATATCGACTACTCGATGCATTGCTCCGACACGCTGAATGGCCAACCAAGGAGCCGCACAGACATAACTGGGAAGTACAACCTCATCGCCTGGTCCGATTCCCAATGCTCGAAGCGCAACTTCCAGTGCCGCCGTCCCGGAGCTTACGGCGACTCCGCCGGCCGATCCTAAATAGGCTGCCATTCCACGTTCAAATTGCTCGACCATACCTCCTTGGGCCAGCTGGCGCGATCGCAATACTTCGATCGCCGCCTGGATCTCATCAGTTTCGATAAAGGGCCTCGAGTGAGAAACCATCGTGGCAACCGTCGTCATACTCCGATATTGATGAACAATCGCAAGGGCAAAAAGCCTTCCGCTGCTTTCACCCTGCCCTGGATCCCACGAAAATGCGCCGATGACTTCACGAGATCCGCGATGCTGATCCCTTCGATATTGGTTTTCTTCACCTGGGAGGCATGTGCTTCCAATGCCTGAATTTTTCGATCCAACGCTTGCTGCATATCCACAAAAACCGTTGGCGCGAAGTTCTGCGTGGTTGGTCCTTCATAAAACAGCACATTTTTGGTGTATCGCGTAGCGGTAATCGTGCTCATCGCCAAATGCCGGTGGTCTTGATGGGTATCATCATGGTAGTGAACAAAAATAAAATGCGGCTCGATCTTCCGCACAATCTCCTCGACGGTTTGGATCAGATCTCGCCCAAGGGGAACTTCCGTGTCCTGGTAGCCTCCCCAGAACACTTCTTCGGCTTGAAGGAGTTTGGCTGACCGCTCTTGTTCTCTTTTACGAACCGATACATTGCCGCCCGCCCCGCCCTGTGTCATGACCATAAGAAAAATGCGATGGCCGTTCTCCACATACTTGATCAATGTTCCACCACACCCGACTTCGATGTCGTCAGGATGGGCTCCCAGTGCAAGAATGCGCATCGGTTCATTGGCGTTGGCGCTCCTCATCCCTGATCCTCCTAGACGCTCGTCATCGAATAATCCATCAGTCGCGATTGGCGCAGCGCCATGAGCGCATCGGGCCCTTGCATCAATAAGAGATCCAGCGCGGACAGATTCGGCTCAAACGGCTCGTACACCTGGCGATAGATCGGGTGCTGGAAAACCTGTATTCTTAGTCTCACACCTGAGGATTCGAATCGCGGCTTGTCCATATAGTGCTCGGCACCTGGTCCGGCAAGATACTGCGAAGCACCGACCGCCCGACACAGATCGATCAAACGGCCCGTCGGCTCTTCGCGAGCCGCGTATTCAGCGGCGCTATGGACCGGTGTGGCGATCCCATAGGCCTTAAGCAGCCATTGCACAGTCGCCTTGTTGAGATCATTCAGCCTAGCCCAGGGTCGAGCGTACAGTTCACGTAACTCAGAAAGATAACGGTCTCGGTATGGCGATCGGGCATAGTGTATATCCAGCGCTCGAAGATGCTGCGCTTTCCATGCGATGGTTGGGTTAATCAGAACGTCGTCGATACGTTGACCGAAATGTTGCAGCACCGGGACCGTCAACCACTGCCATCCTTTCGCAGTCCGGATGCGATTACGATTTTGCCATTCGTTCTTCTTGAACTGAACCGTATCCAACATAATGAAGAGGTCTGCTTGATCGATTTTGTCGAGATACCCGAGCCACGGCAGGAATTGCGGTTGGTGAATCGTCACGCGCATGCTTGCCCCCGGCTTTCAGCTTGTGCGACGCGGCTCTGAGCGATGGTTCCAGGGCGAAGGGCCGTTTGTTGAGACCTGTTTGTGTTTAGGCCGTCCGTCGGTGAGACATAGATCGGATTGCTCAGCAATTCTCCTCCCTTGCCGACTACTTCCACTCGATAATTCAGCCACTCTCCCCGCTGTCCCCCCCGATCCACGAGTTCTATCTGCAACGGCGTCTGGCCTTCGATCTGCTTGATGACCTGACCGGATCGAATGATACGAAGCTTCGTCGCATACGGCTTTCCATCGATAGCGGATACTCCAACACAGACGATGATGTCGCCGTTCCCCCTTCCGCGAAGCGTCTCCCCGATTCCAGCGGACTGCCCGTTGTTCAACAGGCGAAACTCGTCGAGCCGAAGCAGAATATTCTGATCACCCCTCACCACTGCATAGGTTCGACCTTGCTTGAGCGCGGCCATGATGCCAGCTGTGGTTCGCTCAGATGTCTGGATGACCGTGTACACCCGATCCAAGTCCTTTCCGGCATCCGTGATGCTATGGAATGCCACTTCTCCAATCAGTGTGGGAGACATGTCCTGATCCTGTACCACCCTCGATCTCAGTAGTTGGTCCCATACGCCACCCGACGCGATCACTCTCCTGGCATCTTGGTACAATCCGCCGAATCCTGTGTAGCCTCGTGTCAAGATTAACGCTTCAGGGTGGGGCTCCGTCTGAATCGTGACGGTTCCCAGCGGGCCGAACGAATGCCGGCTGAAATCGCGAGCCTCTGTCATGGACCAAAATACCAACGCGCCTCGTTCAACCGCTCGATCAATCAAGGCTTGATAAGGCCGGTAGCCGACGTTTCCGTCATGCGAGCTGTAAACAGGCGTCTTCATCGGCCATGCATTCATCATCAGAACAATACAGGTGATCATAAGAAAGATGGCGAGAACGGGCCGGCGAGATGGAGACCCTCTCCAATCAGAGCATTGCGAGTCTTGAGGTTTCCACAGCCAGACGGCGGGAACCAACAGAAGCAATGGGAGTCCATTGACTACACTCTGCCAGCCCCACACGAACGAGCAAGAATTTCCCAGGGAAGGAAGAAGCTCATAATCCTCGGCCTTTTCCAACCCGATGACGAGGAGATTCCGCTGGGCGTTGTGCATAGTGAGATCCCCGTGCAGCAGCGAACCGGTCCAGTAGTAATGTGGGGCGACCTCGACCCCGGGAATTATAATCAGATTCGGGTGGCGGCGCTGCACTGCGTGAACCTCATCCAGAAATCGTTGGACGCCGTATTCTATGACGGAGGGGAACGTGACATGGTACTTGAGGAATCCTTCGAACGGCGGGAGGCCATAGTCATATCGCAACGTGAAATTTTCGGAGAGAATGAGGGCATCCAGTTGTTGCTCCTCGGCTCGTCTGGCCAGCGATTCCAAGCTGAAAGATCCTGTGCTCATCGTACTGTGTACATGGATGGCAGCTCGAAGAGAGTACTGTTCTGTAGCTGATTCAGCAGTTGAACCAGCTGCCATCTCCACCAGACCAATTGCGGCAGCAAACAGTACGGTCGCAATTTTACGGCCGGCTTTACGCATGACCCACTGCTACTTCCCTGTAAATCGATTCGATGGCCCGGACCATGGCTGGAACTCCGTATCCTGTTCCGATGCTCTGCATCGCGTTCTGTCCTAAAGAGCGTGCCCATATAGGGTCGGACAATATCCGCCGCAACGCGGCGGCCAGCGCGAGACTGTCTCCTGCCGGCACAAGGAGGCCGTTTTTCTCATCCTCAATCAGAGCAGGAACTCCCCCCACTCGGCCGGCAATTACCGGAAGTCCCGCTGCCATCGCCTCAACCAAGGCCCTCCCCATCCCCTCATTGAGTGACGGCAAGACGAAACAATCCATCCCAGCCAGGGCAATTTCGACATCATCTCGACGACCTACCAAATGCACGGTCTGACTGATTCCGGCTTTGCTTGCCTGGCGCAGCAACTCCTCATGTTGATCCCCACTGCCGAGAACGACGAGATGCAGATGAGGATGCTCTGGTTTCAATTGAGCGACGGCGTCGACCAAAAATCGATGTCCTTTAATCTCCGTCAACCAACCGACGGAACCGATGACGGTTGCGTCAGCTGGGCAATTGAACCAGTCCGGCATCACCTTTCCGGCAGTCCGAGCCTGCTTGAAACGGTCAATGTCGATACCGCTGGGTATGACGGCAAACCGATCCGCGTACCCGATGGCTCGCTCAAGATGCTCGGTCTTTTCGGCCGATGTCAGCGCGATCAACTCATCGGTGATCCATGCCAGTGCGCGCTCGATCTGTAAAAAAATCCAGGAGGAGATCGAACCGAAGTGGCCATAGAACACGTGTCCGTGCGGTGTATGAACAATCTTGGGAACACCCGTGATCCGCGCGGCCAACCTGCCCAGCACCCCAGCCTTGGATGTGTGCGTATGGACGATGTAGGGTTGTTCCTGCCGTAACAGGACAATCAGTTTCCACAGCGCCGTCAGATCAGCCTTTGGGCTGATCTGACGAACCAGCGACGGGATCATGTGGTAACGGATCGACTCTTTCTCCAAGATCATAAGATTTTCTATCGTTGCTGTGAGCCCCCCCTGCGCATTCCACATGTCCGCTTGTCCGGTGACCACAACCGGCTCGAACTGAGTGCGATCATGCCCTAGCACTGTGAGCATGGTGTTTCGAGCAGATCCACCCTGATCCAGCCGAGTGATGATATGAACGACCTTTCGGGCAACCATCATAGTCTTTCTGGCCTGCTATGCCGCGAGCCGTAACTGCCTTGGGCCGTCCAACAGGCCGAGCAGCTCGTTGCAATGTTGTTTCCAATTGTACCGACGCTCAATCAGGGCGCGACCCTTGTTTGCCAAACGATTTGCCTCACCTGGTTCTTGTAAGCGTCTCAAAACTCGTTCAAGCGCCCGTCCAATCGACCGACCATCAACTCCTTCCGCGACCAGGATGGGATCGACTTGGTTCAAGATCTCCGGAATCGCCCCAACCGGCGTCCCGAGCACGGGTGTCCCGCAGGCCATTGCCTCCACCATCACCAGACCGAAACCCTCTAACTGGAGACTCGGCATCAGGACAAGATCCGCTGCCTGGTAGTATCGACTGAGCTGGGATTCGGGAACGAACCCGATCAGACGTACGACATCCCTGAGTCTCTTCCGCCGTATGTCTGCTTGGAGTTGTTCATGCAACGGTCCTTCCCCGCCGATCACCAACATCAGCTTGTGTTGTGCCCTGTTCAGCATTTCGATCGCACACAGCAAATTGTCCAGACCCATCCTCGGCACAAGGTTTCGAACTGTAAAGAGGATCGTACGATTGGTCGGAAGATTGAGCGCTGCTTTTATAGATAGTCGGTCCTCTAACGGCATAAAGGCATGCGGATCAACCGCCCCTGGGATGAGTGCAAGGCGATCGACCGAAATATCGTGCGCACCGATGACCCGCTGGCGCATAAATTGGCTGAGCACAGCCACCTTGTGACATCGGGACATCACGGCGCGTTCCACTGAGCACCTAGCCCGAAGATTGGCCTGTCGACGCAAGCTTGCCAGAGTCGAACAAGTCGCACCTTGCCTCGTCTCATACTCCTCATGAGCGAGAGAATGGCATATATAGATCCATCGGGATGCTGCATGACGACGAGCCAGAATCGGGCCGAGTCCAGCCAACGATTGGTGAATGACGACGGCATCCAGTGGTTCGGTCGCGCGTAAGTGATCGAACTGTTCAACCGATCGGCGCACTGAAGACCAGAAAAACGCCGCTTCGTGCTTGCGACTGACCGAATAGCGCCATTCGCGAATTCCGTTCATCTCCAACATACCCTCTGATACATGCTCAGGGGCCCTCGTCAGCAACTCCACATGATGTCCCATCATCGCCAATCCAAGAGCTTGGTTGCGAAGAACCCGTTCCGCTCCACCGAGGACTCGCTCCGCAGAAACCTCAGCCAACAACAAAATATTCATGAGGTAGCCATCACTGCCCTTCGTTCAGAGGAGTCGGCGCGCAAACCTCGATGCCAAAGCTCCAACACCATCAGTGCATACAATTGATCTGAAAAGTTTCGGCGGCCGCTCTCATGTTGCTCCAGCAACCACCTCACATAAGCCGGCTTGACATACCCCCGTTCCTTGATCACATCGTCTGCTAACAGATCATGCGCCATCTCGCGAAGATCATCTCGTAGCCATCGAGCCATGGGCACCATGAACCCTTGCTTGGGTGCGCGAAGAATTCGATCCGGCAGAAGGCCTCGCAACATTCGACGCATAAACCCTTTCAATTGCCAACCGGTCAGACGTACCCGGGAGGGAATACGCAGGGCTGCGGCCAAGAGATGATGATCGCAAAACGGGACACGCAACTCGAGCGAATGCACCATACTCATTCGATCAGCCATGCGCAGGAGATCGTCGGGCAGATAACTCTGTAGATCGACACCCATTGCACAGTCCGCCGGGTCGGACGAGGGCCACTGATCGAACAGAACCTCAGCCTGTCCCAACGGCCTATTGTTGAGAAACATCGCTTCCAATCGATGTCCCCAGAGGATGTCGTCCCATTCGGAGGGAATGAAGGTGGTCCAGCGGCGGTATTGCTCGGGAAGCGGCAGATGCCCATCGCCCAGAAATCGTTTCAGGCGGGCCGCTTGGTCACGAGCCTGTCCATGTTCGCCGATACGCCTGCTCCATCGAGCCATGTGCTCCCGCAGCACACGAGGAATTCGTTGATACTGCGCAGCAGTACGGAGGCCTAAATAACGAGGATACCCACCGAAGAGCTCGTCGCCGCCGATCCCCGAAAGCGCAACCGTGACGGTCCGTCGCGCAACCTCCGAGACGAGATAGGTGGGGATAGCTGATGAGTCAGCAAATGGCTCCCCCATGCCCTCCACCACTTTCCCGAGCAGCGTGACCGCATCCGGATTCAGAATCGTCTCCGAATGAACGGTCTTGAAGTGATCGGCCAACAAGCGCGCCGAGTCCAGCTCGCTGAATGATTGGTCGGAAGGATGTTCGTATCCGATCGAGAAGGTCTTGACCGGCCCATCGTGTCCTTTCGTCATCATGGCTAACAATGATGCCGAATCGATACCGCCTGAGAGAAATAACCCCAACGGAACATCGCTGACCAAATGCGCTTGCACGGTCTCTTCAAAGATGTGCAACACCTCCCGGCTTGCCTCTTTAGCGGTCCATTGGTCGTGGATATGGAGCGTTTCCTCAGGACGGTAGTATTGCAACAACTCCACTCGCCCGTCCGATATACTCATCGCTTCGCCGGCACGCAATTGGTGCACGCCGGCGATCATCGTGCCCGGCACTGACACATACAAATGCATCAAGTACTCGGCGACTCCTTCCGGCCGGAGCCGCCAATCGGGCAAGGCTTCGAGCAGAGACGGAATCTCCGAAGAAAATACGACGCAAGGATCTCTACCGGCTTCAGATTGACGGATCGCGTAGTACAGCGGCTTGATACCAAGGCGATCACGAACCAGCCATGCAGAACGACGTTCCTGATCCCACAGCGCCACCGCGAACATTCCTCGCAATCGACGAAAGGCCTCGAATCCTTCGTCCTCATACAGATGGACCAAGACTTCGGTATCGCAGCGACTCTCGAGTCGATGTCCTCTGCTCACAAGCTCTTGACGCAATTCTCGATAGTTATAGATCTCTCCGTTCATGACGGCCCAAACCGTACCCCTCTCATTGCGGACTGGTTGCTGTCCCCCGACCGGATCAATCACCCGAAGTCTCCGAACGCCAAGCACAACTCCAGGCTGACGATAGGTTCCCTCTTCGTCAGGGCCTCGATGGATCAGACGCCGCAGCATCGGTTGGAGTGCCGAACCGTCATCCTCTCCTATGACTCCACAAATGCCGCACATTCCCCTACTTCTCCTTTTCAAGCACGATACGGTCACGGCGTTCCAATTCTTCTCGCTCCCGTTCATGGCGGGGAGAAACCGACTGAGGTGGAACATCCACTGGCTCGTACCGCGTGTGCTTGGCGCTTCCGACCGACTCGAGTAGTGTTCGCACACCGAGCGCCGCCACTGCGCCCAAGAGGCAAAGAAAGAGAATCGTTCCCCACGCGCGCACGGTGCGCTTCCAAGACCGACGGTATGTGGGATCTTGACTCATCACCTATTTCCTGGTTGTTGAGCGACAATTTCAAACGACGGAGCGCATAGGATGCGACCATGCGTTGCGTAATACAGAGTCTGGGAAAACGGCCATAGTAGAGTGCGACTGACGGTCCATTTCAATCGGCTGAACCAAGGGTGTACGGGCGAAAGAGGTCCTCGACTCGGTCTGGAATTTCGCAGACTGATGACCTTAAGACCGACACTTGCCATGAGCGTCTTCAAGGTCTTGGTCGTATACAGATAGCAATGAAACGCTTGGTCAGACTGCGAACCGATCCAACGGGCCGGTGCCCGCATCGGCAAATGAAAGCGTCCGTTTGTGGCCCGCACAATCACCACCCCTCCAGGTGTGAGGAGATCGGCTGCCTGCCGAAGCATGGCTAACGGATCGGCGACGGTTTCCAGCACATTGATCAAGGCCACAACATCAAAATGCCGAACCTCTTCACCACTCTCAAGCGTGTGCGGTGGCAATATCGTCAATCCCTTCCGAGCGGCACGGGTTGCAGCCTGTTCCGATAACTCGATTCCCGAACAGTCCCATCCGGCTCGTCGACAGAGCAGTAAAAATTCTCCGTCTCCACATCCAACATCAAGCAAAGTCCCCGGCGACGGCAGATACGAGGACAGGTGCTTCAACACGCTCCGGTACACTGGCTGCCGATCATCGCACGCCTCAACCGCTCCGTAGTGACCGTCATAAGTTTCATGAAAATAGCCTTCCACGGATTCGCGGGTCGGACGAGGATAAAGAAACACGAGGTCGCACACAGGGCAGCCCACATATCGTCGAGTTGGGGTATGAAACACCTCAGCAAGTTGTTCAGCGGCTCCGCAAGGACAGTCGATAAGAGTTTCTTGATTCATCATTTCCGTGGTCATGCCGCCTCTTTCTGGACAGGTCCCTGTGCAACATCGAGCGAACAGCGCAAAGCCGGCATCGCTTCTTCGAATATCCTGACAGTGCCTTGCACCATCTTCCCTACCGTAAACCGTTCAAAGACCTCTTTCTGCCCCACCTTTGCCATACGAGCAGCCCAATCCGGATCACGAAGCACGTTCCGAATAGCCGATTCCAATGCCTGGGAACTCCGGGGCGGCACCAGCAAACCAGTGCTGCCGTCATGGATGATCTCAGGAACACCACCGACATGAGTTGCTACGACAGGGCGGGACATGGCCAGGGCCTCAAGGACCACAAAAGGAAATCCTTCAGAGAGAGAAGGCAACACCACCACATCTGCCGCCGCATACCAGTCGACCACGTCATTCCGCGCTCCGGCAAAACGGCAGGACTGTTCAACGCCCTTTTCTCTTGCCAAGGCTCGAAGCGATTCTCGACATTCGCCTTCTCCGACAAATAAGCAGACGAGGGACGGCCATTCTGTTAGAAGCGCGGGTAACGCCTCGATGAGAAACCGATGGCCCTTTTGCTCTGTGAGTCTGGCAACGGTGAGGATTACGGGTCCGCTGCCCGCCCACCACTCCCTCCTGATCTTGTTGCGATCCCCCCCGCAGGAGAAGAGCGCAGGATCAATTCCATTCCACACCGTAGTCGTCTTCGGTGCCACGCCGGGACAGTCGGCAATGACGTCTTGTCTCAGTGCCTCCGAAACACAAATCACGCGATCTGTCAGCGGCAGCACTACGCGTAGAATGGTGCTGTAGACGTATCGCTGGATGGAATTGACATCATAATCTCTGATGGAGTTGTGTACGGTCGACACCACGCAAGGGACTCCGGCCAACCAGGCTGCAAGGCGCCCGTACACGTTCGCTCGGGCGCCGTGAGTTTGGAGAATGGTCACATCGTTCCGCTTTAATAAGTATGCCAGCCGTATGAGCGCCACGAGGTTGAAAAGCGGCGTCAATCGCACCACGTTGGTCGGAATCCCTTTCGCTTTCATCCTTCCCACAAACGGTCCAGGTTCCGGACAGATCAAGAGTGGAGAAAATTTGCTACGGTTCAATCGATCGAACAGCAATTCCAAATACCGTTCTCCTCCCCCGTATCCGGCCGAGCCGGCAAGCTCTGCGAGAACGACCGGCTTCATGGTTTCTTCCCCACAATCAACAGGCTACCGCGCAAATGGGGCATGACGTAGAACGGCCATTTCATCCAATTGATGCCATGTTGCCTGACGGGCTGTCGGCATTGCTGTGTATCCTCCCCGAGAAAGAACCGGGACTCAGCGATGTTGAACCCAGTTTGATGCAGCATCTCGGCCAGCTCATGCATGGCATATTCGCGGGCATGGGGCCTCCACTCATCATCCGGATTGTCGTATCCCGGTGGAGCAAGCCGATCGTTCGGCGTCCGACCAATTAAAAGTTTGAAGACGTTCCCGATCCTGGTCACGTTCGGGGTCGTCAGAACGACATGACCGCCCGATCCCAATATGCGGTAGGCTTCCGATAGCAAATGGAACGGTGACGTCAGATGTTCGATGATTTCCAACGCAAAGACCAACTGGACAGAGTTATCCGGAAGCGGCACTTTCTCGGAATATCCTTTGCTCTGAAACTGCCCTCCTGTCGGATCGAGATTGACGGCATGAATGTCCGCCTGCACATCTCGATGCATGAAGTGAACGAACTCGTCTGAAACCATCAGACCAGCCCCAAACAATCGAGCCGAGTTTGTGTAGTTCAGCCTGCGCAAGAGTCGCAACAGGCTTCCAGGAAACGGGCCTAAATCGACGATCGTCTGTTTCTCAGACGGCAATCTACGCAAGCCGCTTTTTAAGGCCACATGCAATCGGTCTCGGCATTTCATCGCATGGTGCATGGGAGTCGCAAAGCGTGCATCATCCGGTCCAAAAGTTTCATATGAGGACGGCTTGTACGTCCTCAACAGATCAAGAAAATCCTTTCTGGTCAGTTCGTATGCCATCGCACGGTCATTATCTGTGGAGAAGCTTGGATTGCCAAATTCCACGCCAAGGTATCGAATAATTGATCGGCGGCAAACGCATGACCAGAGGCATGCAGAATGACCCAGGTTCGGGCGAATAGACCCGTAACCACTGCAGAGAGAACGAGCATCTGGGGTTTCTCTATGATTGGAGAATCAGGCCAATTCATTTGATGCAAACCCCGATCAAATTGGTGTCGTCCGCGACCCCTTCGCGATACTCGATATCGTCGGGAACAAGTTCATGTAAGGCCGGCCCTCCTTGTACTTGGCTCATCAGGCTTCCAAGCCAATGACGAATGGGTCGTGGAACACAATTACGAAGACCAATCGGGTCCAAATTGCGCACGGTGTCCATGGAGCGTTCAACCGCCTTGATACGATGCCCCTGACGGCGACCGTACCAGCGGACAGTTGAAAAATGCGGTTGCAGCAAAGCCTTAAATTCGTCCGGCGTATATTCACGAATATGATAAGGATCCGTTGGAGGAATACCACGGCCCTTGCCGTGCGGTGTGAATATGACGAGCACACCGTTTGGTTTCAGCACCCGAGTCAACTCGGACACGAAGCGGCCGTCATCCTGGATATGCTCGATGGTGTCTTGTGAGACGATGCAATCGAAGGACGCATCTCGAAAGGCCAGAGCACAAGCGTCCATCGCCAGAAACGCGACGTTCGATCGGGGATAGTCAGCCCGACTCTTGGCGACAACGTCGGGAGCACAATCGATCCCCACGATTCGACCGGCACGGGCACCCAAATAGTCGCTGCCATAGCCGGTACCGCATGAAAGGTCTAGGACGCACCGCTGTTCAAGCGGTCCAAGTTGGCGAGCCGCCCATACATATCCTGATAGATTCACGACATGTTGCGTATCTGTTGGATAAGCGGCCCTTCGCTCCACGATTTCCCCTACCATTTATTCACCAAGGGTCCACACAAACATTCAGCACGAATGGATGCGCGATCCGTTCAACAGTTTCCCCTATCCCTTGTTCGACCTGGTCCACACGAGCCCTAACAGGACCGACTGGCCCCCATGCCAAAGACGTCGAACAACTGAGACATACATGTCAAGCGAGCGGTCATTCACGGTCGACCGGCGGCGACTGATCGCGCCGATCAACCGCACGACCGCCCCGAGGGCGATCCATGTTTTCATAATCCAACGCTTGAATAGCGGAAAGTGCTTTTCTACGTAGCGGATACGGCTGAACTCCCATACAAGGTTCAGTCGAGTACGATCTCGCTCTCCGCTCCGGCCGATCAAGTGTACGATGTCCGCATCGGCCAGATGCCGAATGCGATAGCCGCGCCGGTGGAAGACTCGGCATAAATCGACATCCTCAAAATACATAAAGTAGCCCTCATCCAATCCGCCGCAGGCCCTCATCAGATCCGTCCGAACCATCAAACAGGCTCCATTAATCCAGTCCACATCTTGCGATTTCGTGCAATCGATGGCCTGTCGTGCCGCCAATACCTCCCGCCATGCCGGACCACATTTGCGAAGGAAGGAGGCATGGATGAGATGGTCTCGGATCGAAGGGAACGGAAAACAGGACTGGTACAACTGGCCATCTCCCGTCCATTGTTTGCACCCCACAGCACCGATCTCCGGATCTCCATCGAGACATCCCACCATCCGATCCAATGCCTGCCCTCGCACCCGCGTATCGCTGTTCAACATGAGAAGATATCGCCCAGCACTAACCGCCAACGCTTGATTGACGCCTGTTGAGAAACCCCGATTCTCGCGATTCACGATGATATGCACCTTGGGGTAGCTTGTTCGAATGGCTTCCACCGTCGCGTCTTTGGAGTCGTTATCGACGACGATCACTTCGAATCTGGTGGTGAGAGTGGACTCGAACACCGATCTCAGGCAATCAAGTATGAGCGCTCTAGTGTTATAACCCACGATCGCGATGGATAGATCCACGGAGCCGTCGGACATTACACCCCTACCTGCGATTGATCATTCCAGAGTGTCTTGAGTCGCGGCCGCTCGACCCACCAAAGATACCAACCAAATACTCCAGCGGTCGCCATGGCTAGGATTTCCGGTGTCCACGGGATGGCAATAGGAGTCTGACCGACTCCGGTCCACAGCAGTGCGCCGGCCACCAGTCCAAAGAGTCCGGTTCGGCCAAGCGATATAAACGTATCGTTAGTCGAAGTGCCGAGCAGCCGCCGTGTTTCTATCACTTGCAGTGTTGTGCCAAAAATATAACTTGCCGTCAGTGAGACGGCGGCGCCGAACATTCCGAGTGAGACCGTCATTGGAACGATCATCGCCACGTACAGAGCACATTGTGCGAACCAACTTTTCACCTGAAGATCCGGCCGTCCCAAGCCATAGTGCAAGGAGGCCATGACACTGACATAACCGGCGCAGACAGAATAAATGCAAAGAACTTGCAGAGAGTCGCTGATGCTGGTCCATTGCGGACCGAACACGATCGGAACCATGATGGGCGCCAAAGAACCTATCGTGACGGCCAGGGGAATATAGACAATGCCGATAAGTCCTATCTGCAGATCGAAAACACGAACCAGGCCGAGTTGATCCCGCTGCAATGCCGCATAGGCCGGTACGCTGATTTGCTGCATGAGCGCTGTGGCGCGAGCACCGATCAGGAGCGGAACGGCCAGCGCCACCTGATACAATCCCAACGCTTCTGGCCCCAGCAGACGACCGATCACCAGCTCTCCCCCGGTCATGATGCCGAAGGCGCACAACGTGATCAGGTTCAAATGTTTGCCGTACCGGACAAAATAAGAGAATGCCGATAGTTTAAGGGACTGACCTGGAGTAAACGGTGCGATTTGAAAAGAAAGAAGACTCCCAATCGTCAAGCCAACCAGCTGTCCAATGACCAGCGCCCATACGGTCCGATAGAGGATGGCGATAGTAAGAGTCACGACTGCTTCAACGATGCGTCGGACGACGTCAAGGGCAACCCTTCGGCGTAAGTCCAGCTTCTTCATCATGAGCGCCAATGCAGGACTTTGGAACCCTTGAATGATCAGGGCCCACGCATGGACTCGCAGGAGAGACTCCAAGGTCGGCATACGCATGATCTCACCGATCGCACCGGCCATGATCCAGATTCCAGCCGCCATCAAGAGCCCTCTGGCGACCGACAGTGTCCAGGCAGCTGTAAGGTCGTCTTCGCTGACGATCTCTTTGGCAATGAGTGCCGAGGTCAACCCCAGCTCACTAATTGTGAGCATCGCCAGCAATACAGCCGCAGAAGCCGCCATCACACCGAAATCGGCGGGAGTCAGGATTCTTACCAGTACCGCTAATTGAACAGCCGCGATCACTTTATCGAGCAGGAATCCTCCTCCGGTCCACCAACCGGCCCGAAAGATTCGGTGACGGAGACGTAATGGGCTTGATTCGTGACTCCGAGTACTCATCGCCGACAGACCTTTTCTTGCCGTTGTGATACCGAGTTCTTTATGCTGCTGACTTCATACCGACAATTGCCTGACGACAAACCTGCTCCAACTGTCCAGCGCGCGCCGTCCAAGTATGAGATCGGGCCACAGCCATCCGTCCTCGTTTGCCCATACTTCTGCGAAGATCCTGATCGACTAAAAGACAAAGCAGTTGACGGGCAAGATCGGCAGGATCATCGGCTTTAGCAGACAAACCACAGCGCAGCTCTTCCACCGTGTCTCCATATCCAGGACCTGCTGTCGCAACAACAGGACGCCCGCAAGCCAGGTATTCCCACAGCTTCATCGAATCTCCGGGGTAGGAACGAGTCTGCCGATGCAGCACCACACAGACATCTGAAGCCGCGATCCATTTCGGGACCATGTCAAAGTCGACACGCCCGGTGAATAGAACGTGGGGCGAGAGTTGTAACTGTTGAACCTGTTCTTCAAGATTCTTTTTTGTTTGTCCATCGCCGACCAGGAGACATTGGACCGTTGGGAATGACTTCACAACGAAGGCGATGGCTTCGACGAGTGTATCGAGACCGTGCCATGGGAAGAATCCACCGACAAACGCGATATAAGGGCCTTGAGTGGTGAGACCGAGCTCTGCTCTGATTTTCTCCTGAGGCTGTGGGAAGAAATGATCCGGATCGACACCGTTTCTGATGACTGAGCAACGGGTCGCATCCACTGGTTCTAGGTTTCGCAGACCAACCAACACTTCAGGACACACACTCACCAACGCATTTGCTTTTCTCGATGCGAGACGGAGGCCATGGGTCAACCATTCACGAAGAGGGGGGTGGAGCCACGGACCCTGAACTTCTTCAAGGGGAAGACCGTTCACAAAATACACGACCGGACAGGTGCTGTTTCTGAGTGCCCAGAGCGGGGCCATCTGTCCCGGTGAATCAAACCACAGCAATACCTCCGGAGGCCTTGCTCGCAAGAGTTGTTTCAACAGCCTCATGGAACCCCAGAAAAATGAAAGAGGGCGTAACCCGCCCCACCGCGCAACTGGGACGAACGCAGCTTGTACTTGAATCGATGCCGTAAGAGCAGCTCCCTCTCGTTCTGACTGCGGAGCCACCAAAGTGACTTCATGACCGCGCAATGCGAGTGCCTTGGCAAACTCCAGCACTTGTCGGGAACCTCCGGCCGCCACCCCGATGTCTTCATCACAATACGTGAGAATGCGCATGCCGGATGACTCCAAGATCTTTGCCGACCCATTGACGAAGTTGCTCAACAATAGCTGTCCAGGAAAACCTCTCCTCAACAAATTGACGCCCCTGTTTACCCAACCGTGCGCACCGACCTGGATCATTCAACAGCGCAAGGATCGCATCGGCCAGCGGACGGGGATCGTCCGGCTGAACAAGCTGTACGCCACTGTCAGCGGTAAATGTCGAGACGACGCTCGAGATCGCGCTTGCGACCACAGGGCGATGACAGGCCAGATAGTCGAAGAGTTTAACCGGCGAAGTTTCTCCTCGGTCCCTGTGGAACGGCGCCACACACACGCTCATCGCGCCGATCCAAGTCGGCACCTCCCAGTAAGGGACTCGACCAACCCACGTAATACTGCAGTCGAATCCTATCCCTTTGGCCTGTTGCTTCAGTTCTTCAGTCGCTTCCCCATCTCCCACGAGGAGAAGCTCAGCCGATGGACAAACCCGTTTGACCAACATCATCGCATCGAGCAGACAAGCCAACCCCTGGTATCGATAGAAGCTTCCCACGAACCCAACGTATGAACGATTCGGCAACAGACCCAGTTCCAGGCGAGAGGCCACCGCATCTCGTGCGGCAAACCGTTCCACATCGGTTCCGCTCGGAAGGACGACGATCCGCTCAAGCGAGACCCCATACCGTTCCTGAAGCAATGCCCGCAATCCCTCTGTCAGAACGACAATACGATCGCAGCGTTTTAATGCCAGCTGGGCCAGCAGATGCTTGAACTCATGCACAAACCTTCTCTGGTTCACGGGCCATTGGGGAACCGGTTCGCCGTTGACCTCGCAGACGCATGGCACACGAAGTAATTTGGCTAAGATCAGCGCATGCGGACTGTCCATCCATCGGTAGTACACGATATCCGGTCTGGCTACGAGTGCTTGCATCAGGCCGCGCACGAACGACAACAACGCATATGACAGCGGACGGATGAGCGGCAGATGAATAAGGCGAATCGGAATGACCGTACAGACTCGTTGGGCAAATGCCGATCGATACCTCGGCGGAAAGATGGTCACTCTGTCTCCGACGTTGCTTAAGGCCTCGGCCAACCTCCAGATACGCACCAATCCGACCGGATCATGCGGAGCATCCGGCTCATACCAATAACAAAAGAAAAACCACGTCACACGGCCTCCTGTGGCTTGATCAGTGGTTCGACCTGGGCAGACAGGGTCGGCAAGAGCATGACCAACCCGGCGCAAAGCCAAAACGGCTCCATAATGCGGATGATGATGAATGTATTGGCTCCGATCCCATGCGCAAGCATGGCGACGAGAGCCAAAAGAAACCCGTGAGCCAACCCTTTGGCAAAGGGATCGGTTTCAGACAAGAACGACTCGCGGGCACAGCGCCAAAGACGGTAGATAATGAACCCGAACGCGACGAGTCCAGCGAGACCGGTCTCTCCGATGATTTTGACGTATTGCGCGTCGGCCCATGCATACCCGGTAATTCCTCGCCCAAGAATCGGATCATGAACCCAGTCCTTGAGAACATAGGCCCATGACTTCAGGCGCTCCGTTGTCGAGAGATCCAGTCCCACGTGACCCACTTTGATTTCTCCGCCATATTGACGGCCAAAAAATGTTTCGTTGACCCGCTGTTTCACATTGGCAGGCGCCAGCAATGGAACCAATGCAATGACGACAAGCAACAGTGTCAGCACCCGCGGGCGTCTCCACTGGGTAAACCCTACCGTCATCAGCAGGACAACACCGGCCAGGTAGGAAGAACGCGATAAGGTGGTCATCAAAGCCAACAAGGCAAAACCAGCAAGCACCAACAATGCGATGCGAATCGGACCGAACTGAACATGCAACAAGAGTCCGGTCATGATCGCCAGAAGGAATACCAGGTAGCCGCCCAACGTGTTCGGCTCTCCGATTTCACCTTCAAATGGCGCTGAGGCCCGCTGTCCGGTCGATATTTGGGAAATCGCATACAAGCTGACGATAAGGCCGATGGTCAGCAGGGTCACCACAAGCCCTACCACCTGCTGCTGAGACCGCACATGGTTGACGACCATAAAAAATACAAAAAAGTATTCGAAGTACTTCAGGACAAAGAAAAAGCCGGTCAACGGTCTGACATGTCCGTTTAGGACACCGACTAAGGTTGAGATGACACAGATCACCATGTACACAGCGATGGGTCGGTTCAGTGGTGTCTCACGAAATAACGCCAGTTCGCGGTAGACGATGTTCTTGACCAGCCAACTGACTCCGATGACGATTAACAAAATGTCGTCCATCCGAAATGACAACTCTCGCCCACCGACACCACGCCCTTCGATCCGCCCGATCGCGATTTCAGGAGACAACAGCATGGACGCAATCAGCAGGTAGAGAGCAGCGGGTACGGAAGTGAAGGCCGTCAAAACGATCAAAAACCCTATGACCGCTTGCATACCCACTGTGGGGGTCGTGAGTGTGAGACCTAATGCAATGGCGGCGGCTAGTACGGCGATAACCAGGCTATCTTGAGGACTGATGGCTGTTTGTTGCATGACACGGAGGCTCCTCGGTCGTGCTATCGGTGCTCGTATCGATAAAGTCCGTACTCCGGCGTCACTTCGGATTTCACATTGGTCAGGACCACGCCAAGAACGTTCGCCTGGGCATGGTCAAGCAGGAACTTGGCGCGCTTGAGCGCGTTACGCCCGATCCGCCCGACCTGGTACACCAAAATGGTCCCATCGACGCGCGAACTGAAGGCCACCGCATCGGTTACGGGAAGAATAGGCGGCGTATCGATCAATACGATGTCGTAATCTTCTTGCATTTCCGATGTCAGCATTTTGATCTTGTTGATGTTCAGAAATTCGTTTGGATTGCCCGATTCCGACCCGCTCGTGAGGATGTGAAGGTTGTCCAGTCCAGGCGTATTCATGACTCGATCGACACCAACGGTTCCAAGCATGAGGTCCGTGGCCGAGCGGACATACGATCGCCATGATGTAGTTCCAAGCAATGCATCGACCAATCCTGGCTCGCGATCCAAACCCAGCCGTTGGTGCACGATCGGCTTGCGGAGGTCAGCGTCCACCAGCAATACCTTCATGCCCTCTTGAGCCATGGTGATCGCCAGATTGATGACGCAGGTGCTCTTGCCCTCCCCCAGACCGGCGCTGGTAAAAATAATCGATTTGACCCTGCGATCCATGCTGGCGAACTGAATGTTCATCCGAAGCGAGCGAAGGCTCTCCGACAATACGGATTTCGGGTCGAGAAGGCAGATCAGCTTCGATAAACTCTCCGCCACAGAGGAAGGGGTATCCGGAGGAAGAGCCTCTTGGGCCAAGTCTTTGAGCACTTTGTGGTCGAACTGGGGAATGATTCCCAAGACAGGCACTTTGAGAAACTCCTCGACTCCTTCGATAGTTCCTATGGACGTGTCAAACGATTCACGACCGAACGCAAGCACGATACCGAGGAAGCATCCCATCAATGATCCGATCATCAGGTTCAATGTCGTGTTCGATGCATTGATCGGCTGTAACGGTATCATGGCCGGTGCGATAAGGGTCACTTCTTCAATCCGCTCCGCCCCTTTAATCAACAATTCCTGGTGTTTGGCTTTCAAGGTCGCGAGGAGATCCGTATTCACTTTCACCTCGCGCTCCAAGCGACCCATGTGAATCGCGGCCCGAGGGTACCCTAGATAGCGTTTTCGATAGTGATCCCGCTGTTCTTGAAGCGCCCCCTCTCGGTCAATAAGCGTGGCAACCTTTGACTTCAGCTCCTGAATCATCTCAGACTTGACATTGTCTATTTTTTTTTGCTGTTCGGTGATTTGTGGATGGTCAGACGTGTAATTGATCAGCAAGGTATCTCGCTCTTGGACCAAATCCAGCAGCCGTTGATTCAGGATTGTGAGCAGAGCATTTTGCTCTTCGGTGAAGATCCGCCCGGTTTGATTCCCGATCACGGCGTCCGATCGTTTCAAGACCTCGATTTGCCGCTCACCTTCAGCGCGCTTCCGCAATACGTCGTTATACTGTTCTTCAAGTTTGGTGAAGGTGTCCAACGCCGCTCTGGCTTCGTCCGAGAGGAACACCTGACCTTCTTTTTCCTTAAATGCTCGCAACGCTTCTTCAGAATCATTGAGACGCTTTTCCAAATTGTCCAGCTGTTCTTCTACAAACCGGCGAGATTCGATGACCAGTCGATTGCGCGTGGCGATATTTTCTATCCGGTAGGCGGTCGCTGCGGAATTGGCCATCCGCTCCGCCTGTTCCGACTGATCCGACGTGGCTGTGATACGGATAATGTTGGTATCACCTTCGCGTTGCGCGGCAATCTCTTGGCCTAGATTGTAGACAATGTTCAAATAGGCGGCGGACCGCTTTTCCGCTTCCGATGCGTCATGAGTGACTCGTCCGAGATCCAGCGCCACCCGTTCCATGACCGGAAAGCTCCGGATAAATTCGATCTGAGTACCAAGATCGTTCACGTTGGAATACGAGAGAGATTCCAAAAGTTGTTGGGCCATGGTCGTACTGCGTTCAAACTTCACCCTTGCGGCGGCTTCGTAAATTGGGTTCGGCTTGAGAATCTGTGAAAAGAGGACGGTGAACAGTACCACCATGACGGTGGAAAGTAGGATCAGGTATTTGCGTTTCTTGAGGATCAGCCAGTAGTCGATGACGTTCAGTTCATATTGGGCCATGCGTCGTCCTCGTCTCCAACCATCGATCTATGGCTTGAACGTCGTCAACGCCGGGATCAGATACACCGGATAAATCGGCATGACGGCGACCTGAAGAATGGGCATGATTTTCAGCGCAGCCTCCTTCGCATCTCCCAAATGTTCGCGCGGGACGAAAATCACATCATTCTCCTCGAGCGGGATATTTCGTGAAAGATCGCCGTACGTGAACACACGCGCCAGATCAGCCGTCAGAATATGGGGCTTGCTGAAATCTCCTCCTCGAACCACTCGGATCTCTTCCAATAACGCAGTTTCGTGAAAGTTATCTGCTGCGGCTAG
Organism: Nitrospira sp.; assembly: GCA_025934915.1. Lineage (GTDB taxonomy): Bacteria > Nitrospirota > Nitrospiria > Nitrospirales > Nitrospiraceae > Nitrospira_D. The sequence continues at coordinate 29,842 of JAICWG010000009.1, forward strand.
AGCCTGCAAAACCGTCATATTCCTCGCCATGGGAACCATCCCCGGCTTTTTCACATCTCCAAATACAAAGACTCGCTTGATCTTGAGCAGCTTCTTTTTAAGAGCGATCTGAGCACGAGGCTCTCGCATGAAAGGTCTGGCCGCCTTCTGCACGCGCCGTTCGGCTTCAGCCACCGTGATGCCTCCGACGTCGACTTCCATGAATCCCACGGATACGGACCCGTTCTCGCGCACCAGACTGCTGTACTTTTCTTCCCCCGCTCCTCTACGAATGACGACTTCCAACGTGTCTCCGGTCTCGATGAGTGTCGCCGCGGTCGGGACTGTCTCGTCGGCATAGACATCGCCTTTCGGCAAGGGAGGGAGCGCCTGAGGTGCTGAAGTCACTGCTGAAGGAGGCAAGGTCGATTGTCCAGGGTTTCGACAACCTGCTAGAAGCAGGACACCGATTTCGGCCAACAATAACCCGACCGCTGCTGATTCCTTTAGAAACTGCCGCATACAGTCTCTCCTACAGGACGATCCCTGTTTGCACAACCTCCACGATATGCGCAGACGTGACTTGCGACAGGTCCAACTCGCTTGCTTCCCCGAGCTTAGAAAACGCCACCAGCGGCCGAAGCGGGTAGCGCGAATTGACCCTCATCACCATTCCGATTTCTCCTGTATTGAGACGTACGTTGGTTCCAATCGGATAGAGAGTGATTTGATCTCCCAACGCTTTCAACGCTCGCAGAGAAAATGTCGTCTTGGCGTGGAGCAGCAGTTCACGAACTCCCTGGTGAGGTGTGAGGCGTTTGCGATAGGGTCTCATCGTGACCATTGCATCGAGTGTATCGACCATTCCAATGATCTGCGCAGGCTCGGCGATCTGCCTGGCCATGAGACGACATGGGTATCCGCTGCCATCCGACCGTTCATGTTCCTGTGCACTGATCGTCGAGACCCATTCAAAAACACTACCCTGGCCTGCAAGAATCCGACGGCCTCGTTCAGGATGAGTACGAAGGATATCTCGCTCTTCCTCAGATAATGCTTCTCTTTTCTCGACGAGCGATACAGGAAGGGTCCACATACCGACATCGTGCAACAGGCCTACCAACACTAGCCGCTCCAAATCCTGTTGTGAGTACTGCAACCCCACCCCGACTTTGGCTCCCAAGACTGCGACATGGAGCGCATTGTCCATGAGATAGTCTTCGGTTCGTCCATCCAATGCCCACCTGACAAGTTCGTCGCCTTGATTGAGGAGCTGCACCAACTGCCCGGCGAGATCGATACAACCTGCGAGCTGCGGACTCTTACGTGAACGAACCGCCTCTCTGATCTTCCATAGCTCCTGTCTGATCAAGGCGCACCAGGAACGATCACTGTTCAGCGACAAGGATCTTTCCCCTGAAGACAAAGCTCCCCCGCTCTGCGAATCGGACGCCCGCTCTCGGATCAAGTCAGAAAGCCGTGCCACCCTGGTGTTTACTCCTGTGACTCTGGATACATCATGACGTTACTTATTCACGGGCTTTCTCACGATAGGATCCGGCCGTGGGTTGAGCTTATTCAGTTCCCGCTCCAAGGTGGCGCGGATGAAACCGCTCGTCGTGTATCCCTGTTGCTTGAGGGCGTCGAGCTGTTCCTTCAACTCGACAGGAAGTTGAACAACAATGCGAACAAGCTTGGACATGATCGCGACTCCCTTTGGGCAAAGTACTAGCCTGGCATGGAACTTTTGCACATGCTGTGCCTTGCTAGCATCTCGTTAATGGTGTGAAAACACTGACACTTCTGCTGTGCTCTTCCAGCATTCCTGCCGGAAAGGGCCAAAAACTGTCATTTATTACCGGTCTTGTACAGGAAGGGTACGGTTTCTAGAGGATGGGAGCTACGAGAGTCGAAGATGAGGAATGTTTGTCGTTATGAGAATTGGAGGGAGAGCCTGTTCCAATTCTGGTACTCACAACGCCAAAAACAACGCGGAAAGTCTACCGGTTGCACAATAAGATCCCGCATGCGGATCACCGCGAACTCGGATGTTGAGAGCCGTCCTGTAACCCAGATTGCTCCGTCACGATCCGTACGAAAGACCGTAATGTGCTGCTCTTGATATGTTTGCAGTACCGATTCAGTCGGATGTCCATAAGGATTAGCCGCCCCGACGGAGACGACGGCGTACTGCGGGTGGAGTTGTCGAAGCCAGTCCGGATCCAGTGAGCTACGCGCTCCATGATGAGGTACTTTTAGTACGGTCACCGGTTGGTACCCTTCCTCGCTCAGTCGCCTCAATCCGGCGATTTCAATATCAGCTGCGAAAAGAATGGAATAGGTCCCACACTGCAGTCGCGAGACGATGGACAGATTGTTCAATAGTGTTCCGGTAGAGGGTTGAGTCGATTCACGAACTACAGATGGTTCCGGTGGATTGAGAATGCTCAGGCGGCACCGGCCGGACTGCAACAGGTCTTGGCCGCGCACTGCGGTGTGTTGATCGATATGTTGATCACGAATGACGGTTTTGAGATCTTCAGCGAATTTCTCAGAGCGTTCTATTCCGTCGCTCCAGTACCGTCCCACTGACATATGTCGGAGAACCCAAATCAGCCCGCCGACGTGATCCAGTTGCTGGTGTGTCCCGATGACATGGGATATATGGTGGATTCTCCGGCTCCACAGAAACGGAGCGACCACATGTTTCCCCATGTCAAATCGTTCATATCGAGCTCCGCCGTCGATCAGAACGGTCTGGCCATCCGGTAATTCGACAACAGCACTATCTCCTTGTCCGACATCAAGGAATGTGACCCGCCAACGATCGCCATCTGCTTGCGATATGGGGGGACTCAGCCACCAACCGATCAAGACGATCGACAGACCGGCGCCGGCGACTCGGACCCGCCACGGTATGACCTGAAAGCTTGCTATAAGTAATCCCGTGTAAAACAGGGCGATCGTTGGTATGGATGGTGCTGCCACATACCACTCCCCTCCTGGGAGACGGGCACACCACTGCAATCCAAGAACCATCAGCCCAAACAATTGTTCCATCACTGAACCAAGGATCAAAGACTGGGCCCCCGTCATGATTGTCCATAGGGCGGCAAGTAATCCCAAAGGTACCAAGATGATACCGGTGAACGGGACGGCTATCAGGTTGGTGATGATTCCCATCCACGGAACCTGATTGAAATAGAACGCAACCATGGGCAACGTAGCCACAGTCACAGCTCCGCTCATCGACAGCGTTTTGAGCGCATGGCTCGTGAAGCGGTCTCTCAACTGACTGTCGGCTTCTGCAGTGTCAGCGTGCCATGATTTCGAGAGTACGATCATTCTGACCATTACGAGCACGGACAGAAAGGAGAGTTGAAAGGAGATGTCAAAGATGGCACGAGGATCGTGCAGGAGGATCGCCAGGAGAGCCACAGCCATCGCATGACCCAGATGGCGTTCATACCCTAACCACATTGCGATCATCGCCAGAGTGATCATCACGAGCGAACGCATGGTCGCTAACTCAGCCCCGGCGAGCAGCGCATACAGCGCGACAGCGGGCCAGGCGAGCAGAATTGCGATTTTTGACGGCGTGACTGTTCGCGATAGCGTCAACAAGACAGTGAGGGGAAACACAAGCACGAGTCTTTTCACCAGCCAAAGGACCACGATGGCCACGAGCCCGAGATGTGAACCGGAGATCGAGAGTAGATGAACTGTTCCTGTCACCATGAACCAGTCTTGGAGCTCTTGTTCGAGATAGCCTCGTTCACCGATGATCATGCCGAGAAATAGCCCTCGTGTGGGTTGGCTCAATGTACTAATAGCCGCTGCACGTATCATGGCCCTCCAATGATCGATCCGGTTCCACAAGCTCCACAACTCGATTGAGGTCTCTGCCTCTAGCAACGTCACCGCCTGAGCACCGGTCACGGTGGTCAGAAAGTTGATGCCCTGACGATCCATATAGGCGGCGTAGTCGAATCCACCCGGGTTCAAAGACCCTCGTGGACGGTGAAGTTTTCCCCGAAACGAAATATGATCGCCGTGATGAAGCGTGAAGCCAGGGTCACGCCACACAAGGCGTATGCGTCTCGATTCCGAATTCGATTCAGCTATTTGAACTACGATCGTCTGACGCCCCACACCATGCTGAACAGGAGCGATAACCCGACCGACGACGGAAGTTTGAACAGTCTCTTGAAGAAGCGGCGACATCCGGGGAGATTCCGGCGTCGGTGTGGTAAGAGTCCAGTAAACTAGTCCGGAGAAAAGGCTGGAATACAGAAGCAGTGCAGAGGGTGAGTCGATATAACCGACTCGCTCGAGAATGCTGAATCCAACGGCGATGCAGGCCAGCAGAGCTATGACGGAAAGCGGGAAAAAGGAGATCTGGGTCCCACACAAAAGACCAAGAACAAACACTGCTGTGAGGGATGGGAGCATGAGCTTCCCTCAGTACCGGGAGAAGAGGGAACACTCAGCCGATATGTTTTCGTACGACCCTGGCAAGGTCCTCAGCCATTTCCTTGACCATGGTGGACTGTTCTCCTTCCACCATGATCCGCAACAGCGGCTCCGTCCCGGAATATCTGATGAGGACTCGCCCACACCCGTTCAAACGATGTTCGCTCTCTTGTATGGCGCAATCAATGTCGGGAATCGATTCTAATCGCGGCTTCTTCGTGACATGCACATTCACCAACACTTGCGGTACGGCGGTCATCGCCTTGGCCAACTCGGACAACGGCTTCTTGGTTCGCTTCACCAATGATAACATCTGCAGAGCTGAGATGAGGCCGTCTCCGGTTGTATTGTGGTCAAGAAATATGAAGTGTCCGGATTGCTCTCCCCCGAAGTTATACCCTTCAGCCAACATTCGTTCGAGCAGATATCGATCACCGACCGGCGTCCGAATCAGCTTGACGCCTGCTTTCGACATCGACAGCTCCAGTCCAAAATTGCTCATCACGGTTCCGACCAAGGTCTGCTTGGCTAGGAGTCCGTTTCGATGAAGATCCAGGCCCAAGGCCGCTATCACATGATCGCCATCGATGACTGTTCCTTGCTCGCAGACAAAAACGGCCCGATCGGCATCGCCGTCCAAAGCAATACCAAGATCCGCTTTGTACCGACATACCGACTCTTGCAGGAGTTCAGGATGGACGGCGCCGCAACCGGCATTGATATTCATTCCGTCCGGTTTATCGCCGATGACTTCAACTGTGGCGCCCAATTCTCTGAGAACCATCGGAGCCACTTTGTATGCCGCCCCATTCGCACAATCGACGACGAGTTTGATCCCCTGAAAATCCAGGTCCTTCGGCAACGACCGCTTTGCAAACTCAATATACCGCCCCTCTGCATCGTCGATACGGTAAGCTTTGCCGATAAGGTCTGCCGTCGGTCGAAGATGACTGATTTCATCCGATACGATCAGTTCTTCAATGCGAGCTTCCACTTCGTCGGGAAGCTTGAATCCGTCGCTTGAAAAGAATTTGATTCCGTTGTCTTGGTAAGGGTTGTGCGATGCTGAAATGACTACTCCTGCATCCGCCCGTAGACTCCTAGTCAAAAAGGCGATCGCCGGTGTCGGCATCGGTCCGACTAACAGCACATCGACCCCCATCGAGCAGATTCCAGCCATCAAAGCAGACTCCAGCATATATCCAGAGATACGGGTGTCTTTACCGATGACGATCTGATGGCGGCCCGCTCGTCGCATAAAGATATGTGCAGCGGCTCGTCCGAGCTGCATCGCCATTTCACTGGTCATGGGATCAAGATTGGCGACCCCTCGGACGCCATCGGTTCCAAATAATTTACGCATCATGCTCCTGTTCGCAAGACGACCAGCGTGGATTCAACGCCGCAGCCATCTTGACTACATCGATCATCATGGCAATATCATGGACTCGCACAATGTGAGCTCCGCGATCGACTGCCAATGCCACCGCCGCTGCAGTCCCCCATTCTCGATGCTCAACAGGCCGTTCAACCACTTTCCCGATAAAGGCCTTCCGCGACAGGCCGACCAGCACAGGACGGTTCAATGCCTCGAAAGCGGACAATCCATTAAGAAGGTCAAGATTATGGCTCAACAGCTTACCAAAACCAAAGCCCGGATCAAGAACGATGTTTGTTCGAGCAATTCCTGCGCGGAGAGCAACCTGCAAACGTTCATCAAAAAAGTGCACGACTTCGCCGACCACGTTGGAATAATGCGGTGACTGTTGCATCGTTTGCGGGGATCCTTGCATATGCATCAGGACGACTCCCGCATCGAATCGGGCAACGACCGACGCCATTGCGGGATCCTGCCGCAATGCGCTCACATCGTTGATGATCGATGCTCCGCAATCCAGGGTAATCTCTGCGACTCGCGACTTGGTGGTATCGACCGAAATCGGAACCGACACGCGATGGACCAATCCTTTCAGTACCGGGATCACGTGAGCCAATTCTTCCTGTTCACTAATGGAGCGTGCGCCAGGCCGAGTCGACTCCCCTCCCAGATCGATGATGTCCGCCCCTTGCTCAACAAGTTCCAGTGCGTGGGCGATCGCTCGTTCAGGTTCGACATATCGCCCTCCATCGTAAAAGGAATCATCGGTGATGTTTACGACACCCATGATAAGCGGACGCCCTTTGTAATAAATCTCGCGCCCTTTGGCGGAAAACCAATGTTGGGCCGTTACCGCCTGTGGTGACACTCGATCCAACTATTCCACCGACGAAAGGAGGATCCAAACCATGGCATTTATCATGGAGGAATCAGACATAGCGAGGCCCGTGAATGCAGCACCATAGGACCAACGGCTCCAATACGAACGAACCATTGGCACAATACATTTAGGCTGGAACTGTTTGAGAGGAGGACTGCAACAGGATCTGATCAATTTCCGGTGCGTCGAGCACTTCTTTTTCAAGTAGCGCCTCCGCCAAAGCCTTCAGACTCGCCATTTGCTCAGTCAGCACACGCTTAGCACGTTCATAATTTTCTGTGACGAAGCGTTTGATCTCCAAGTCAATTTCAAGCGCGACTTGATCGCTGACATCTCGTTTAGTAGCAAAGTCTCGTCCGAGAAACACCGAATCTTCCTTCTGCCCAAAGGTCAAGGGCCCCAACTTTTCGCTCATACCCCATTCGCACACCATCTTGCGAGCAAGGTCCGTCGCACGTTCAAGATCATTACCGGCTCCGGTTGTGACATGTTTGAATACAAGCTCTTCGGCAACACGTCCACCCATAAGAATCGCCAAGGTATTGTAGAGGAATTCCTTGGAGTAGTTGTGCCGATCATCGGTCGGCAGCTGCATCGTAACGCCCAGTGCTCGCCCTCTTGGAATAATCGTCACCTTATGAACAGGATCTGTTCCAGGAAGGAGCTTCGCCATCAACGCGTGGCCAGCTTCGTGATATGCTGTAATCCGTTTTTCTTCATCGGTAAGAATCATGCTCTTGCGCTCGGCACCCATCATGACCTTATCCTTGGCCATCTCAAAGTCGATGTTTTCGACTTCCTTCTTGTTCTGACGAGCCGCCCACAGCGCTGCTTCATTCACGAGGTTTTCCAGGTCAGCTCCTGAAAACCCCGGCGTTCCTCTGGCAATTTTTTCCAGCTCCACATTCGCAGCGACAGGAACCTTTTTCGTGTGGACCTTCAAGATTTCCGAACGGCCTTTGAGGTCTGGACGATTCACCACTACTTGCCGATCAAAGCGTCCAGGTCTCAACAAGGCCGGGTCGAGTACATCGGGGCGATTGGTCGCAGCGACCAAAATGACTCCCTCGGTTGTATCAAAGCCGTCCATTTCTACAAGCAACTGATTGAGCGTTTGCTCCCGCTCGTCATGGCCACCGCCGAGGCCAGCGCCTCGTAACCGGCCGACCGCATCAATTTCATCGATAAAAATAATGCACGGAGCATGTTTCTTTCCTTGCTCGAACAAATCCCGCACCCGTGAAGCTCCAACGCCGACAAACATCTCTACAAAGTCAGAACCGCTGATGCTGAAGAACGGTACCCCGGCTTCTCCCGCAATAGCCTTCGCCAACAAAGTCTTTCCTGTTCCTGGAGGTCCGACAACGAGTACGCCCTTGGGGATGCGTCCGCCGAGTTTCTGAAATTTCCGAGGATCCTTCAAGAATTCAATAATTTCAAGGACTTCTTCTTTCGCTTCATCGACACCAGCCACATCGGAAAAGGTGACCTTTTTTCGCTCTTCCGTCAACATACGTGCTCGACTCTTTCCAAAGGACAGAGCCTTGTTTCCACCAATTTGCATCTGACGCATCAGGAAAAACCAGAGGCCGAGGAAGAGGATAAATGGTCCCCACGTGACGAGGAATGTGATATACCACGGGCTCTCATCCGGTGGCTTGACCTCAATCTGTACATCTTTTTCACGAAGGACTTTGACAAGGTCAGGATAGTCGGCTGAATAGGTACGGATACGAGTCTTGTCCTTCAAGACCCCGCTGATGTGATTACCTTTAATGATGACCTTTTCAAAATCACCCTTGTCGAGCTTTGCCATGAAATCGCTGAATATCACTTCTTCTTCAGGTGCGTGAGTCGGTACACTGAACAGATTGAACAGAAGAATCATGAACAAGCCGACCACCACCCAGAAAAGCAAGTTCTTGACCCGGGAATTCATCCAGTTCTCCTTCGCAATAACGTTGGATGCAACGTATTCCTAAATCGTGGTGATGTTAACATAGCCTTGCGCACATTGACAACAGTCAGTTGGAAAACTCTATTCCTCTTGCTCACTCAGCTTATCCAGAACAGCGAGGTACGGAAGGTTCCGATACTTTTGTTGGTAGTCGAGTCCGTAACCGACTACGTACTGGTTCGGAATTCGGAACCCGATATACTGCAACTGCACATTGACGACGCGACGCTCCGGTTTACTCAGCAAAGTACAAACCTTGATGCTTCTCGGTTTCTGCTTCGCCAACGTCTTTGTGAGATACTGAACCGTCAATCCCGAATCGACGATGTCCTCAACCAGCAGCACATCTCTATTCTTGATCTTTTCGGTCAGCTCGGTCACGAGCTTGACCTTCCCGGACGTCTTCGCCTGTCCTCCATAGCTCGTCACGAGGATAAAATCGACCCGCACTGGAATTCGGATCGCTCGCGCCAAATCAGCAAAAAACGCATAGGCTCCCTTTAATACTCCGACGAGCACGAGGTCTTTGTTGGCATAGTCGGCACTGATCTGTCTTCCCAGCTCACGGATACGGCTTCGCATTTGCTCCTGGGTCACGATCGGACGTCCGAACATACGTTCCATCTCACTCAGTCCCTTCACTCAGAGTTAGATTATCAGAAATGAACACCAAACAGCGTTCAGTTGCGGCAGTGGGTGCCCAGCGGCCATCCTGCCGATAACCAACGATCCATAGGATTCCCTCGGGAGCCACCACCAGGGGAATAAGCGATCGGACCGCAATCGGTATTTTCAGATCCGTGAAAAAATCCTGTAGCTTCTTTGAATGTCCTCCCATACCGACGGGGTGAAATCGATCTCCCGGCAACCAGTTCCGTACCGTCAGTGGCTGAGACACCCGATCGGCATCCACCAAAATCCGATTCTTTCCAAGAGGAGCAGCACCAATCTGGATACGTACCTGTTGTTGTACCTGAAGTCGTTGACCCGTTCCAGGCCATAGAAGCTCTCCCGGTATAGATAAAAACTCCTGACATCTGCCGTGCAGTTGGTCAACACGGGAGGTCTCTGCTGCTTGAAGCGGAACAAACCGCAGACGGCGATCACCGACAACAACGCGCCCCCCCTTCACATCGAGACTTGAACCGGCCCCCCGCTTCGAGGCCAGGTGAATAATGCGATCGACCGTTCGGATCCCGGGTGAGCGAAATTGGTCATCATTCTGCCGAAAAAGGTTTCGGATACAACGCCGTTGAAAAGCGTGCGGAAGCTCCAGAAGAAATCTGCGATCGATCGCCCAGCCTCCGGCAGATCCTCGTTTCACAGCGGAAGAGGAAAGGGCGTCAACCTGCTGATCCAGACAACGATCGTCCTCTCGGCAAATATCCGCAAGCTTGCAGAGTGCATCGACGCAGGAAGGGACCAGCCGATTCAGAATCGGAATAACCTCTCTCCTTACTCGATTCCGCAAGTAATGCATCTGGAAATTGCTGGAGTCCTCCCGAAACGACAATCCTGCCGTGCGGAGATACGCCAAGACTTCTTGTCGCTTGATGTCGTACAAAGGCCGAATAATCTTGTTATCGCGGAACGCCGGCATACCGGAAAGACCGGTCAGTCCCGCACCACGGAGCATCCACAGCAAGATCGTCTCTGCTTGATCGTCCGCCGTATGACCTACGGCGATACGATCCGCCCCGCACTTCTCGGCAATCTCCTGCATCAGCCGATAGCGGAGGTCACGGGCCTCAGCCTGCAGCGAGGTCTTCGGCCCACCGGTGTGAAATTCAACCCGTCGCACATGGAGAGGCATCCCAAACACTTGGCAAAAGGCTTCCACAAATTTTTGGTCTTCGTCGGACTCTGCCCCTCGCAGTCCATAGTTGCAATGAACGGCTGATAGGCTCAGCTTCCAACTCGACCGGAGGAGATGCAGGATCGATAACAGTGCGACGGAATCCGGGCCACCTGAGATGGCGACCAATATGTGCTGTCCCCGTTGAAAGAGGCTTCTGCATCGTACCGTTCGAACGACACGATGCACCAGCGGGGGCCAGGCCATTTTATCGATAGGTCTGTTTAAGGTCGGTTGCAAGTACTCATCACCCTCCGATTGTTTCATGGTATCGACGGAGGATGCCCCTCGCAGAATCCACGTCAGCCGTGATTTGTCGACTGAGAGCTTCTGCGCTATCAAACTGCGCGTCGCCTCGGATACGACCGATAAACTCAACAGTGAGTGTTCGTCCGTACAGCTCGTGTATTCCATCCAGGATAGATACTTCCAATCCCCGCGCACCACTATCAAAGGTCGGTCTGGTACCGATATAGGCGACCGAATCATGCCGCTCCTGATCGACAGTCACGACCGAGGCATAAATTCCGTCAGCGGGAACCACGCGGTCCGGAGATAGTCGAAGATTTGCGGTAGGGCATCCTAATGTTCGCCCCCTCCCCTCGCCAAGAGATACAATCCCGCTCAGAGTATAGTGCCGGCCGAGCAAGATGGCAGCTTGATCGACATGCCCTGCGACGATGAGTTGCCTGATACTCGTCGAGCTGACCACTCCCCCATTGATCATCACCGGAGGAGTCGAATGAACGATGAAACCGAATCGTCCGCCGAGCGCGGTCAAATCATCGATCTGTCCGACTCGCTTGTGCCCAAAGGCAAAGTGTTGTCCCACGAAAATCTCTTTGAGGCCGAGCCCTTTGTAAAGCACCTGCTCAGTGAACATCTCTGGGGAAAGTGACGCAAATACTTGCGTGAACTCCAGGGAGATCACTTCATCGATTCCGGCTTGTTCGAAACGGGCACATTTCTCGTCCCAGCTCGTCAGGAACCGCAGATCAACATAAGGCGCAAGAATTTTTACCGGGTGAGGGTCGAACGTTAGGACGACGGCCGTTCCCTGGGCGCGGCGCGCCCTCTCCACCACCCGTTTCAAAAGCGCATGATGACCGAGATGATGGCCATCGAAATTCCCGATGGTGCCCACCGGATATGGCCGTACGACCTCGTCCAAATATCCGCGGGTCACTTTCATCATCGGTCAATGAAGCAACTTGACGGCGTCTTTCGCAAAGTACGACAAGATCAGATCGGCTCCCGCCCGCTTGATCGCCAACAGCGATTCCATCATGGCACGTGATTCATCGAGCCACCCTGCTCTCGCTGCCGCCTTAATCATACTGTACTCGCCGCTCACCTGATACGCCGCCAGCGGGAGAAGCATCCGAGCACGGGCCATCGCGATGATGTCCAAATAAGGCAGCGCCGGCTTGACCATCACGATATCGGCACCTTCGTCGATATCGAGTTCGATCTCGCGCAGCGCTTCGCGCGCATTAGCCGGATCCATCTGATAGGACTGTCGGTCACCGAATTGAGGACTGGAAAAGGCCGCGTCGCGAAAAGGCGCATAGAAACAGGAGGAAAATTTGGCGGCATACGCCAGGATCGGCAGATCGGAGAACCCGGAACGATCCAATTCGCGTCTGATCGCAGCGACACGACCGTCCATCATATCCGACGGTGCGACCATATCGGCTCCGGCCTCGGCATGAGTACGTGCCATTACCGTGAGACATTCGAGCGTTTCATCATTGAGAATTTTTCCATCCTTGACGATTCCGCAATGTCCGTGGCTGGTATATTCGTCGATACAGACATCCGTAATCACAAGTAACCCCGGCACTTGTTGTTTAACGGCTCTGATCGCCCGCTGCACAATGCCGTCGGGATCCCACCCTGAGCTACCACGCTCGTCTTTGTGCGTCGGTATTCCAAATAGAATGATGGCCGGAATACCTAAGGCTTGAATCTCCCCCGCCTCTTTGACCAACAGCTCGACCGATAGCCGAAATTGGCCCGGCATCGAAGCAATCTCTTCACGGCGATCCTGTCCCTCGACCACAAACAACGGGTAGATAAAATCCGACGGGGACAGAGTCGTTTCACGTACCATCCGACGGAACGATTCATGTTGTCTTAGTCGTCGGAGCCGCTGGATTGGAAACCCCATAGCCCACCTTACTTTCGTGGCAGATTCGTCAAGAACACGACAAGGTCGCGAACGGAAATAACACCGACCAGCTTCCCATCGCGCGTAACACCGAGATGGCGGAGATGAGATTGCGCCATCAAATCGTTGGCATCGAGCAACGTCTTGCTCTCTTCAATGGTCATGATCGGCGCCGACATGATTTGCTCAACCGTCGTTTTGATTGCATCAGCCCCAGCCGCCACCACTCGGCGCACCATATCCGTATCCGTGATGATGCCGATAATCTCGCGATCGTTGGTCACGAACAAGCTGCCGATCCCACGATCGCGCATGATGCGGGCAGCCCTCTGAGCATCCGTATCACGAGGCACCGTCGCAAACTTTTCTCGGGGAACCATGAATGACTTTACAGGAACCATCTCACCCTCCCTCTTTGTATAAGACCATCGTACATCTCGCGCGCTTTCGTTACGGCAGAGATCCCGTGGCAACCTGCTCACGGCTTCCATAATGGTGGGCGATCGCATCCACCAGTGCGGGAATCGTATTCTCACTCGGCATGATCGAGACCGTCAAACCATATTCCTCTGCCGTCTTGGCCGTAATGGGTCCGATGCAAGCAATCGTGACGGATTGCAACAGCGGCTTCACCGCTTCAACACCGCCGAGCATCGCGACAAAGTTGCGGACCGTGGAAGAACTGGTAAACGTGGCAATATGAATCCGATGATCCATGAGTTCCTGCCGCCACCCCCCGGAATTTTGATCTGGTGTCAGCGTTCGGTAGACGGAGATAACGTCGACATACGCCCCGGCGGCACGAAGTTCCTCCGGCAAGAGCTCTCTGGCCACCTCCGCTCGAGGAATTAGGATGCGGGTTTTTCCTACATCCTGCAGATTCAGTGTCGCTAACACTCCCTCTGCCTGATATTCTTCCGGAACCACATCCGCTCGGACACCAAACTTTTCCAACTCCTGAGCCGTGCGGGGTCCGATGCAGCAAAGACGCCGGCCAGCCAAACAGCGTGAGTCGAGCCCATAAGTCAGCAACCTGGTCATGAAACGGCTCACTCCATTGACGCTGGTAAAAACAATCCAGTCATACGTCCCGATCTCCGAGACGGCTTGATCGACAGGCCCCCAGTCGAGCGGAGGAACGATCGTGATCGTCGGAGCTTCCACCGGTTCAGCTCCATAGCCGGCCAATCGGACAGCTAACTCAGCAGCCTGTTCTTTCGCCCGAGTCATAAGCACCCGTTTTCCAAAGAGCGGGCGACGCTCGAACCAGTTGAGTTTCGACCTCAATCGAACAACCTCTCCCACGACAATGACGGTCGGCGGCTCCATCTGCGCCACGTCGGCTTTGTCCGCAATATCAGCCAATGTGCCGACGACGGTCTGCTGTGAAACTCTCGTTCCCCATCGAACGATCGCAACGGGAGTGGACCCTGCTCGCCCTTCGGCCATTAAGGTCGCGGCGATCATCGAAAGATTTTTCATGCCCATGAGAAAGACGACGGTACCTTGGCTCATCGCCAGCCTTGACCAGTCCAAGGCTGTGGAAGGCTTCTCTGGATCTTCATGTCCGGTGACAATCGTGAGTGTAGACGCCAGCGTTCGATGTGTCACCGGAATACCGGCATACGCAGGGGCAGCAACTGCAGCGGTCACCCCTGGAACAACTTCGAATTCAATCCCAGCCATGGCGAGCGCTTCCGCTTCTTCTCCTCCTCGCCCAAAGACAAACGGATCGCCACCCTTCAACCGCACGACCACGTTACCTGCGCGTGCCCGTTCAATCAGCAGCTGGTTGATGGCCTCCTGTTCAGGGTACTTTCCTTTGCCTCGCCGTCCGACATAGATTCGCTCAGTTCGGTCCTGAGCATGGGCAAGGAGGGTCGGATTAGCCAGATAATCGTAGAGGACCACGTCAGCCTGCTCAAGACACTCCTTCCCTCGAAGGGTCAAGAGCCCAGGATCTCCCGGACCAGCTCCGACCAAATAGACCTTCCCCTTGTTTCGCCGTACCATGTTCACACTGATCCGTAAATCTCCCGGAGAATTTTGTCCCCTCCCCGAGTCAGTAATCGTTCAGCCAACTGAACACCCAGGGTGTGCGCTTCCTGATGTGTCCCCTCAATCTGGTCGCGAATGACAGTCTTCCCATCGATGCTGGCGACAAGACCGTCCAATACCAGCTGCTCACAGGACAGGGTTGCATGGGCTGCGATAGGCACCTGACAGCCCCCCTCTAGGCGGCGCAAGAAAGCCCGCTCTGCCGTCACTGTCGTCTGGGTCGCCTGATGATTGAGTACGGATAAGACGGAACGCACGAATGCATCATCGGTCCGACCTTCGATACCAAGGGCTCCCTGTCCGATCGCAGGCAGACTGAGGAGAGGGGAAAAATATTCCGTGATGGTCTGAGACCAACCCAACCGGTGCAGACCAGCAGCTGCCAAGACGATGGCATCGAACTGTCCCTCCTTGAGTTTTTTCAGCCGTGTATCCAGATTGCCACGCAACATCGCGATTTTCAGATCTGGCCTGGCCTGTAACAGTTGCGCCTGGCGCCGAAGGCTTGCCGTCCCGATGGTGGCGCCGAAAGGAAGATCCTGAAACAAGTGCCCTTCACGACTGATTAAGGCATCACGAGCATCCTCACGCTGAGGAATACAGAGAATTTCGAGCCCATCGGGCAATTGCGCCGGAACATCCTTCATGCTGTGGACGGCGAAGTCGATCTCACCGGCGAGCAACGCGTCCTCGATTTCCTTGACGAACAGGCCTTTCCCTCCGATTTTTGCCAATGGCACATCGACGATCTTATCGCCGGACGTCTGAATCTTCTTGAGTACGACCCGGACCTCCGGCACGACCTCTTGAACCTTGACTTGGAACCACTCACTCTGACAGAGTGCCAATTTACTTCCTCTCGTCCCAAGGACCACGGTTGAGCGTTGGCCGTTCTGTATCGACACGTTGAGACTCTTTTCGTGACCCGCCGATCAGCGGGCTTGTTTAGGGATTGATGTTTCTGGAGCTGGATCCTCGGCGTCCGACTCGGCAGAGTTCTCGCCATGGCAACACGACGACTCTGTATACGTCTCGATCTGCTGCACGGACGGAGATGGCCTATCGAGAGAAAAAAAACGACGCGCCGCTTCGACGAACGCAGGACCGCTCGAAGAGTTGACTTCGGCTTTGAGGGTGACCATCGTGCGATGAATCAATTTGTTCACAATCGAGGAAGCAAGACCTTCGACCAGTTCGCGGTCCTGATGAGACAGATGCGGCAATCGCGCGAGCACTTTGTCGACCTCCGCCCGCTTCATGTCATCGACACGATTTCTGAGCGCAACGATCGTCGGAGTGACCTCCAAGGATTTCATCCAATCCAGCATGGTGGTCACTTCTTCAAGAACCATCCTCTCGGCCTTCTCCGCCTCCTGCACTCGCTCTGCTCTGTTCTGTTCGACTCGATGCTTCAGATCATCTATATCGAAGAGAAACGCATTGTCGACATGACGAACGGCCGGATCAATGTTTCGCGGAACCGAGATATCGATCAAGAACATCGGACGGTTCATGCGCTCTTCGACCGCACGATGCACATCTTCTGCGCCGACTAGATAATGTGCCGCCCCGGTGGAAACCAGGACGATGTCCGCCGAAGCCATATCATCCTTGAACTGATCGAATGGGACTGCCGTGCCACCGAACTTGGCGGCAAGATCAACCGCATGCTGTGGAGTTCTTGTCGTGATACGTACATGCCTCACACCATGAGCGATCAAATGGCGCGCGGCCAACTTCGCCATTTCCCCGGCACCGACCAACAATACCGTCCTTTCGTGTAGATTCGAAAAGATCTTCTTGGCCAGCTCGACGGCGGCATAGCTGACCGACACCGCCATTTCCGAAATTTTTGTTTCGGTCCGCACGCGCTTGGCCACTGAAATAGCCTTTTTGACGACCTTGTTCATGATGACGCCGGTTGTCTTATGGGCCAGCGCAACTTCAAACGCATCCTTCAGCTGCCCCAGGATTTGGGATTCCCCGATAATCATTGAATCGAGACTGGCGGCGACTCTGAACAAGTGACCGATCGCTCGACCTCCGGTATGCCAGTAGAGATGCGGGGTCAACTGTTCGGAAGACAATGACAGATGCGTGTCGGCTAGAAACTCTTGGATACGCCCATATCCGGCTTCAATGTCGTCGACAACCGAGTAGACCTCGACTCGATTACAGGTCGAGAGTAGGATGCCTTCCTTGACACCGGAATACGAACACAGGCGGGTGAGCGCCTCGCCTAGACGGCTTTCGGGGACCGCCAACCTCTCTCGGATCTCGACCGGAGCCGTCTTGTGACTTAACCCTACGACGATCAGATGCATGGGACCATCAAGCGCATGTTTTGACCAGGCACTAGGTTTCTTTCAGCACCACTCCGACCAATGTGAGAATGACACAAGCGAACCCGATAACCGTCAGGTAGGCCGCGCGCTTCGCCCTCCACCCTACGGTCAGCCTTCCAAGCAACACGACGAAATAGAAGACCCAGGTAACGAGCGCCCAGGTTTGTTCGGGATTCCAACTTACATAGGATCCGCGCGCAAACTGGGCCGAGATAGCTCCCGTCACAATTCCCAAGGTAAGCAAGGGAAACCCCAATACGATAGATTGCTGATTGAGATGATCGAGAAAGTCGAGCGCCGGGAGCTTACTGTAGAGGACGTTGAACCGCTTCGACTTGAGGAGTCGATCCTGAATCAGGTACATCACTCCTGCAACGAATGCGACGGTAAACCCCACCGTTCCCAACATGCTGAGCGTGACATGAAACCACAAGGTCTTGAACACAGGCTGAAGCGTGGGTACCGTTTCCGGAAGGGCTGCGGCCGAGACCAAGGAGACCAAGGCCAAGGGCACCATAAAAGATCCAAGCACATGAATCTGATGGCGAAGCTCGACGACCACAAACACAAGAATGATCATCCAGGAGAAAAAGGAAAGGGCTTCCGAAAAGCTGGGCGGAGCGGATGATGAGACATCGACCATTCTGATGACGAGGGCAATGGTATGGGAAACGAAGCCGGCCCCCGTAATACCCAATGACACTTTCGACAAGGCTTCGGAGCGCCGCAGCAAATAGGCAAGAAACGACACCGTGGCCACGAAGTACAGGACCATGGTGACCATGAAACAAACGGCTGCCATCGGGAATGCCCCTGCGGTGACTAGAGACCTAGAGTCGACGAGATAAGGGTGAAATTATATCGATGCCGACCAAACAGAGTCAACAAAACGCTGAAGCTGCAATGACTTCGGCCAGCCGGTCAAATCGGAGCGGAACGCTCTACGTAGTGGCTGTTCCGATCGGGCATCCCGACGATGTGACCGTGCGCGCCATTCAGATCCTCGGCAAGGTAAACCTTATCGCGTCTGAAGATCCGAACATGACTCAACAACTCCTTATGCATCACGGCATTCACGCAACAGTGACGAGTTACGGACCCAGAAATCTTAGGGAGAAAGCAGCGGTTCTTTTGCAACGTTTACAGCAGGGAATTGATATCGCGCTTGTATCCGATTGTGGGTCTCCCCTCGTCGCTGACCCCGGCCATTTTCTCGTAGCGGCTGCCCCTGCACATGGCATCCCAGTTGTTCCAGTACCCGGTCCTTCCGTGATTATCGCGGCTCTGACTGTCGCGGGGTTCCCTTGCGACTCCTTCTATTTTCTTGGACATCTGCCGAACGCCTCTTCACGTATCGCCCAATACCTTATCGATTCCCTGAGGAGGAATGGTCCAACCGTCGCCTTCTGTACTGGCACAGCGGTCGCGCACATACTGAAAACCCTTGATGGCATCTCTCCTCGATGGCCAGTGGCTGTTGCCTACGACTTAACAAAACCAAATGAACGCATCATTCGCGGGACGGCTTGTGAGGTACGAGCGCGACTATCCTCTGGACAGGAACAGAACGTGACGCTCGTTCTTGCAGGAAAAGACGGGACAAGATTGGATGGCCAAGGCGTGCATCGCGCTCAGTCGTTCTCCTCTCGACGAATCAAGACACGATAGGCCTGGTCGACTCGTTCCTGCGATAACACGGTATGGCCTTCGTTTTCGACGCTACGAGGAACATTGCGGATGGGATCTCCATCATCAAGTAGCACCGACAGCACCTGCCCCTGCTTCAGTGTCTCCAGCTTGAGCTTCGTCTTCACAAAGTTGTAGGGACAGATCACTCCACGAAGGTCAAGCTCGGACGCTGGCGCATCCGGAAAATTCTGATGCTCGTTCATCATATACACCTCATATACACCACTTCGAGAGAGGAACGATACGGACGTATCGTCAGCCTATCAATGAGTCTGGAATTGAGCAAGCAAGACCCAACGAAAAAGGGGCAGCGATCGCTGCCCCTTTTCATTTCATTAAAACTCAACTTCAGAACGGTTCAGTTGAATCCCTTAATCAAATTCGGCTTAGATGCGTCCGATCCGTAATCAGACTTATTGGGCATCTTCGTTTCCGGAGCCACGGTCTGATATCCCCATCCCGGCTGCGGTTCGCAATTCCAACAAGGAGCTGCACCAGTGAATTCACCGATGGTGGTATCCACGGTTCCGGTGATCTTGCCGGGCAATACGGATCCAGCCACCCCACCTGTCGTAGTGCTACTTGTTGTCACAATGGCCCGCTCGGTCGAGGGATTCGGCCGCTGCCCCAGGCCGCCAAATCCGGCGAGTTTCTCATTGCCGCGCAGTAGGTATACCTCCCGAACGATCTTATGGCCAACTCCATACGGTTGATAGGGTGTGACCGCTTCAATCACTTGGAGAGAAATATCATCGCCGCTATTCAACGCCTTAATCTGTTCCAGGCTGGTTCTTCCGTCAAAGTAGACGGTCATGGAGTTCATGGCTCCAGTTCCCGCACGACCTTCGTCATGCGAGCTTCCACCGGTTTCCAGGAGCATTTTCCCCGCCGGAAAATCGATAGCCAGTACGCGACCATAGATCGTCTCAGGGAGAGAAAGGCGTTCAAGGAATGCACTACGATCAAAGGTCTGGACCCGATTGGAATTCCCGGATACGTCACCAACCCCTGTTCCCACACCCATTGCAGATCCACCGGACTGCTGTAGTCGCTCTTGCGCCACTGCAACATTCATAGAGCCGATGAGCATCATGGCGGCTCCCATTGCCAATACCTTACGCATGTGCTGCCTCCTTAAAAATAGGTGGACATAATTCCAACGAGCATGCTGAAGTATTCGTTGACTGCGGTCTGCGAGTAAGCATCATATACGATTGAACTTGACATTCCCCGTAGCTCGCTACGGGGTTGGCCTCTCCTTCCGAGAAGTCTTCGGAATTGAGTTCTGTGATACCCCGCAGCTTGCTGCGGGGAGCTTCATTGAGAAATATGGCAGAATCTAGGCTAATAGCATGACGCTGTCAAGAGGGTGGCCGAATTGGATCAGTTGGTCGCCCTACCGCGACCGTCCTTCTGTCTCATCTTTCTTATCATCAATATCATCAATCAGAAAATCCGCAGGAGTCGTCTCTCATCTGAAAGCAAGTGAATGAGTCTTAAGGGCTCGGTGGTGCCCGGAGGGAGGGTCGAACTCCCACTCTCTCGCGAGAACCGGATTTTGAGTCCGGCGCGTCTGCCAGTTCCGCCATCCGGGCATATCCACAAGTCGATTCCCAGCGGGTGTGTTTCTAGCATGCCTCCGTCAGAGCGTCAATCAGCATCAATCTCGGATACCGATGACCTGCAGTCGTTCGATCACACCGGTTGTAGCGTTAGGATAGAGGCCCCACCACGCACAAAGCGACCGCTCAGAGACGGCACGTCGCAAATTCCGACCTCATTTTGATCCTGAAACCATATAGATCCCGAACGATCACATTGATCCTGCAACGAGGATTGACTCCCGCTGAGGTCAAAAGTAGACTAAGCTTAGTCCGTATGGAGGACACACATGAAACCCGCCACCCGAACTGTGAACATCCATGAGGCCAAGACCCATTTTTCCAAACTGCTTGCCGCCGTTGCCAAGGGCCAGCGCATCACGATTTGCAAAGATGGGACGCCCGTGGCCGAACTTGGCCCCCTTAAACATACAATTCCTGTCCGCCGTCCAGGATTATTGAAAGGACGCGTGACCGTCTCTGACGATTTTGATACGACGTTACCACCCGACATGATGGCCGCGTTCGAGGGTGGGCGATGAATCTCCTGTTAGACACCCATGTCTTTTTGTGGTTTGTGATTCATTCCCCAAGGCTTTCGAAAGCCATGTATCACCAGATAGAGACCACGTCCGAGGTCTATATCAGTGCGGCCTCTCTGTGGGAAGTGGTTATTAAGATTCAGCTGAAAAAGCTCTCCGCAGATCCCGACGAGCTCGCTGCCAATATCGCTGACAGTGGTTTTCAGGAATTGTCGGTGTCAGTGCGACACGCCCTTGCTCTTAAACAGTTGCCGCTTCATCATCGTGACCCCTTTGATCGAATCTTGTTGGCGCAAGCCCATGTGGAAGGTCTGCGCTTGCTCACTTGTGATTCGAATTTGAAACCATATGGTCCGGTGTGTCAGATGGTCTCTTAGGCCAAGTGAGCGGTTACTTCCTTGAAGCGGATCTGGTTCAAGCCAGCCGTCGTGCTGAAGCCGTTTGCGGTAATCGTGACTATCTGGAGACTGGACGAGAAGCATGCGATAGAGCCGAGAGCACCGGCACCGACGCATTCACGGAGAATGAAGTCGTAGCCGAGCCGGTCGCAAGACGAGGGCGACGCGGTATGCGCGTGGCTTTTACTTCACATGCGTCGCCCCTTTCCATAAAAGACTCCCGACCCCTTTTATTCATTCCGCGGCCACCCGCGCCCATCACCCCCGGCGACCACGGAAACTCCTCGATCCGTGGCTGTGGCAGTACATGCGGATGCATCTGGCGGAGGGGTGTTCGCCCGAGCAGATTGCCGGACGGTTGCGACGCGCGTATCCTCACGACATGCGGAAACAGCTCTCGCCCGAAACGATCTATATGGCACTGTATGTCTTGCCCCGTGGCGCCTTGCGCAGCGAACTGCTGACGGCATTGCGTCAGGCGCGTAAGACGCGTCGACCTGCTCGCGGGGGACCGATCGACGCGGCCAGATTCCCAACATGACGCCGATCACCGAGCGGCCCGCCGAGGTCGCTACCCGGATGGTACCGAGCCACTGGGAAGAAAATGGTAAAAGGGGTCGGGAGTCATTGTCACAAAGACTTCGGGCGACCGCGTGGCCGCAACGTCGATTCCATCCCAAATCGCTTTACGATACGCCGCATCCATCCCTCCTCACCAAACGGCCGCCCTCGCTGCACACAGGTGCGAAGCGCATCGAGCTCGGACACGCCTTGCGGTCGGTTCACTCGTGCGCTCCAGTCCTGCGGGCGATCCACCGGCCAGGCACTGAGCCACACGGTCAACCTTGGATCCCCTTGCGTCCGCCGCCACAAGCTCGACCACTGCCACTTTTCCGCACGATCCACTAGTTTCGCCCGCAGGGCATTGTGCTCCACATAACGCGCCACCGTCAGGAAATGCGCATCGGTCTGCACCGGGAAGGACTTGAAGCGGCCCTGATATATGGGCCCAGTGCCCGCGCTGTGATGATGCGCATGCCAGCGTTGGGTATGGGTCACGGTGATCCACCGTAGCACCTCCGAAAGTTCCCCATCTCGTCGCGGCCAAAGCAGCAGGTGCCAGTGATTCGGCATCAAGCAGTAGGCAACAAGCCGCATGCGGGTGCGTTCCATGGATTCAGCCAGAATCTTCTCGAAGACGACATAGTCCGACGGCTTGCTGAAGAGGGGCAACCGTCCCACGCGACGATTCAAGACATGATAGGCGAGATCACCTGCAGCAAGACGAGGGCGACGGGGCATGCCGTGGCTTCTACCTCACGCACGTCGTCCCTGTCAAGAAATGACTCCCGACCCCTTTTTTACTTTTCCGGCGCGACCCCCGCCAAGGCCGCCACTGCTTTGCGCGTCAACGTCCCCAGCTCGGGGAGGTTCGCGCAGAGCGTCGTGGTGAGCACCGGCCCGACACCCGGCACGCTCCGTAACACTTCTTCCTTCTCTCGCCACACCGGACGTTCGCGCATGGTGGTGGTCAGATCGATCGTGGTCGCGGCGAGTTCCTTCTCCAGCCACGCGATGTGCGCCTGTACCCGTTTCTGAATGGGTCGGGCTGCGAGGCGGAGCCGATTCTTCTCGGCTGTCAGCATCTCAATCAGTTGCCGACGCCGCGCCACGAGCGCCGCCAGGGCTTGCGGCTGCTCATCGGGGACCGGTCTGATCGGTGGGCGGATCGCTTCCGCAAAGCGGGCGAGGATCTGCGCATCGAGTCGGTCCGTCTTCGCTAACTGGCCGGTGGCCCGGGCAACGTCCCGCACCTGGAGGGGATTGATGACGACGACCGGCAGTCCGGCAGCAACCAATGCCCCCGCGAGTGGGACTTCAAGCCCGCCCGTCGCTTCGAGCACGATCAAGGCAGGCGTGAGCGTCTGCAGGCGCTTGACCGTTTCTGCGAGTCCCTGCTCATTGTTCGCTATTTGGAATGCGGTCCCAAGCTGGACCGCCACATCGACGGAGTCTTGCGAGATATCCATGCCGACAAAACACGCCCCGCTCATGGTGCACCTCCGTGTCTCCCGTCCTTGCACGATACGGGCTCGTGGCCCTCTCAACTGTTCGGGTTGGTGACCGGAGGAACG
>JAICWG010000077.1 GCA_025934915.1 Nitrospira sp.
CCGCCGGCATGCGCTCGATGAGCGACCGATAACGCGTTTCGCTCTCGGTGAGACGCGCGATGAGCCGCTGATTCTCCCGTTCGTGCTGGGCCAGCTTGAGCAGTGCCTGCACAGTGCCGATCAACTCTTCCTCCTCCGCCGGTTCCACCAGATACGCATCCGCGCCGACTTCCAGGCTTTTCACCCGATCCGGTGCGTTGATGCGGGCGGCGGAGGTCTGCAGTATTTTGATGAACTTCGTCTCAGGCTGAGTCTTGAGCTGGTGACAGACATCGAAGCCGTTGATGTCCGATAAGTTCACATCAAGCAGGATGAGAGCGGGCCGTTTTGTGGTGGCGACGCTGAGCGCGTCGGCTCCGTTGTCCGCTTCAATGACTCGGTAACTCTGCCGGCTGAGCAAGCGACTCTTCACATACAAGGCGGCTGGATTATCGTCGACCACGAGAATAGTCGGGTGATCGGATTCGGCAGTGGACCTGGTCATATCAACCTCGTGAAACTCATCGGAGACCGGATCGGCATTCTGCGCTCTCGAGCGTTCCGCTCTCCGCCATAACCACATGCTCGTATTTTTGCCATCCATCTTCGACCATTGCCGAGGACGTGCTCTGCTCACAGGGCACCATGACCGAAAAGGTCGAGCCTTTCCCGGGCTGACTCTCAACCATGATGACGGCGCCGAGCACGTCGGCGAGCCGTTTGCACAGCGCTAAGCCCAGGCCCTGTCCTCTCATCCACTGTTGCAAGGGATGACGGATTTGGACAAATTCGTCGAAGATGCGAGTCTGATCTTCTGGCGCAATGCCGATCCCGCTGTCACGTACGACAAGACGAACAGCCTGCCCGGTTGAGACCGACTCGGCCGAGACGATGATCGTGCCCCGCTCGGTATATTTCACCGCATTGTGGACGAAATTGTAGAGAATGCGGCTCAAGAGGGTATCGTCGGTGATCAATGCGGCTTGTGAGTCGGGCTCCTCTATAACGAGACTCACGCCGGGTCGTGGAGGCAACAGCTCTGCGGCGGCGCGTAGGCTTTGCAACAATGAATGCACCGTGCATCGGCGGGATGCCGGTTGCAGTTTGCCGGTCTTGATCTTTTCAAGATCCAGCATCGTATCGATGAGGGCTACCAGTTGCTGAGCCCCTGTCTGCATCATCCTGATTTGCTTGTCCTGCTCCGCGGTCAGCGGACCGTCGGCACGATTGAGCAAGAACCGGCTGATGCCGATGATCCCGTTCAGTGGGGTGCGATATTCATGGCTCACCGTGTAGAGGAGGTGGGTCTTTTGTTCGTCGGAGACGCGAAGTTGTTCGATGGCCTGCTGCAGACGTCGCTCGCTCAGATCCTTCGCCGCATCGATCTGGTTCAAGGACCCCGCTACTGTCCACAGAATGACGCTGAAGCCGACCACGCTCAGCCCGACAACCACGAGCAGGCCGAAGCGGCTATTGTACAATCCAGCCGTTTCTCCGATCAGGTGGACCCATCCGATGATGAGGACCATCCCCACCATCAGTGGAACCATGTGTTGCAGCATCGAGCCCCCAGCGGTGCTCGCTGTCGCTGTTTTCATCAACCCTTGATCAGGCCTGAGACAGAGCAGGGCGAGACTCAATAACACAAACGAGAGAGCAGTATGCAGCGCCACCGACTTGTACGACGGCATGGCATAGAGCGATTGCTTGTGGAAGAGATACCCAAGCAGGGCGAGCGAACAGATGAACATCACAGCAGCGGCTAGACTGTGCGAGACATATTGCCGAGCGTTCTTCTTCATCGAAGCAAGGACGGCTCCCCCTAGGAACATAAAAGATAGGGCCGCTGCCGGCGGCGTCCATGACGGAGGAACTCGCTCTGCTTCCACATACATGGCATATCCGAACAGAGTGCCAAGCCCCAGCAGGCCTGCCATCGTTGTCAATAAAATCACGACACCGTTCCTAGCGCGCGTGCCGCTTGAGTCCGGACGGATGATCTGCGGGTTGAGCAATAGAAGAGCGCCGGCTAAGCAGAGAAAGCCGACTGCCGTAATGACTTTCATCGAGGCGAAATCGGGAGACAAGCTGGTGAGTCGGTTGATATGAAATGTCCAGCCCGCGAGCACCAGCACAGCGATGACTGCTACCGTAGCGGCAAGCCACTTGGAAGTCCGATAGTACCAATCATAGGGCACGCCGATCCGGTGCAATTCATCCATAGAGTTCCACGCCTGCTGATTCATGCGTCGTAGATCATACCACTCGAAAGGGAATGGTTTCGGCGTTTCTTGCTTCCCTACCGTCTCTTGACAACCAAATGGTTCGGAATCAGGAATAAACCCGTCGGGAGGAGGATCAGCAGTCTTGACCTCATACATGGAAGAGCCCTTAGACTCGAGAGAAACAGCGAAAAATAGATAGTCTACTGCATATCATATCCTAGGTGAACCCCTAGATATGAAAACCAGTGGTTTTCCTAGGGCGGGCTGTGACTATGACGAACGCAACTCCACGATCAGCTCGATTTCGATGGGAGCCAAGCGTGGCAACTCCGCGGCACCGACGGCTACGCGTGCATGGCGGCCTGCTTCCCCGAACACAGAAACAAGCAGGTCGGATGCACCGTTGAGAACTTGCGGTTGATCGGTAAAGCCGGGAGCCGAGGCGATATAGCCGACCATCTTGACGATCTGCTTGACTCCATCCAGCGATCCGGCTTCGCTCCGGACAATACTTAAGCCATTCAGCACCGCTACTCTCGCTGCCTCAACCCCCTGTTCGACTGTGAGGTTCTCTCCGAGCTTGCCGGTCAGAACAAGGCGGCCATCGCGTGAAGGTAATACACCGGAGAGAAACAACAAGTCCCCCACCCTAACTACCGGCACATAGTTTGCCACGGGTTTTGGAGGAGCCGGCAGGATGAATCCGAGTTCTTTCAGTCTGTCCTCATAGGACACGTTGGACACGTTCTTACCCCCACTCTATTCCTTCTCGTCCTTCGCCGCACGTTTCATCGCTCATCCTTCATCTTCACTTCTTACTCATGCCTATCCGGGCCTGAGCGCATCCAAGAAACTCTCACCAACTGGTAATCGCTCGGCTCGAAGTGCCTCCACAATCGTCTGCCCTACATCCGCCGCCGTCGGCCTCGTCCCCAAATCAACGCCTTGGGCTAGTTTTGGGCCGCTCGCGAAGACCGGAACATACTCTCGCGTGGACGTTCGTCCAGGTAATGAGAAATCTCTCCCATGATCACCCGTCACAATGACCATATCACCGAGACGCAACCGCTCGAACAAATCAGGCAGACGGCGATCAAATTCCTGCACGGCTGTCGCCGACTGTACGGCATCTTCGGACAACAAATCCAGACTGGCACAGATGAGTCCGCGAGGCACCTTATTCAACATGCCGATGACTTCATCAAAAGCCGCCATCCCCGACGCAACCGGGAAGGATTTCGTCAGCCCTCGTCCAGTAAAGAGATCATAGACCTTTCCCACCCCCATCACGATCTGGCCGGATCGGCTTAAGACATCCAACATCGTCACACCCGGTGGCTCGATCACAAAGTCCTTTCGTCCGACCTGTGGCCGAAGCAAGTCATGCCCGCCGATGACCGGCTGCCCCACGACACGGATGAGCGTCCCCGCATCCTTCACGGCTTTCCGGATCTCGCGACATCGCTGTTGGAATTCCACCGGCGCCATAATGGATTCATGCATGGCCAAAAAGCACGTATTGCATCCATCCGTCCACAGAATAGGCGCCCCGGTGGCCATATGCTCCATACTATGCCGGCGGAGCATCACTCCCATGGACGAGATGCCTCGACCGATCGATTTTCTGCCCAAGGACTGTTCAATAATGTCGACGATCTTGGTGGGAACGCTGGACCTGCAGACCGTGGAAGCTTCTTTTTGGATGACCCCGCCGATTTCCCAATATCCGACGACGGAATCTTTACCCGGCGATGCAAATCCCAGTCGACCAAAAGAACCGTTCGGCTGGACCATGGCTCGTACGCCTTTGATCGAAGCGATATGCCCCAACCCGAGCATCTCGAAATTAGGTAAGCTCAGTCCATCGACCGTCTCGGCCAGGTGCACGAGGGTGTTCGCGTCGGCATCGTCATAGTTGACGCCGTCCGGCAACGCACCCACCCCGAACCCATCGACAACCAACAGAATGATTCGATTGATCATCAGTGCACTATACCAAGTCGCTGTAGTCCAACATAGATGCGTATGGGACCGACATGGGGATACAGGAGGACCTAGGCAGGCGAGCAACGGCTGTTAGGCCGCACGATCAAGCAATAGATACCGGCGCAAATATTCTGGGCGTTGTGCTGAGCAACCGAAATCCACACCCACACTCAGTACGGCTTTATGCTTGTTGATGTATCGCCGCGCGCCATTCCTGGATGATCGCGAGGCTAGCGCTGGTCCCAATCCTATCGGCTCCAGCTTCCAGCATCGCGAGCGTGGTCTTCCAATCACGAATGCCGCCTGAAGCCTTCACTTTTACCCGCCCCGCGACGGTATTCTTCAGCAACCGAACATCGTCGACTGTCGCCCCCGCAGCTCCGAAACCGGTCGACGTTTTCACATAGTCGGCCCCGGCTTCCACGATCAAATGACAGGCTGTCTGTTTCTCCTGATGCGTGAGATAACAGGTTTCCAGGATCACTTTGTGCTCAACACCCATGGTAGACTTCACAACTTCAGCGATGTCCGTTCGCACATAATCATGATCCGCCGACTTCAGTCTGCTGATATTCAACACCATGTCCAACACCGTCGCGCCCCGCTGCACGGCCTCGACGGCTTCGGCCACCTTGGTCTTTGTGTTATGCCCCCCTAATGGAAACCCAATGGGAATACCGACTCGAATACCGGTTCCGACAACCGCCGCCACTATCTCATCGATGTAGCAGGGTGGGGCAAAAATGACCATGAAACCGTTGGCCTTCGCCTCTTCACACAACCGAAGCACCTCGACTTTCGTCGCATCCGGTCTCAATACCGTATGGTCGATAAGAGCAGGGAGATTCCATCCTGACATGCTTTACGATACTCCTTTCTTGTAGCTTGTCTGTCCACCATCGGGAGTCATAAAGGTCTGCGAGTGATTTCCTCGTCGGAAGGGGCGCTTCTGGTACTTTTCCACCGCTTTGTTATGTTCTATGAGCGTCGCAGAGAATTGATGTGTTCCGTCGTTCTTCGAAACAAAGTAGAGATACGCTGAAGGTAGGGGATACAAGGCGGCACGGATCGACTGCGCTCCGGGATTGGCGATCGGCCCGGGCGGAAGACCCGCCCACCGGTAGGTATTGTAGGGGCTGGGATGCGTGAGGTCCTTTTTGCGAAGGTTTCCATCGAAATTCGACAGACCATAGATCACCGTCGGGTCGCTCTGCAGAGGAATGTGTTTCTTCAGCCGATTATGGAATACAGCTGAAATGTGAGGACGTTCGTCTCCGACACCGGTTTCTTTTTCAATCACTGAAGCCAGGGTCAACACCTCATGGACGGTCAAGTGAATGTCTTTGGCCCGTGCCTGCCATTCCTGAGTCATCACACGCCCAAATTGCTCCACCATGGTCTTGATGATGTCTTTAGCAGCCGTCGGCCTGGCAAATCGGTAGGTGTCGGGGTAGAGATACCCTTCCGCCGTATCCGCAGAAATTCCCAACGTCTTGACGAAGGACTTGTCAGCGGCCAATTGGATAAATTCGGGGCGATTCGTGATGCGATGTTCGTCCAGCACATCGGCAATTTGAAGGATCGTATATCCTTCGGGAATCGTGATCGAATGAAGCACCACACGTCCGGCCAGCAACTTGGCAAGGATCTCCGCCGGGGCCATGGCGGCGTTGAACTCATACTCTCCGGGATGAATCTTGCGGTCAACCTCTTGAGATTTCCCTAGAAGCAGAAACGCCGAACGGCTCCTGATCAACTGCTCTCGTTCGAGCAAGGCCGCAGCTTGTTGAAACGTCGCGCCTTCCGGAATCACGACGATTTTTTGCGGAGGATGATCCGACTCGGAAAGGACGGGCGCTTCAGCCCACCGAATCATCTGATATCCGGCCACGCCGGCGAGCGCGACGAGGGCGATCAATATGATGAGGATCAGACGCAGTGTCATAGGATCGGTCGTCAGGAGACGATTCCATCCACTCTTCCGGCATCTCTTCGGCAGGCCGACCTCCGACGGATTGAGCGGAGACCTGATCCTGCGCTTCAAGGTAACTTCGCAGGAGAATCGCGGCGGCAATACGATCGACGATGCCTTTGCGTTTCTTCCTGCTGACATCGGCGGCGATCAACAACTGTTCCGCCGCCTTTGTCGTCATCCGCTCGTCCCACCGGACGACCGGCACGGACAAGCCCGCTTCCAGTTTCACCGTAAACTCGCGCATCGCCTGGACGGCCGGCCCTTCCCGTCCGTCCAGCTGAAGCGGCAATCCCAGTACCACCCGCTCCACATTGTGCATCCCGACCAGCGCGGCGATATGAGCGACATCCCGATCCAGCGTCTTCCGTTCGAAGGTTTCGAGCGGCTGCGCCGTCCAACCCAATTCGTCGCTGAGCGAGACGCCGATCCGCTTGGTGCCGTAATCGAGCGCGAGAATGCGGCCAGGCATGATTTTACCGCCGGAGGGTAGTTTCAACCAGACCAAAAACCTTTTCCAACGCGGCGTCGAGCTTAGACGGATCCTTTCCCCCGGCCTGCGCCATTTCCGGCCGGCCACCTCCGGTTCCACCAACCTCGGTCGCCATGGCTTTGATAAGCTCGCCGGCTTTGAGTGTGCCGATCAAGTCTTTCGTCACCACGACCAGTAGTGAGACCTTGCCGTCGTCAGTTGCCGCGCCAAGTGCAATGACGCCGCTCTTCAACTTATCCCGGAGCTGATCCGCCAACGCCCGCATGCCGTTCACATCCAGGCCATCCGTCCGCTGCTGGTGCACCGTCACTCCGGCGATCGTCTTGATCTTGGAAGTCGTCTCCGATCCGCTCGCCATTTTCAGCTTCAGCTCATCAAGCTCGCGCTCTTTGTCCTTCAGCTGCGTCATCAGCTTGCGGGTCTTGACGACCAACTCGGACTGCCCTGTCTTCAACAGATCCGACATCTCTCGGACATCGGCTTCGAGCTTCTTCATGAGCCCGTACGCGCCGCTGCCCGTCTGCGCTTCGATCCGGCGCACACCGGCCGCCACGCCTCCTTCCGAGACAATGCGGAAGAGCCCGATGTCACCCGTCTGACGGCAATGGGTGCCGCCGCACAGTTCTTTGCTGAACGACTCGACGCTCACGACACGCACCTGTTCGCCGTACTTGTCGCCGAAGAACGCCAGGGCGCCGTTCGCCACTGCGTCTTGAATGCTCATCACTTCGGTACGCACGGCCTCGTTCTTGCGGATTTCCTCATTCACCGTCGATTCGATATCGTCGATGTCGCGGGATGACAGCGGTCGAAAATGGGCAAAGTCAAACCGAAGGCGGTTGGGTCCGACCAGCGATCCATACTGCTTCACATGAGGCCCGAGTAAATCACGCAGGGCGGCATGGACCAGATGTGTCGCCGTATGATTGCGCGCGGCGTCCCGGCGCATGGAGGCATTCACCGTCATATGCAGGCGCTCACCTTCTCGAACGCGCCCCTTGTGGACGATTCCCTTATGCAAGATGACCGTCGGCGCCGGCCTCGTCGTCTCCTTGATATCGACCACCCCTTCAGGCCCCGCCAATGTTCCCTGGTCTCCGACCTGACCACCGCCTTCGGCATAGAAGGGCGTGACATCCATCGCCAGCTCGACCGTCTCCCCTTCTACCGCTTCCTTCACCAGTTGCTCGCCTTTCAGAATCGCCCGCAAGACGCTGTCGCTTTCCAGATGCTCATAGCCGACGAATGTCGTCGCCCCGATCCGCTTGGCCAGCTCTGCGACGGCCGGTCTGGCCGTTTCTTGTTCGAATCCGCCGGTCTTGCGCGCGCGAGTCCGTTGTTCTTCGATCGCCGCATTGAAGCCGGATTCGTCGACCGTCATGCCCTGTTCCCGGCAGGCCTCAGTGATCAAGTCCATGGGGAAGCCGTAGGTGTCATAGAGTTTAAAAACGTCGTCCCCCGCCAAGACTGTTCGCTTCGCCACCTTCACCCGCTCGATCATCTCGTTCAAGATCGGCAAGCCTTGGTCGAGTGTCGCGATAAACCGCTCCTCTTCGCCCTTCGTCGCTTCGGCGATCGTGCCGGACGCCGCGCGCACTTCCGGATAGGCGACGGCCATCTGGTCTACGACCGTTGAGCTGAGTTCGTGCAGAAAGGGCTCGACAATGCCGAGCAGTCGGCCATGGCGGGCCGCGCGGCGCAGAATCCGCCTCAACACATACCCACGTCCTTCATTCGAAGGCAGCACGCCATCCGTCATCAAAAACGTGATGGCGCGCAGATGGTCCGCAATCACGCGCATCGAACGGTCCGAAGATTCCTTCTTGCCGTACTCGTTGCCGGCCCGTCCGGCGATAGCCGCAAGTAATGGGGTGAAGAGATCGCTGTCGTAATTGCTGTAGACACCTTGGGCCACGGCGGCCAGCCGCTCGAGCCCCATCCCCGTGTCGATGCTCGGCTGCGGCAGCGGGTGGAGCGTTCCGGAGGCGTCTCGGTTGTACTGCATGAAGACCAGATTCCAGATTTCGATCACCCGGCCGCCCTCGCCGTTCGGCAAGTCCTCGCCGGGCACGGATGGGCCCTGATCGAAGTGAATTTCCGAACAGGGGCCGCAGGGACCGGTGTCCGCCATTTGCCAAAAGTTGTCTTTTTCGCCGCACCGCATGATGCGCGATGCCGGTACGCCGATCTTTCTCCACAAGCGGTCCGCTTCATCGTCTTCCCGGAAGATCGTCACCCAGAGCCGATCCTTGGCCAGCCCAACCCTCTCGGTCAAAAACTCCCAGCCGAATCTGATGGCTTCTTCCTTGAAATAATCGCCGAACGAAAAATTTCCCAACATCTCAAAAAACGTGTGGTGGCGCCTAGTGTAACCCACGTTTTCAAGATCGTTGTGTTTCCCGCCGGCGCGAAGGCACTTTTGCACGGAGACGGCTCTCTTGTAGGGACGGAGTTCTTCTCCGAGAAAGACCCGCTTGAATTGATTCATACCGGCGTTCGTGAAGAGCAGGGTCGGGTCCGCTTGCGGAAGGAGCGACGCGCTTGGCACAGCCTGATGCCCTTGCTCTTCGAAATAGCGGATAAAGGCCCGTCGTAGATCAGTCGCACTATTCTTCATACACAGGTCCCTCGCATAAACCGTACTCTCCTATCATACGATCAATGGTCTCCTGACCGAAACCCCGACGGCGGAGGAAGTTCACAGTTTGAGAGCGAGTCAACCGACGGCCATGGCCCTGCTTAACATTCAACGCTTGATGAGCCAGCGTCTCTTCATCCACGTCGCGAAACGCATCGGTGATCACCCGATCCGCCAACGTCTCGGCTATTCCCCTCGCCTGCAACTCCGCCTTCAGCCGTTCGCACCCCATCGGCCGGGAAGCCAGCCGGTTGTCGACCCATCGCTGAGCATAGGCGCGATCGTTGAGATAGCTGAGGTCGGACAAACGGCGAACTGTTTGCCGTACTTGAAGGGACGAGGCTCCTTTGGATGCGAGATACTGTTCGACCTGAGCGACGGTCCGATCTCGACGCGCGAGAAACCGTACCCCGAGCTGCATCCAATCTTCGAGAGAAGATCGGCTTCTCCGCTTCGGCGCTTTCACCACTTGCCGTTATCGATGCGTCCGCTTTTCCTCACTTCGTGAAACAGGCTTTTCTTCTTTAGCCTCGACTTTTTTCTCGCTACGAGCCGGAACACCGGCCGCCTCGCGAACTTTCATTTCGATCTCGCGGGCTGTGGATACATTATTTTTGAGAAAATCCCGGGCAGCATCGCGCCCCTGGCCGATTCGCTCTCCCTTGTAGGAGTACCAGGCACCGGATTTTTCGATGAGCTTCTTATCGACGCCGATGTCCACCAATTCACCGGTCTTGGAAATTCCCTCGGCAAACATGATGTCGAACTCCGCCTGACGAAACGGCGGCGCCATCTTGTTCTTCACGACCTTCACACGAACACGGCTCCCCATCACTTCTTGACCTTCCTTAATCGATTCGATACGACGGATATCCAGCCGGACGGACGAATAGAACTTGAGCGCATTGCCTCCGGTTGTGGTCTCGGGATTTCCGAACATCACGCCGAGCTTCATGCGAATCTGATTGATAAAGATCACGGTCGTCAGGGATTTGGCAATAGCGGCGGTGAGCTTTCTCAGCGCCTGAGACATAAGTCGTGCCTGAAGACCCATGTGGGCATCGCCCATTTCGCCTTCGATCTCTGCGCGAGGGGTCAAGGCGGCAACCGAATCGACGACGATCAAATCAATGGCGCCGCTTCGCACCAACGTTTCAGCAATCTCCAACGCCTGCTCACCCGTGTCCGGCTGCGACACGAGGAGATCGTCGGCCTGCACGCCGAGCTTTTTGGCATAGGTGAGGTCAAGGGCATGTTCGGCATCGATAAAGGCCGCCACTCCACCCGTTTTCTGCACCTCGGCAATGCAGTGCAACGTCATCGTCGTCTTCCCTGATGCCTCCGGGCCAAAGATTTCGATCACTCGTCCGCGCGGAAGTCCTCCCACACCAAGGGCAATGTCGAGGCTCAAAGAGCCGGTAGAAATCGCCGGCACATCCGCGTGCTTGTCCCCGGCCCCCAGCTTCATAATCGCGCCCTTCCCGTATTGCTTCTCGATCTGGGACAAGGCTAAGTCGAGCGCACGCTTCTTGTCTTCTTTCTCCGACATACGAATCTCCTAACAAGATGAGAACATTAAATCCGATGGATTATACCCAAGCAGGAAGGGGAAACATAGTCTGATCTGAAGGACGGAATCGTTCAAGACGATGGAGGCAAGCAAGACCCGCAACAACTCCAACCGTCTCTGTGCAGTAGAGGTCGTAGAGCGCACCGGGCAAATCGAGACAGAATGAATGGGCCACGAGGCTTATGCCCGATCAACAGAATGCCAAAACCAAGGCTTGGCTCTCACTTTGTCAGCAACCTTCATCGAAAATTAATCTCGAGATCGATTCGAATCTATCGATTTCCGATCTATCCTTGATCTGCCATTTTGACACACCCATGTATCAGTGACACAGTATCGGCAACACTCGATCTTCAGTTGTTCCTAGAAAAATTAATCTATCCATCACCCCTCGTATGGTCTCGTTTGTTTCTCCAGGTTAGACAAACACTTTGCAACGTGTGCCGCGCGATTCGCTGTTCAGGATTAATGGTGCTCACGTCTACTTAGGAGATTTCATGATTGAAGGAATGCGATCAAAGATGAACTGGAAGGTGGTGGTTATCGTAGTGGTCTTTGCGATGGCCCCGGTTTGGGCCTTCGCCCAGGTGGACATGCCAACCGGCGAGTTTGCTCCCGCAACCTCTCTCTTGATGCCCGTCCCAGCAGTGGCGAATCCTTGTCTCCGATTCAGCCCGGGTGAAGTTGTGCGCCAGCCTCCGGCGCTCTTTAGCCGACATGGCATATTGGCCGTCCGATTGTCCTATCAAACCCGAACTGACGGTGCAAACCGAGCGTTGTTTTGCTTTATGACTCCGACTGGTCAGGAAAACCCGACCCTCCATGTGAAGCCGAGTGATCATCTCATCATCACCGTGACCAACAATACGCCGGCACAAGCGGGGCACATGACGATCAATCCTCCAAACTGCGGCCTCGGTGGCACCCGAATGACGGGGTCGTCGCTGAACATGCACTTTCACGGCACCAACACGTCCCCCAAATGCCATTCCGATGAAGTGATCAAGACCCTCATTAATTCCAGCCAGACGTTCCAATATATATACGCTCACTATTCCTGCCGACGAGCCACCGGGTCTGTATTGGTATCATCCCCACGTGCACGGGTTGGCCGAACAAATACTCCTCGGTGGCGCCTCCGGAGCCCTGGTCGTTGACGGAATTGAAAACCTCAAACCGGCGGTTGCGAATCTGCGTCATCGCATTCTCATGATACGGGACCAGCCGACGCGCCAAGGTTTACCAGAAGGCGCAGGGGGAGACCCTAATGGCATCCCGTTCCAGGACCTCACGGTCAATCATATCCCCACGAACGCCACCACTGACACGAGCGGTCACACGACCTATACCCCCGCCATTCTTCATATGGAAGCGGGGGAGCGACAGTTCTGGCGTGTATCCAACTCCACAGCGGACAGCATTCTCGATCTGCAAGTGCGGTTCGACGGCGTACCGCAGACCATCGAGATCGTGGCCATTGACGGGGTGCCGGTCAACTCTCAGGACGGCGCTCAGCCTGGGAGCCTGATTCAGGTGACGCACTTCCGTCTGCCGCCTGCATCCCGGGTAGAATTTGTCGTAAATGCCCCTCCTGCCCAATGTGAAAAGGCGCAATTGGTGACTCAGAATATCAACACGGGAATCGATGGCGACGACAACCCCACTCGGCCCCTCTTCAACATTCACGTGCGCGCTCATGGGCACGCCGAACCTGCCGAGGATGACCGCGTCGGCCACTTCGAAGCGTTCAACCCTCATCTGAATCGGTTTGCCGGCCTGACCGCTGCGCCCGTTGCTATACGGCGGCTGGTGTTTTTCAACGAGATCCAGCCGACCCAGTTCTTTATGGATGTGGAAGGGCAATCGGAAAAGGTGTTCGACCCGAACGCCACCCCCGCCATTACCGCGACCCAGGGAACCGTCGAGGAGTGGACAGTGGAAAATCGTACACTGGAGAACCACGAATTTCACCTCCATCAGCTTCATTTCCTGGTGGAAGGACAGCCCAACTTTGAAATCAACGGCAACGAGCAGGCGCCGGGGATCACCGGACAATTCCTCGACATGATCGAAGTTCCACACTGGGATGGAGATCCGGCCCATCCGTATCCCCGTGTCACGCTTCGGATCGACTTTCGTGGACAGGACATCGGTGATTTCGTGTTTCATTGCCACATCCTGGGCCACGAGGATTTGGGCATGATGAACATCATCCGCGTCCAGCGGAAATCCCCTCTGGGGGGGCTAACCATTTGGTGAAATGGGGACAGGCTACTCTTGACCCTGCCGGAGGAGCTCCGTAGGATTCCAACATTCGACTTCCTGCTCCAACAGTTCTTTATGGAAAGGAGAGGTGAACATCATCGTCTGCACCGACGGCACCTGGGATCATCCGGATTCTAAGAATCCGAACGTCGGCACGACACCGGATGAGACGAATGTCTTCAAGTTCTTCGCCCTTCTGCCGGGCGAGGCGCAGATCCATCTGGCCGGGGTTCGCATCAAATCGATCCTGGGACAAACCGCCTTTTACGACGACGGCGTCGGAGCCGATGGCATCTGGGCGGTGCGAATCGCCGAAGGGGCGACGGGAGCCGGTTTGGAGCTCAAGCTGGAGGCCGGGTATCGATTCATAAGCGAACAGTATGAGGATGGCGATCGGATTTATCTGTTTGGATTCAGCAGAGGTGCCTATACCGCCCGCAGCATCGGGGGAATGTTGACCAAATGCGGCGTGCCGGCACGGCAACTTCTGAACGATACCTTCGCGAGCCACGCCTTCGACGTCTACCGCCGGAACAACGACACGATCACGGCCCAATTCCGCAAAGATTATCAAAGCCGGGACGTGTTGATCGAAGTCATCGGCGTGTGGGACACGGTGGGCGCGCTCGGTATTCCCCTCGCATTCTTCAGCGGCCTCGACCACCTATTATTCAGTTTTCACGATACCTCGCTGCACCCGAATGTCCGCTTCGGCTACCATGCCGTCGCCATCGATGAAAAGCGGGAAAGCTTTCCGCCCACCCTGTGGGACCCGCGCGAAGGAGTGGAGCAGGTGTGGTTCGCCGGAGTCCATTGCGACATCGGCTGCGGCTATAAGGAAACGGGCCTGTCCGACGTGACGTTTGGATGGATGCTGGACAGAGTGCAATCCCATGGCCTGCTGTTCAAGGACGGCACGTTCACCAAGGA
Organism: Nitrospira sp.; assembly: GCA_025934915.1. Lineage (GTDB taxonomy): Bacteria > Nitrospirota > Nitrospiria > Nitrospirales > Nitrospiraceae > Nitrospira_D. The sequence goes on from JAICWG010000077.1 coordinate 14,059, forward strand.
TGGAACCGCCACGATCACCGGTAATCCCCTCATGGAACCGATGCACGATTCCTACAAACCGCCGTTCATCACGCTTCACCCATCCGTGCGCGTAATCCCTCCATCCGCCACGTTGCATGTCAGCGTGCAAGAACGGCTGGAGAAGGCGAAACCGGAGTATCGGCCGGTCAGCCTACCGCCGGAACCGCGCAAATACGTCGAGTGATCATGCCTCGCCAATCGGCGTTCAATGGGTCCCCCAGCTCCTGGCAAACACCACCAGCATTCGTTACGACGAATAATTGGGCGGCACCGCCCTCAGTTGTTGAAATTGCTCACAGGTGTGATATCCTATTACGTTCAACTCTATTCTATAGGGACTGTAGATGTTATCGGAGTTTTTTTGATCTTGCCTCTCATCAGTTTATTGTCTTCCGGTGCCTGGAAACATGATCCTGACAATTTGGGGTTGTACTTGAGCCGGAAAAGTGAGCCTCTTTATGACGCCGTCACTGTCACCTTACACTGGCATTCGAGGCACCAATCTTGGTTTTCGGCAGACTCTCTGCTACACTCTTCGGTGTGGGACAGCCACTTACGATCGATATTCCGCCAGAGTTGCTGCGGGTGATCGGGACAGAAGACGAGGCGCGTCAGGAAGCAAAGACCGCCCTCATCTTGGATCTGGTTCGCCGGGGAAAAATTTCTCGGGCTCGCGCGGCGGAATTTCTCCAGATCTCGTTAACTGATTTCCCGGCCTTCTTGGCTCAGTATCAGATTCCCTGGTTTGACTATTCAGCGGAACCCCTTCGTGAAGATCTGCGGATGTTAGCAGCCCTACCGCCCACTCCTTCCGCGTGATTCTCGTCCTTGACGCGAGTCTCTTAATTACGCTGGCTCGCATCGGCTCGCTCGGCTTGTTACCTCAATTGGCTGATCAAATCGTCATTCCCAATGCAGTCTATGCAGAAAGCGTGAGCTGGACGCCTGGTCGCCCAGGAAACGTTGAGATCGCCCATGCCGACTGGATCACATGCCGAACGGTCGAGAATCAAGCGCAAGTCCAGCAGCTCTGCACACGCGTCGGCCTGGGAGAAGCTGAAGCCATTATCCTGGCGCGGGAGATCGGGGCAGATGCCATCGTAGTATTGGATGATGCCACGGCTCGACGGCTCGCCGAACAAGAAGGATGCCGAGTTGTGGGATTGTTAGGCTTGCTCGTCGTGGCAAAACAGCGTGGAATGCTCTCGACGGTCCGACCACTCCTTGACGCGATGCGAAACAGCGGATTCTTTGTAGGAGATGAACTCTACGCGAGAATTCTCCGACAAGTTGACGAGGAAATAGTCTAACCGTTTGCTCTTCCCTTAGACCAAGTAGGTGACGCGCGGCATTGGCCATTTCTACCGTTGGAGTAGATACAGGGATTAGGTCGCGTGAGGCCCGCTCGTCCTTCCAACACACCACGCTCATGGAATGACCTTTGATTGTTCAACAATAGCGGTTGACATGCTCAATGGAAGCCCAAAACAATACCAACCATCGCTGCGCAGTGAGGTCGTGGAGCGCACAGGAAAGTCGAGTCGAATTGAGGTGAGCCACGAGACTTATGACTCGCGCAACGGCATGTACGAAACAAGACGTGATCCCAAACTTGCCTGCATATCGGCGATGTGCCATTCCGCCCCGATTGATGGTGCATTGCACCATTGCCTCTGTCGGCACTAGCCAATGATGCTGCGGATCGCGACCGAGACGGCCTCCAGGAGTGGGTCCTGCGCGCGCCGACAGAGATAGGCGAAGAGCACCCGCACCTCATATTGGACGCCACCGAGCAGCTGAATCTCCCCTTTCGCCTCCGCTTCCTTCGCTGTATCGGCATGCAACAGGCCGACCCCAACGCCTCCGGCGATCAACGTTCGCGTCACAGTCTCCTGATCCACGCTGACGAGCTTTTCCGGACGGAATCCGTTCCGCTCGAACAAGGCTTCCGCCGCGCGTCCGCAGCACGTGTTTGACGCCGGACAAATCCAGGGCATGCGCGCGAGTCTGTGCCAGTCGGGACGCGCCGGATCATGGGTCCAGTCACGAGGGGCAGCCAAAAAGATTTCAATCCGATCCACTTCGATGGTCTCGAGTTCTGTGATCTGGTTGCCGTCGTCGGTGTAGAAGCCCGCATCCAGCCCGCCGCTCCGGATCGAACGCGCGATCTCGGCCGAGCTTCCGTATTCCAGCGCGACCTCGATGTCCGGAGCTGTTTCGGCAAGTCTGGTCAGTAACTTTCCCACCATCAGCGCACTGGTACTGCGGTTCGACCCCACATGGATCTTCCCGCTCACGCCGACCTTGATGCGCCTTGCCTCATCCATGAGGTCTCGATGCAGAGTCAGCATTTGCTCTGCTTTTTCCAGCAACTCCGTTCCGTGCCCGGTGAGGCTCATGCCGCGAGGCGTACGGTCGAACAACACCAGCCCGAGTTCATCCTCAAGGGTCTTGATATGGGCGCTCACCGCTGGCTGGCTCAGAAACAGGAGTTCCGAGGCGCGAGTGATGCTGCGTTCCCGCGCGACGGTCACGAATGTTCTCAACTGGTAGATTTCCATCGCCGGGACCTCCACCTCTGAACCATCAGAATTTCGTGGACGATACAGTTCCAGCGGGACCGGACAAATCCCTTGAGACCGCATGCCACCCTGCCGTCGTCGAGTGCATCAGAGCCCTACAGGTCATTCACCCGCAATTCCTATGTATGATAGAACCATTCCACCCGAGGCTTTGACAAGAGGTACGGTGTCTCATCGTGCGCGGTATGGGCGACGCTCCCGCTTGGCACCGTCTCAAGCCCGTCGCGACGAAGACGCGACGGGCTTAATGCGCGTGCGTCTGTCACTAGACAGAGGTGTGTAGGACATAATTCCAAACAATGGCGGAGAGGTAGAGCCCAAGGCCGAATACGCTGTGAGTCATCAAGCTCTTCAGCCTGGCTTGAGTAGGATGCGGCGTCTTGGCCGAGGCGATCCCAAGCCCAAGGGCCGGTTGCACGACGAAATACGGGATAAGCACGGTGCCGACGCCAACCAATAAGGCGGGGAACAGAGACGGATGTTCGAGCCATGCGCCTGAAGTTGCCACGACAAGCATCAGCGCGAAGGTCACACCGATCAGAAAGTATGCTGCCCAGCCGATCAGACATTCCGCCGGTCTCTTAGCCGCGTTTCCGATGCGAGTGTGAGTAAAGGTCCCGAGCGCCATTATGGCTCAGCCAACGCCCGACAAGACAAAAATTCAGTGAAGCGATATCAAAGGCGCGTTTCAGGAAAAGGTTCCAGAGATCCATGATCAAAGCGGCGCCGATGCCGATGACCACCGCCTCTGTTATGTGAATCTGTTCCAGGTTCATGACAATACCTCCCTATCTGTGCCCCACTTGTGCGATGGAACGAAACGAAGTGAATCAAAATGACCGGCCTCGCCACCACTCGGCAGGGGTCCGGTTCGTGTCTGTCCTTCAGGCCTTCTCTTGCACCACCAGCAAAACCAATTTACGAACCAGCGGAGTGATAACCGTAATCGTCGGAAAGGCGATGGTAAACGCCAGCGCCCAGGCTTTGAGCCAGATGCCGACGATGCCGCTGATCAGTCCCAAGTTGAAAATCGAAATGATGGACGACATGATGCTCGACATGAGCAGGGCCATGAAAAACGAGAACACATATGGGCTATGCTTCTGGGAAATCATCGCGAGTCCTCCTCTGATCACCCCGTGGATTGTTGATTGCTGAACCGGACGAGAGGAGCCCTGCCGTCACTCGTTCTATGCTCCATCCTTCGTCGAGCTCGTTGCCTTGATGTATCGGGAATATAAGACCTTCCGACTACCCGTCCAATTGAATGATCAGAGGGCAAACCTCAGGATTACTGAGGGGCAGCCATTAATTGGAAGCGAGAGGCCAAAAAATGAGGATCGTGTATCGTGCATCGTTCATTTCCTCCGCTTTCCTTCAAGAACCTTCATACATCAATCGCGCACTCACCTGGCGCTCCGTAAGAACCGGTTAGCTACGAAAA
>JAICWG010000051.1 GCA_025934915.1 Nitrospira sp.
CCGCTGCCGCCATCGTCTGCTCACCAAGATTCGGAGCCAGACCGATCAGAGCAGCGAATGCGACCAGCATGGCCGGCGGAGCGACCATCATCCAATGCATTCGCCTCCGGGCTTCTTTCGTCTCCGGATTCTCTTGTTCGGTCGGACCCGTGGCTTCTTCTTCGGCGGTCCGGCCCCAGCCTAAAAAGATGCGACCCGCCACCCGCAAGACCGCTCCTCCGGTCAGCGCCGACGAAAGAAACAGGACCGCCGAGACCCACCCATAGTGATGTCCGCGAGAGGCTTCCTCGATCAACGACTTGCCGAGAAGGGTTCCGAACGGCGGAAGACCGGCCAGTGCAAGCCCGGCGAGCAGCACGATCACTCCCGTCATCGGCAATTCGCGTCCCTTGCCCCGAAGCGAGATCTCATCCACGTCGCGATAGCGGTGAAGCAGAAGGCCGGCGCACAAGAATAGGGCGCCCTTCACGAGCCCGTGGCCGATCAGGTAAATTGACGCGCCGGCCGATCCTTGTGGATTCAATAGAGCCAGACCGATCAGCAAGACACCGGCATGGCTGATCGTCGAAAATGCCAGGAGACGCTTAATATGCCGCTGAAGCAGGCACATCATGCCGCCTGTCAATGCAGTCACGGTACCCGCGATCATCAGGACGGTACGCACCGCTGCTTGTTCTCCGGTCATCGGCCCGTCGAACACGGTCCAGTAGATGCGCGCGACTCCGTACAGGCCCAGCTCCACCATGACGCCGGAAAAGAGCACGCATACGGGCGTCGGCGCAACCGCATGGGCGTCTGCCAACCAGAAATGGAACGGAACCAATGCGCTCTTGACGAACAGTCCGGTCGCGATCAGCAACAAGGCGATCAGGATCAGACCGTCGGCCGGCCCGCCGCCGAGCGCGCGCCCAATCTGAGCCAGATTGAGCGCGCCGGTGCGGCCGTAGAGCAGGCAAATGCCGTACAAGATGAAAAAAGCTCCGATGCTGTTCGTCACGGCGAAATTCAGGCAGCCGTCCAATGCGGATTCCTCGGTCTTGTATCCGGTGAGGACATAGGCCGCGACGCTCATCAGTTCAAAGAAGACGAACAGCGTGAAGATATCGCCGCTCAGACAAAATCCCACCATCGCGGCGATAAAGACCAGCATGAGCGCATGGAACATCCTCCCGACAGAATCGAAGTAGTGCCAGGCGAAGATGAACGAGGCGGTGCCCAGCAGACCGATCAGCGTGGCGATGCCGGCGGAAAAGGGATCCACGAAGAGTGCGATGCCGACCGCGATGCCGTCGCGGGGAGTCCAGCCTCCCAGCCAATAGAGCAAAGGAGTCTCCGCAGTCCGCTGCAACAGGAGGCCGCCCAACACCGCGACGCCGCCGGCTGTCGTGATTGCAAACCCATCAGCCCAGCTTCGTGGGAGCGCCGTCTGCAGGACCATCAATAGGGCGGCCCCCAGAAGCGGAAGCGCGATCAGCAGAGGGACCATCGGTTCCATGTCAGGAGCGCAAAGGCCGAAGTTTCTGAGGGTCCAGGGTTCCTGTTTGCTTGTAGATCCGCACGGCCACGGCTAGAAGCAGCGCCGTCATGGCGGCGCTGACGACGACGTCCGTCAAGGCCAGCGCCTGGACCACCGGATCGACCGCCGGCGTCCCGATGGGGACGTACATAAAGATCGGCGCTCCCGCCCCCTGTCGATATCCGATCGCGATCAGCAGGATATAGGTGGACGACTGGGCCACCGAGAGGCACACGATCAGATGGATCAGATTGCGGCTGGTGGCTACCCCATACAACCCCGCTAGAAACAACCACACCGCGATCGCGTACGGCAGAACATTCATCGTTCGCTCGATGGTTTGCGGCTCTCTTCAAGAAATTCCGCGAAGAGCAGCACGAAGGCGGCGGACACTTCCACGCCCGTCGCGAGGTTGATCAGAAAGATGGTCCCCCCTGAATAGACTTCACGCAGACGGCCGATCGGTAACAGATTCTCCAAAAACATCCCGCCGGCCGCCAGCATGGCCAACCCGATGAGGATATAGGCGCCCGCGCCTGAGGCTTCAAGAGCCTCGACGAAAGCCCGACGGCTCACCCGCTCGAATGCCTCGTCGCCTCGGATCAAATAGATCAGCAACACCGCCATGGCAAGGATGAGGCCTCCCTGGAATCCGCCGCCCGGCGTCAGAGAGCCGTGCAGCACGATCATCATGCCGAACAGGACGGTAAAGCCGATCAGTCCCGATCCCATCCACCGTACCGCCTCGCTGACCTGCACGACACTCAGGTTCTTCCGATCCGATTGTCCGCGCTGTTCCCTGAACAGAACTGCCAATCCCGCCACCGCCACGAACAGCATGAATTCTTCTCCCAACGTATCGAACGCTCGATAATCGAAGTTGACCGCGCTCGGAATATTGGTGACATGCCGTTCTGCAACGGCCGCCGCATTGAGCATGTCGCCGTATGATTCGGGATATGCGCCGAAATCCGGAAGCCGCATCACTCCCCAGACGAGCAACAGGCCCAATGCCGCCGCCGAGCCGAGGGCCATGATTTGGCGGGACCGGACCGTCATGTGGAATGCTTCCCCACGATGCGCAAGGCCGTCAGAATCATCAGCGGCAGCGCAGCGCCGACTACAATGACCGACAGGGCCACGTCGGGGGCTGCCAAAATCACAAACAGCATGCTCAGCAATAGGCCGTACAGGCTCAGCAGGAACGTCTGGCGATAGGGCTCGCGCATCAATACCACCGCCGTGCCGCAGACGGCGACCAGGACAAACACCACGACTTGAATGACGGTCATCTCGCCTTTTCGCCTTCGCCGGAACGCGTGGATGCGCGATGGATCGCTCGCGCGGTCGCATGCGTGACGACGGACCCGCTCAACAGCAGTATGACGGCGATCGCGAAGGCTTTCGCGCCCGCTGAAGAAAATCCTTCCTCGATGACGACCGCGACGACCAGGGCCGGCGTCCCAAGAACGACGGCCGGGCCGACATAGTGAAGTCGATCGAAGGTCCGGCGCATTGCCCAAAGACCCAGACAACAGAGGAGCTCGATCCCGACGCCGAAGGCCAGCAATATGGAAATAACGATGTCATGCCCGGCCATGGTCGGGCTCCAAAAAACGAATAAAGACCAAGGCGCCGGGAAACGACAACAGCGCCGAAGCCAACGCCAGATCGTACAGCTCCGGTCGGTGCAGACCGGCGGCAAGCAACAACATGACCAGAACAGTGATGAGGCTTGCCAGTTCAAACGCGATCAGGCAATCCCACAATCCGGCTCGGAGACATAGGAGGCCGCATGGAAGCAGACCAAGAAGAAGCACCGTTGCCGCCCACAGCCATACGTTCATAAAGGCCACTGTCTGTTCGTTTGCCGCGGTCCATCGCGGACGAGTCGATGGACCAGCAGAACCCCCCGCCGCATGTCCACATCAACGACATAGCTGTTGGGAGCCACGGATAGAGCCGTCATCACCACGGCGCGCCGCGCGGCTGAACGGGCATCCTCGCGACCGGATTGAAATGGCACTTCACACAACCCGCCTTCTACAAGCTCCTGTCGTACCACTTGTCTCCAGAGCGCCGCAGTCAACGTCCCGCAATCGCGAACAGCTCCTCCTGGAATCGACGTCAGTTTGGCCAACCAGGCGATCTCCGGAGCAAACTCGCGCCGATTCGGCGGCCCACAGAGAACGGCGGCCGTCGCAAATACGGCTGCCACGGCGCCTGCCGCGACTTCCGCCCAGGCCACGCTTCCTGCCAGAAGGAGAAACAACGCAGCGAACCCACTCCACCAACTCAGCCATACGCTGATTCGCTTCATCGACTTCCTTTCCTTTGAGCGGCGAGTCTGCATTCTCCTGTTACCCCCTCATGCTGTCCTTGTCGACGAATGCATGCGCTGCATTAACCAGAGCCAGATGAGACAAGCCCTGTGGAAAATTTCCCATCTGGCACTGTTTCTCCGGGTCGTATTCCTCCGACAGTAAGCCGACATCGTTACAGAGCCTGAGAAGATGGTCGAATAAACGTTCGGCCTCTGCGCGCCGCCCCATCAGGACGTAGGCATGCGCCAGCCAGAAACTGCAGGCGATGAAGACGCCCTGCGTCGGTGAGTCGGCGCTCCCGTGGCGATACAAGAGTCCCTCGTCCACCATCAGTTCACGTTCGATGGCCTGCACGGTTCCCTGCACGCGCGGATCATGGGGCGGAAGAAATCCGACGACCGGGATCAGTAGAAGACTGGAATCCAGCGCGGTGGAGCCGAACTGCCGGACGAACGAGCCTTGTCCTGGATCGTAGCCGTCACGACAGACCGTCTCATGGATTGTGGCGCGGAGATTCCGCCAACGATCCAGCGGTCCTTCCAACCCAAATCGTTCGATACCCTTGACCGCTCGATCCAATGCCACCCATGCCATCACCTTGGAATAGGTAAACTGCGCCCGCTCGCCTCTCACTTCCCAAATCCCCTGGTCCGGACGTTCCCAGATCGACTCCAGATGATCGATCAATCGGCACTGCAGGGGCCACGCCGTTGGCTCCGACTCGACTCCTCTCTTGCGGGCTAGATGCATCCCTTCCATGACCTCGCCGTACAGGTCGAGTTGAAACTGCCGGAAGGCTTGGTTTCCGATGTGCACCGGGCCCGAGCCGTCATGGCCTGGTAGACACGGGAGTTCCTGCGCAGGCACGCGGCGTTCCCCCGCCACTCCATACAGGACCTGAATATCCGATGGATCACCGGCCACCGCCCGCATGACCCATTTCCACCATGCCTCAGCTTCATCCTTGTATCCGCTGTCCAGCAACGCGCACAGGGTAAAGCTGACGTCCCGAAGCCAACAGAAGCGGTAGTCCCAATTACAACCGCCCCGCAGGCCTTCCGAAAGAGATGTTGTCACGGCGGCCACCATCCCGCCGGTCGGCGCATAGGTCATCGCCTTTAATGTGATCAATGAACGAACGACTTGTTGTTTCCAAGGGCCTTGATACGCGCATCGATCCGACCAGTCTTTCCACCATTGCTCCGTCGTCTCGACGGCTTTCTCAGAGTCCAAGGCCGGCGGCGGCGATTCATGCGACGCATAGGACGTCAACACGAACCGGAGGCACTGCCCCGCCGACACGGTAAATTCCGCAGTTATCGTCTGCCGTTCGTGGCGAAGATCCACATCCGCGCGCAGACACACCGCATCAGGACCGGCCATCGCCGTCAGCATTCCGTTCAGGCTGCGAACCCAAGGAACAATCGAGCCGTAATCGAACCGTACAACCAGCTCCATCTGCATCCGAGCGCGGCCTTTTCGCCCTTCGACCATGCGGACCACGGTCGGATGGCCCTCCCTGATCGGCATGCAATCCACGACGACAACCGATCCGTCTGCGGTTTCGTACTCGGTTTCCAAGACCAGGGTGCCGGGTCGGTAGTGACGATGGATTCGATGGACGACTCCCGCCGGTCTCAGCAACCAGCGACCGTGTTCCGGCCTTCCCAGCAGCGCGGCGAAACATGCGGCGGAATCGAAGCGAGGCAGGCACAGCCAATCGATCGATCCATCACGGGACACCAAGCCCGCTGTGTGGGTGTCGCCGATCAACGCATAGTCTTCAATCTTGGACGACATGGATCCTCTTCAATGCATGCTTTCTCTGCGCCGTTCTGAATTAGCCTCGCATTCACTTCGCATACTTCATACCAAGTAACGTCGCCTGCACTGCACTCTGAGGTGAAGAACCGTGAGGAAAAGAAACGTGACTTATACGGCATCGATAACGCGATCGATCTAGGGAAGGTCTGATTAATTCCTGATTTTAATCAGTTGACACTCAAAACACGGGGAATTGAGCTGATTATTTGTCGGAACTTTGAATAAATCAGACCTTCCCTAGCCTCGTCACTAGACGGACGCTCGCAATAGACGCGGGAACTCAGAAACAACTGCTCGACAGAATGTCTCGACAAAGACAGATTGTCTTGATCGAGGATCAACAATCGTGCAGATTTTCGGTCTTCTTTCAAGGCATTTCGCTTGCATTGCTTGGATGAAAAAACATGTCCATCGTTCAACGTGCGGGCGTCACGTCTATGCAAAAAAAATAATAACAGGAGGAGTGATATGTCGGAAACCGTCGCAGACATCTTGATCGATCGGCTGATAGATTGGGAAGTGCGGACGATCTTCGGTTTCCCCGGAGACGGAATCAACGGAATCTTCGAAGCCCTGCGCACCAGAAGCAAAGACATTCAGTTCATCCAGGTGCGCCATGAAGAAGCCGCTGCCTTCGCCGCGTGCGGCTACGCGAAGTTCTCTGGTCGTCTCGGGGTCTGCTTGGCCACGTCGGGGCCCGGCGGCATTCATTTGTTGAACGGACTCTATGACGCCAAGATGGACGGCCAGCCCGTGCTGGCCATTACCGGCCATACCTTTCACGATCTCATCGGCACACATTTCCAGCAGGACGTCGATCTGGACAAGCTCTATATCGATGTCGCCGCGTACAACGAGCGGGTCATGGGGCCGGCGCATGTCCGCAACGTCGTCGATGAAGCGATTAAAACGGCGATGGCCAGGCGCACGGTCGCTCACCTGACAATTCCGAAGGACATTCAGGATTGGACCGAGAACGGCATCGGAAAGCGATCGAAGATGAATATTGCTCATCACAGCGGTGACGTGTATGCCGATGCATTGCCGTTGCCTCCCCAAGCGGTGCTGCAGAAGGCGGCGGACATCATCAACGCCGGGACGAAGGTGGCGATTCTCGCGGGTCGCGGCGCGTTGACCGCCCGCAATGAAGTGGTGCAATTGGCCGAGAAGGTTGCGGCGCCCATCATCAAGCCGCTCCTCGGGAAGGCGGTGGTCCCCGACGACCATCCTTACACGACGGGCGGGATCGGACTTCTGGGAACGGCGCCGTCTCAGGATGCGATGGAGGGCTGCGACACCCTCATCATCATAGGCAGCAGTTTCCCGTATGAGGATTTCTATCCCAAACCGAGTCAGGCGAAGGGCGTGCAGATCGACAGCGACGCGGCCCGTATCGGTCTTCGTTATCCGGTAGAGATCGGGCTCGTCGGCCAGAGCTGGGACGTCCTGCGGGCTCTGCTTCCCATGATTCAGCCGAAAAAGGACCGCAAATTCCTGCAGGCGATCCAAGGCAGCGTCAAGCAATGGAATCAGTTGATGGAGCAGCGGGGGAGCCGCATGGATATGCCGATGAAGCCGCAGGTGGTGGCGCATCAGCTCAATGAGTTTTTGAGCGACGACGCGATCATTTGTTGCGATACGGGGACGATCACGACCTGGGCGGCGCGGCATATCAAGATCAAAGGCAACATGATGTTTTCGGCGTCCGGTACCCTGGCGTCGATGGCGAACGGCTTACCGTACAGCGTCGGCGCGGCGATCGCTCATCCGGGGCGGCAGGTGGTGTGTTTCATCGGCGACGGCGGGTTCGCGATGTTGATGGGAGAGATGGCCACGTTGGCCAAGTACAACCTGCCGGTGAAGGTCATCGTGATCAAGAACAACGTGCTGGGGCAGATCAAATGGGAGCAGCTCGTCATGGAAGCCAATCCGCAGTTCGGCGTGCAGCTTCATCCGATCGATTTTGCGGGGATCGCGAAAGCGTGCGGTGCGCCGGGGTATACGGTCGACGATCCGAAGAAGGTGCGGGACGTGCTGCGGGAAGCGTTTGCCCAACCGGGGCCGGCTCTTGTCGAAGCCGTGGTCGATCCGTCGGAGCCTCCCATGCCCGGGAAGATTAAGATGACCCAGGCGCTCCATTTCGCCGAGGCCTTAGCCAAAGGGACGAAGGATCGATGGGACATCATCAAGACCGTGATCGAAGACAAGGTCCGTGAGGTGGTGTAGCCATGAGCTCCTCGAAAATCGCGCAACAGGTCGATCGACGCGCCGCCGGCGCGCGGCGAGCGGAGGTGCCGGTCGATGAGATCACCGTCTCCGCATATCATGTGCCAACCGACTTTCCCGAATCGGACGGCACGCTGGCGTGGAACAAGACCACGCTGGTGTTGGTGGAAGCGAAGGCCGCCGACCGGCATGGCATCGGGTACACCTATGCCGACACCGGTACTGCTCGGCTGATCAAAGACACACTCGCGGAGATCGTCAAGGGGCGAGACGCGATGGATGTGCCCGCATGCTGGGCGGCCATGCTGCGCGAGATTCGCAATCTCGGCCGGCCCGGTATCGCCTCCACCGCCGTTTCGGCCGTCGATGCGGCGCTGTGGGATTTGAAAGCCCGCCTCTTGGATCTTCCATTGGTGAGATTGCTTGGAGCTGCTCATGCCGGAGTGCCGGTCTACGGCAGCGGCGGCTTTACCTCGTATTCGATCGATCAGCTCAAAGAGCAGCTCGGCGGCTGGGCAGCGGAGGGCATTCCCCGCGTCAAGTTGAAAGTGGGAACCGAGCCGTGGAAGGACGTTGATCGAGTTAAAGCGGCGAGAGAGGCGATCGGTCCCGACATCCAATTGTTCGTGGACGCCAACGGCGCGTATAGCCGCAAGGAGGCGCTCACGTTCGCGGGAGCTTTTTCGTCTCTGAACGTGAGCTGGTTCGAAGAACCGGTCTCCTCCGACGATTTGGAAGGCTTGCGTCTCATTCGCGATCGCGCGCCGGCCGGAATGGATATCACGGCCGGAGAATACGGATACGACCTGTTTTATTTTCGCCGCATGCTCGAGGCCGGAGCGGTCGATGTGCTGCAGGCCGATGCATCTCGCTGCGGAATTACCGGTTTTCTCAAGGCCGCCGCCCTGTGCGAGGCGCGCTGTCTTCCCATTTCAGGGCATTGCGCGCCGGCCCTTCACCTGCACGCGGCCTGCGCCGTCACGCCGCTTCGGCATCTAGAATATTTCCACGATCACGCACGAATCGAACAGATGCTGTTCGAGGGAGCCGTTAAACCGGAGAGCGGGGTACTGTGCCCGGACCTTTCCAGACCCGGCATGGGGTTGGAATTCAAGCGGACGGACGCTCGGGCGTACGCCGTGTAGTATCCACGGAGGAGGGCTATGCTCGGTCAGGAATTGGTGCAGGGATTGGTGAAGGATATCGGACGAACGCCGCGGCGGACGACCGAAACAACGGCGCAAGTCGATGCACAGGCATTGGCCGCCGAACTACGTAGCATCATCAAGGGCGAGGTTCGCTTCGACGACGGCAGCCGCGCGCTCTATGCCGCCGGAGGCGCCAATTACCGACAGGTGCCGATCGGGGTGGTCGTTCCCAAAAACGTCGACGATGTGATTCAAACCGTGGCCGCGTGTCGGCGGTACGGAGCGCCGGTCCTCTCGCGAGGCGGCGGGACGAGCCTCGCGGGGCAGATCTGCAACGTCGCCGTTGTCATGGATATGTCCAAGTACTTCAACCGGATTCTGGAACTGGACCCGCACAATAAACGGGCGCGGGTGCAACCGGGCCTGGTTCTCGACGTGCTGAGAAATGCTGCCGAGCAATACCATTTGACGTTCGCCCCAGACCCTTCCACGCACAACCACTGCACCTTGGGCGGCATGATAGGCAACAATTCCTGTGGCGTTCATGCCTTGATGGGAGGCAAGACGGAGGAAAACACCGAAGAGCTGGAGATTCTCACCTACGACGGATGCCGCATGCGCGTCGGCAGGACCAGCGATGATGAATTGGAGCGCATCATCGGAGAAGGAGGCCGCCGCGGAGAGATTTATGGAAAGCTTAAGGCCCTGCGAGACCGATATGCGGATCTGATCAGGGAACGTTATCCGAAAATCCCCAGGCGAGTTTCCGGGTACAACCTTCAAAAGCTTCTCCCCGAACACGGTTTCGACGTCGCCAAAGCGCTGGTCGGCACGGAAGGGACCTGCGTGACCGTGCTGGAGGCGACGGTCAGACTGGTCTACAGCCCGCCGAAACGGATCACGGTTCTGCTCGGGTATCCGGACGTCTATCATGCCGGCGATCATGTGTCGGAGATCCTCAAGTACCGCCCCATCGGGTTGGAGGGAATGGATCATGTGCTGGTCGAGAATATCAAGCTGAAAGGCAAGCACCCCGACGACGTCAAGATCCTGCCGGAAGGGCAAGGGTGGCTCTTGGTCGAATTCGGAGGCGAAACGACGGAAGAAGCCGACGAGCAAGCAAATCGAATGATCAGCGCGCTCAAACGCCATTCGAATGCGCCGAGCATCAAACTGTACGACGATCCGGAACACGAAAAGATCGTTTGGGAAACCAGAAAATCAGGCCTGGGCGCTACCGCGCGTGTGCCCGGGCAACCCGATACCTGGGAAGGCTGGGAGGATTCGGCGGTGCCTCCGGAAAAGCTCGGGCAGTATCTGCGCGAGCTCCGCGCCCTATTCGAAAAATACCATTACGGCTGCGCTCTGTACGGTCACTTCGGGCAAGGCTGTGTCCACACGCGAATCGATTTCGACTTAAAAACGAAAGACGGCATCAAGAAATTCCGTTCGTTCATCGGCGAGGCGGCTGATCTGGTCGTGAGCCACGGTGGGTCATTGTCGGGAGAACATGGAGACGGCCAGTCTCGCGCCGAATTTCTGCCGAAGATGTTCGGTGATGAGCTCGTCGGAGCGTTTCGCGAGTTCAAAACCATTTGGGATCCTCATGGCAAGATGAACCCGCACAAGATCGTGGATCCCTACCGAGTGGACGAGAATCTTCGTCTGGGGGCCGACTACAACCCACCTCCGACCAAAACGCATTTTTCATACCGTGAAGATCAGGGAAGCTTCGCCCATGCCACTCTGCGCTGCGTCGGTGTCGGCGAATGCCGCCGTGAGCACCAAGGGACAATGTGTCCCAGCTATCGGGTGACGCACGAGGAAATGCATTCGACGCGGGGACGGGCGCGATTACTGTGGGAAATGTTGGAAGGCAACCCGCTCAAGGACGGATGGCGGGAGGAAGCCGTCCATGATGCGTTGCATCTCTGCCTGGCCTGCAAGGGGTGCAAGCACGATTGTCCGGTGAACGTCGACATGGCGACGTACAAGGCCGAGTTTCTTTCGCATTACTATGCCGGCCGTGTGCGGCCGATGCACGCCTATTCGATGGGTCTCATCTATTGGTGGTCGCGGTTGGCCTCGCTCATGCCCGGCATCGCGAATTTTTTTACGCAAACGCCGAGGATCAGCGATGCCGTCAAAACGATGGGAGGGATCTCGGTCCACCGGCAGATGCCCCCCTTTGCCAGCCAGACCTTTACAGAATGGTTTCGCCGCCGGCCGCCGTGCAACGTGGGGCGACTGAAAGTCATCCTGTGGCCGGACACATTCAATAACTTTTTCTTTCCGGAGACGGCCGTTGCGGCCGTCGAGGTGTTGGAGGCCGCCGGGTTTCACGTCACGATCCCGAGCCGTTCTCTCTGTTGCGGGCGGCCGTTGTACGATTTCGGCATGCTCGATCTGGCAAAATCCATGTGGCGGCAGATCCTGGAAACGCTGCATGAGGAGATTAAGGCCGGCACGCCCATCATCGGTTTGGAGCCGAGCTGCGTGGCGGCCTTCCGTGACGAGTTGGTCGATCTGAATCCGCACAACGAAGATGCCAAACGGTTGAAGTCACAGACACTGACCTTGGCGGAGTTTCTCGAATCCAAGGCTCTGCATATCGAATTGCCTCAGCTGCCTCGGAAGGCGATCGTTCATGGACATTGCCATCAAAAGGTGGTCATGGGGATGAACGCGGAACAAAAGGTACTCAAGCGCATGGGGTTGGATTTTCAGATTCTCGATTCAGGATGCTGCGGCATGGCCGGCTCGTTCGGATTCAAGGACGGCGATCACTACGACGTGTCGGTAAAGGTCGGTGAGCTGGTGCTGCTGCCCGAGGTGCGCAAAGCGCCGAAAGAGACCTTGATTCTCGCCGATGGGTTCAGTTGTCGTGAACAAATCTTGCAGACCACCGACCGGAGCGGCCTGCACCTCGCCCAGGCGTTGCAAATGGCGCTTCGCGACGGGCAACGGGTCGGCCCTGGCGTGCCGGGGTGGGAGTATCCCGAGCGCCGTTACGTCAGCCCGCCCGCCTTTCACGCGCCCTTTACACGAAAAGATGCGGGGGTGCTCATTGGTGCAGGCGCCTTGCTGCTCGGCGGCGCGGCGGCGTGGCTTTTGAGTAGACGAAGACGTTTTAGGCGAGGCGGGCGTGCACCGGTTTTACCAGAGACTGAAACATATCGACGGGGACACCGCTGAAACGGAACGCGAACTGTCGCGCTATGACTATGACGACATCAGAGAGCAGATTGAGCAAGGGAAGGACTGCAGGCCTTGCATGCGGGGGAAGTCCTCTAGGTAGCGCTGCGACAATGAGGGTGTTACATCGGTTGCGGGTAATGGCAGTCTATTTCTTCCGAAGTCCAAACAATACTCCGGCACCGCCGGCGGCGGCTGAGGGGAGATAGCCGGTCAACACTCCTTTGAAACCCTGGGCTTTGCCTCGAGCCCAATCCAGCGTACGATTCACATCTGCTTGGATCAAGGTCCAATCCAGGTGAATCCAGCCGGTCGTTTTAAGGATGGCGATGAGTGCCAGCAATGAGATGGTGACCAACAAGGCGAGCTTCAGGGTTTTCCGGAATGCCCATCCAAACAAGAATCCCCCGAGGAAGCTGCCACCCGCGCTCGCGAGTGCCGGCGACATCATATTACTAAGCCAGGCGCCGAGTCCGGCGACGGTCGTCGCGCCGGCGGCGAGAAACGATTTAGCCGCCCAAGGAGGGTCGGACATCATTGTACCCAGTGTCTTAGCAAGGAAGCCGCTCTGAGGTGGAGGAACTGGATTGCTCATAACCGTTTTGTATCGAACGTGTTGCAGACTGAGGGGTCACCGGACTCGAGACCACGCCTGAGCCAGGTCATCCGTTGTTCTGATGAACCGTGGGTCCAGCTTTCCGGTTGGACATGGCCACGCGACATCTTTTGCAAGCGATCATCTCCGATCGCTGCAGCTGCCCGGAGCCCTGCTTCGAAATCGCCCGGCTCGATCAAGTTTCGGTCCCGCTTGGCGTGATGACCCCAGACACCGGCATAGCAATCGGCTTGGAGTTCCATTCGGACCGACAGCGCGTTTCCTTCCGCCTCCGACGCTTGTCGTTGGAGGCGATGCACCTTTTCTACGACGCCAAGGAGATTTTGCACGTGATGGCCGACCTCATGGGCGATCACATAGGCCTGAGCAAAGTCACCCGCCGCTCCAAGACGATGCGCCATTTCATCGAAGAAGGCAAGGTCTAAATAGACCCGGCTATCGTTGGCGCAATAGAACGGTCCAACGGCCGACGACGTGGTGCCGCATGCCGATTGCACGGCGCCGGAAAAGAGGACCATACGCGGATCCTCGTACCGAGGACCGAGAAGGTTTCGCCACGTCGTTTCGGTGTCTGCAAGGACGACGGAGGCAAACTTGCCGAGTTTGTCTTGGGGGGCGCCGACTGGACCGGATTCAGTTGGAGCGGACACCTCGGTCATGCTCCGGACACCGGTGAAGAGATTCAGCACGGTCAGGGGATTGACGCCCGTGAAGTAACTGACGGCGAGCGCCAGCAGAATGGTGGCGATGCTGAGACCGCCTCTCCCCATACGGGCCGGCCCCAGACCGCGACGATCTTCGATATTGTCGCTTTCTCGTTGGTCTTCGATACGCATAGCCGCCCTCTCTCATAATACACCATCAGTCCGATTCCTTCTCCATCGACTGAATGAACTTGTCGGCTTCGGCGATGGAACGGTTCATGTCTTTGACCAGTTGATCGACTTGCGCATCCACTTTGACGAGTTCGCCCTTGATGGCGGCGAGTGCGCGCGCGTTCAGGTTGTGTTTCAAGTAGAGGACCTGATCGCGCAACGGGTTGAGGACCGGTTCAATCCGCTGCTCAGCGCGCTTCATGGCTGCGAGCATCTCTCGGTAACGATTCTTGGTCTGGGTGAGTTTGGCTTGGCTCTTTCGGCGCAGGTCGGCGCTGGAATATTGTCCGAGTTCCTCTTCCCATTCCGAAAAGAGGGCATCGGCCACGCTTTCGACGTCCGAGATCCGCTTCCGGACCGATTTGGCGCTGTCTTCGCTCGTCTCCAGTTCACCGCTCAGTTTCTTATAGGTGTCTTCCAGATCCCCGCCTTCATAGGAGACGACTTTGCCGAATTGCTCCAGCGTGGTCTGAATCTCTTTCTTCGCGTCTTCTTGGGCGTCCCGTGCTGATTTGACGCGGCTGCTGAGGATGTCACGTTTGGCATAGCCCATCTTCTCCATGGTAGCCATATACGCCTTGTCACAAGAGGACAGGCCGAATGGCATGAGCAACAGCATGACAGTTAGAATAACTCGCAACATGATCACCTCTACTACGGGATGTGAGCTCGACGAGCGGCGACTTTGAGACGCCACGATGAGACGGTGTATCATAACTAAAGAGCATCCAGGGGGAAAGCCCTTAGGTCGTCACTCTCACGAGACGGGACGAGTACAATCGGCATCACCGTCGCGCTATAGTGTGAACATGCGTCTGACGTCTTTCAACGTGTGGTGGGTGGTGTTGGTGCTGGCGACAGCCTGTTCCTCACAACGAGTGATTCCTGAAGAACTGGAGTCTCTGGTCGACCGAACGGTCCCGTTTCGTGAAATCGTGGCTGCTCCCGATTCATACCAGGGGAAAATCGTGGTATTCGGTGGTGAAGTGCTGAAGGCGAAACGACTGAAGGATGGGACACAGATCGAGCTTCTGCAGTTGCCGCTCGATAAGGACGAGAGACCGATTCTCGACCGTCAACAATCGCAGGGGCGATTCCTCGCGTTTCAGCAGGAGTTTCTCGACCCCGCAACCATTGCCGTGGGAACAAAAATGACGATTGTTGGAGAACTGTCAAAAGCAAAGGTCGAGCCCCTTGACGACGTCGAATATCGATACCCTGTGTTGATCGTGAAATATCTGCACACGTGGCCGACGAAATTCTATGGCTCTGCCTACCCGTACCCCCGATTTTCGATTGGAATCGGAGGCGGTACGGCAGGAAAAATCGGCGGAAGCGGCGGATTCGGGGTCGGATTTTGACCGGCCGTGGCACTCTAAGACAATCGCATTAGCCTGTCTGTGCCGTCTTCCTCTACATGTTTTCTGTCGCCAAATTGCAGGAGGTTGCCCGCACGAAATGCCTTGCCTCACATGCGAAGCGCAGAACGGTAGCCGCAGAGTCTACTTGCGTGGATCGAATAGGGCATGATATCCAAGTATATGTGAAAATGCTGAGATCGGTCACATTGTGAAGGAGACCGTCACATGAAGCAGAAACGGCAAATTGTGAAAGGTAAGGAGAGAGGCACGCAGTCTCTTGGTGCTGCTGTTGCCGAGGCTCGCGCCAAGCTGCTGTCGCAGACCACGAAACGTAAGGAAAGAGTCACGCTGTCTCTGTCTGCCGATATGGTCGAGCGGTTGCGAACCGTCGTCTATTGGAGCCCAAAGCTGACGCTCACTGGAGTCGTCGAATCCGCGATCCAATCCACGCTCAAAAAACTGGAAAAAGGAAAGCGTTTCAAGAAGCGAAAAGGAAAGTTGCCTGTCGGCCGTCCGCGCAAGGACCAGGCGTCTTGATGCTCGCTTGAGATCCAGGCAGTAAAAAGAAACGAGCGCCGGAGCAGAAAACAGCCGATGCATTTCCTGAAAAGCTGGGATGAGCGTAAGACTCTCTACTGTGCGGTTCAAACGAGGCCTGTCGATACTGCTACTGCTCGTCGGCAGTGTCGGTTGCGATCAATTCACCAAAGATGTTGCGCAACAGCACTTAGCCTTTGAGCCTCCTCGATCGTGGTTCCACGATACCGTTCGTCTGGAGTATGCCGAGAACCGGGGGCTTTCTTGAGTCTCGGTAGCGAATTTTCCGATAAGCTACGAGTCATTTTCTTCCAAGTGTTCCCTGCGTTATGGCTTGTCGCGTTGGCAATTGTTCTCTTCGTCGCCAAGCAGATGCAGCCGCTCTCCGCCAGTGCCTGGAGTCTCGTGCTCGGCGAGATCGCCTGCTTCATGAGGGACGTGTCATCGACTTCATGAACGTCGGCATCGGCAGTCTCCGCACCGGCATCTTCAACGTGGCCGATGTCTGCATTACGATCGGTGTATTGTTGCTTGTGCTGGAGATGTTACAGCGATCGCGTGTGTCAGTAAATGGATAGGTCTGAGTTTTTGCTACAGGCAAGAGACTAGACCATTGATTCCACGGGGATATGTATGAAGAATCTATGTTTGGCCATCGTTTGTTTGGCACTGCTGACGGGGTGCACAGGTGCAGTCGGAAGCGGCCTGCTCGGTGGGGTCCTTGGGGCAGGGGCGGCAGGCGGCGGCTACGAATACAATCTGAAGCGGCAGAAGGATCGGGTGGAACAAGACTTCAAAGCTGGAAAAATCGACCAAAAGGAATACGAGATCCGCAAAGACCAGATTGCTCGCGATTCGCTCTTGCAATAAAGTAGAACCGGACGTTTGCCGAAGCATGCGGCTGAGTTTGGAGTGTGCGATGCAGCAATGCAAGCCTCCATTTTCCATTCATAATTTCGCCCGATGGGGAACGCCTACCCTAAACCTAGATGGACTTTGTATCTCGATCGTCTGCGCTTCGAGTTAGCAAAAGCTTCGACGTTTTTCTCGCCCGACCGCAAGAAGTCCAGAAAGTCCACTTCCTTGTATCTGCATGCCTGGCAGATGCTAAGCAAAACCAGATAATCACGAATGCCATTTTCTGAAGTGACCCCCCTCCGATTGTGCGACGAACCATCGCAAAGGCTTTGACGGCATGTTCGGCGTTATTGTTATTCCAAGGCACGCCGTCGTGAGCTAGAAAAGTGAACAGCTTGGCTCTATTCTTCTTGAAGCGTTCCTTGAACGTTCTCGCTGACTCGCTTTGCAGGTCCGTGCACGATAGTCGTTTGTAAAAACGGTCTACGGGCCCGAGATGTTTTCTCAAGAAATGGCTTTTCAGACCATAACGATCAACGGTTTCCACCATCGGTTTCACCAAGTCGGCAAAACTCTTTACAAGCCTTTTCAGTTCCTCGTCGTAAGGATATTTCAGAACCTCATCGTTCAAATCTCGGATTAGGTGAATCAAGCACTTTTGTTGAGGGCAAGGGATTCCATCGTATGCTGAGTAGAAGTCCGAAACCAAGACGCCAGTGAAGTCCTTGAGCAAGCTCTGCGGAGTGCTACCCTGGCGAGTCTCACTATAGACATAGGCCACTTCTTCCATGTTCGCGAAGACCCACACAAACCCGTCCTTGCCTGCTACACTGATCTTCGTCTCATCGGCGTGAATCAATTGGCTATTGCATAGCCGTTTGATCAGTGCATCGTAAGTCTCTTTGTATGTCTCCGCCGCCTTCGCTTTGAAGCGATTTGTTGTTCCAATCCTCAGGCGGAGGTCGAATAACTTGTTCAAGCTGCGGTCAACACTTT
This sequence comes from Nitrospira sp., assembly GCA_025934915.1. Lineage (GTDB taxonomy): Bacteria > Nitrospirota > Nitrospiria > Nitrospirales > Nitrospiraceae > Nitrospira_D. The sequence continues at coordinate 17,477 of JAICWG010000051.1, forward strand.
CTTGTGGTAGCCGCAGGCCGATGTTCTGGTAGAGCGAGTACGCCACGATCCCAGGACCAAACTTGCTACGTGTCCAGCTCATTGTTTCAGGAGAGAAAGTGGCTCCGCAGTCCTGACATTTGTATCGGTGAAACAGGTAGAGGATGATCCATCTCTTTATGCCATGGCGCATAAACTTGAGATCAAGAATGCTTTTGCTCTTTTTCTCCCATGCCCAAAAGTTTGTCGATCGACATTTCGGACAAGAACGAGGCCGTGGACACTCAATTATCTTGTTGGGCGAAAGCACTTTCTTGGTTCTTGAAGAACGAGTCAATGCAATCTTCAGGCACGCATTTGACTTCACGTATACGCGCTCGCGCTGGTAATCCCAATGTGCGGCTTTGTTTATGGCGCTCAGTTCTGGAAAGGAGAATGTATTGCGCTTAAAGCCCCGTATAAATTTTCATGCTTCAGCCGCTCTGTGCGCACCACATCGTTCGGAGATACGCCGTCTTGATGCAAATCAACCAATTTGCTCGCCACTAATTCGAGCGCCTCACAGTCTTGCGCGTTGTAGGTGACGAGCGTCTCTTTCAATGAGGGCGTCTTAGTGACTTCCCATTCATGGCGCCACGCGATGGTTCGCACACCAGACGCTGCAGGATCTGACCAAGTGAATCCCAGATACCCCGCAATTTCCTTTAACCGATTGGAGAAAGCTGGGAAGTAAATCTGCGCAAAAACCACAGACACCAGGTGAAGCGACGATGCGATAACGTCAGCCAGTGCTGAACCTTCTGGCAGTTCGCCATATCGGTCACACATTCGTTTAAGGAAGTTCGTTTCGAAGCTGCCATAGTAGACCAAGGTTGGGGTATCGAGTTCCGACAAAATGTTCAGGAAGTCGGCTCAGATCCGCTTCTCTTCATTTGCGATGTCAGCCCACAGGCTGTGCTGCACGATGCCCTGAGCGGTTCTGACGCGGATGCCGATGAGGTAATAGAAATCGCGATCTGGAAGCCCCTCGACATCCAGATAGGCGGGCGTGCCTTCGATCTTTAGTTCCGGACTGCCGACGATGTGGATTTTTCGCTCCCGAATCGCGAGAGCCTTCAAGGAATGGTGATACTGCTCGCGCTTGGCAGCAAGCCGCTTTGGCCGGCGGCGAGGCCGGAAGGTGTAGGAGAGTTGGGTAACAGTAAAGATGCCTTTGCCGTTGAACTTCTTTCGTTCCTTCTCTGTCATGCTAGACAACAGGCTGAGATCGTCTTTCTCAATCGCCTTTTGCCGACACCGGGTTTGAAACTCGCACTCGACACAATGCCGATTCAGAATGAGGTTTGGTGGCGAAGGACTGGAAAGCATGGCTGCGATCTTTCCAGTGAATTTCCGTACCTCGCCCGCCAAGGCAGGAATCTTTACCTTCAGCGCGGCTTGGTTGTCCCCATGGATGATCTTCCCTAGGCCGACCTTGCGGCCCAACATTTCCGACAACACGAGCGCATCGAACGCCAGTAGCAGCTTGTCATCTCGGTTGAGTTTGTTGGTGAAGACGAATCGAATCGGAGTGAACTGGCCGGGCTGACCTCTCCCTTCTGACAAAGCTCGTGTCACCGCGTGAAGACTAGATTCCAGATTTTTTGCACGGGCCATGAGGTCCACGGCCAGCCGCCACTTGGTCGTCTTCCAGTTTTCCGTTCCATGCGAACCGATGATGTATTCATCGTCCGCTGCTCCTGCCATTAAGTCCTTCATTCCAGCATTGCGGTAAGACTCGGCCTGAGTCCGAACCCAGTCGGCATAGGTGTTCCCCATCCCTGTTTCGCCAAGTGATCGGAGAAAGCATTTCGTTATGCACTTGAGGCCGGCCTCAAAGAGAGAGCTGGTGATTTTCATTTTGCGCTGGGTGACAGTTGCGGAAACCGTTCCTGTATTGTCCAGGATGTAGGAAAGGGGTTGTGGATCTTTGCTTGAGGTGCAGTAGCTAGACCTTTCTCTCGCCTTCGTTTCCTTATTCTTTCCTTCCAGCGAGGGTAACGAGACTGTGATTGGTTACTTTTTCACATCTTCTAAACGAGTTCCTCGATCGGCGCGTAGATGTTCGCGAGCCTTTGCAATTCGTTCATGGAATCTGGAATCGTTTTCGAGACGAAAGTCAAACCAATCGTCCTCGGACTCAAAGCCGATCAGAATCCCGGCTGGCTTGCCATGACGAGTAATCACGACCTCCTCCTTAGCGGCAAGCCGAAGATATTTCGAGAGATCGTCTTTCACATCAGAGAGTGCGATCTTTTTCATGTCCGCTTCCCTTTTTCTTCGAGCCATACTTGCGCCTTGGATTTTTTCACGATTGCCAGCACTTCAACGGCATCTTCTTTCACGTCGTAATACACACGCACGTCATCAACACGAAGCCGATACTCTGGCCGCTTCATCCCGCGGAGCCGCTTGATTCAACTTTTACTACTTTTTATTGGCCCGAAACGAAGGTGCGTTTCTAATGCGTCTCGAACTGCTGCACGGATATGGGCTCATAGGCGTTTAAAGTGTTCGGTCGCCTCGGGATAAGACGATCTCATAACAAATTCTGGCCAGATTCTAGCCGGAATTCTTGTGTGAGACAAGTTAGCGATTGGAAGTGAAGGGTTATATCAACTCCACCTCCGAAATGATCGTGTGGTACCCGCTCGCGCCTGCCGGCTGTGGTCTCACAATCTCCGCCACTTGCAGTTGTCCCTTTGTATCCGTCGCACGGACGACGGTTTGAAATTTTCCCGGTTTTGGCGACCGCCACGTATAGCTCCAGATGACCCAGGAATACGGCGACATGGGCGGTTCGATTCGGCAGTCGTTCCAGGTGCGTCCGGCATCGAAGCTGATTTCCACTTTGCCGATACTGTTTGGTCCACCGAAGGCGATGCCGCGGAACGTATGCTCTGATCCGCGAAGTGTTTGGTAATGTCCAGGCGAGTCGATGCGTGAAAAAACCTTGATCGTGCCGTCGTCAGTCCAGCCCTTCCGTTGCCAGTAGCCCTTATAGTCGCCGGGATAGACTTCGATTTCGACGATCCACTTCACGTTCTTGATGCCGTAGAGACCCGGCACCAGGAGGCGAAGTGGGAAGCCGTGTTCCTTCGGCAGCTTTTCGCCGTTCATGAGAAACGCCAGCATCACGTCGTCCTGCATCGCACGGGGGAACGAAATGCTGTCGTCGTAGCCGTCGATGCCGCGAAAGACGACATCACGTGCCGTCTCGGTGTCCGCGCCGCAGTCGATGAGCAGTTTCTTGAGCGAGATGCCGCGCCAGGTGGCGGTGCCTATGCTATCTCCGCCAGGTAGTGTGTCGATGCACATCAAGGTTGAAATCTGATCATAGGAATCACGGTTCAAAATGTCTCGCCAACCGAGCGACATTGGGGTCTGCACCGAACCTTTGATGTGGAGCTTCCACTGCTCAATATTCAGATCGCGCGACGCGGAGACGGCTCCATCGGCGTAATTCACAATGTAGAATTTTGAGTTGAGCGTGAAGTAGGTCGTCTCACGCGGAGGGACGGCGAACATGCGGCCGAAGACCCCGCCGACGGCATCGCATCCGTCGGTCGCGGCGGTCAGGGCTCCGAGACCGGTTGCCTTCAGGATGGTTCGTCGCGAGAAGCGCATTATTCTCATTCCGATCGTTTGGTTCATTATCATGCAGGGATGCGATCCAACACAATGACGGTGTCATGGTAGGCAATATTGCGCAAGTCATTTTCATTAGAATGAGGTTTCGTGATGCCGGACATTATTCTCGTGTGTTTATGGCAGAATAGCCATCATTTTCGGAAAGATGAGCATGTCGTGACACTTTAAAGATCTGGTTGCATATATGACGGATGGCTAGATCGATAGGCTGATGGGAGCGGCAACCCAGCTTATCCGCAAGAGTCCTGAATTCTAACGCTTGATGCGGGATATCGAAGAACAGTCACCGTCACAGAACAACTAGAAGCGGGCTCGTTTCACTCACTCAAGTATTACATCCACCGTAAAGCGGTTGATGTAGGCGCATGGTCCTCAAATTCAGCCTGTTTCCTATCGCTGAGAACCCATGGTCTGTTCCTCCAAGCCGTGTGTCAATGACTTCGAACTTCGGCACGAAGCAGATTTTTCTCGGATCGACTGACTGATGGCTTTTGAGATAGTCCGTAGCCGCTTGGCTTGCGGTGATTCGATGGCCGACAGAATTTTTCCTGCTAAGAAGTAATGAGACTTGACTCCTGCTGGGTGTCTTGTGTATGGTACCGATCGTTCGATGGTTGTTGTGTTCCTGCCTGATGACCGCGCCTGACGGCGAGTCATGGTGCGGTGCTAAAAGGGAAACTACCCGAAATTATTTCGAGCGGGTCCCTTGACACGCTACGCTGCACATTGTAGAGTGCGCGGCTCGCGTGATGAACATGATCGTTCTTTGAAAACTGAATAGAGGACGTTGAGCAAGGTGTAAGGTGTATTGAAGTGGTGGCCCTTGGTCCAAATTCTAAGAACACCTATTTGAGAGTTTGATCCTGGCTCAGAACGAACGCTGGCGGCGCGCCTAATACATGCAAGTCGAGCGAGAAGACGTAGCAATACGTTTGTAAAGCGGCGAACGGGTGAGGAATACATGGGTAACCTACCCTCGAGTGGGGAATAACTAGCCGAAAGGTTAGCTAATACCGCATACGGCTCTTGGTCTGCGGATCAGGAGAGAAAGCGATACCGTGGGTATCGCGCTCTTGGATGGGCTCATGCCCTATCAGCTTGTTGGTGAGGTACCGGCTCACCAAGGCTTCGACGGGTAGCTGGTCTGAGAGGACGATCAGCCACACTGGCACTGCGACACGGGCCAGACTCCTACGGGAGGCAGCAG
>JAICWG010000160.1 GCA_025934915.1 Nitrospira sp.
GCCGGCGGCCATGTACACGATCGATCGAGACGGGCGCATCACGTTTTACAATGATCAAGCAGCCGAACTGTGGGGCCGCAGGCCGAACCTGGACGACAGCGAAAGTCGGTTTTGTGGGTCGCATAAGCTGCTGTGGCCGGATGGGACCGCGCTGCCGCACGACAAGACGCCCATGGTCGATGCGGTGCGGGACGGCACAGCACTGCATGGTCAGGAAGTCATTATCGAACAGTCCGACGGCACAAGGCGCCATGTGATCGTCCACATCGATCCTCTGCGAAATGCCGAAGGACACATCGTCGGCGCAGTGAACTTGTTCACGGACATCACCGCGCGCAAGCAGGCTGAAGATGCGCTGCGCGACAGCAAAAGTCGGCTGACGGCGGAACTCGGCATCATGCAGCGTCTGCAGGCGCTCAGCACCAAATTGATTCATACCGGCGAGCTGCCGTCGCTGCTTCAAGAGATTCTTGCGGCTTCAGCCGATCTTATCGGCACGGACAAGGGCACCATTCAGTTGCTCGACCCTGGCACCGGCAACCTCCGCATCGTCGCTCACCAAGGGATCGGAACGCGGTTGGTCGAACACTTCGCCGAGCGCGGATGGGTGACGACCGGCGATGCGGCCAGGCAGCGGGATCAACGAGTGATCGTGGAAGACGTGGCGGGCGATCCGGGCGTTCAGGGAGCCTTTGAACGGGAGATCGTGCTTGAAGACGGCATTCGGGCGATTCAATCCACTCCGCTCATCAGTCGGGATGGGCGTTTTCTGGGTTTGCTCAATAATCACTTCCGACAGGTGCATCGGCCATCGGAGTCTGATCTGCGGTGCCTGGATCTGTTGGCGCGCATGGCGGCGGACTTCATCGAACGCTGCCGGATCGACGACGCACTGCGGGAAAGCAAAACGCGATTCCGGTTGCTGGCGGACGCCGCCCCGGTGTTCATTTGGATATCAGGGACCGACAAACGTCTCACCTACTTCAATCAAGGATGGCTCGACTTTACCGGCCGTACCATGGAGCAGGAGATAGGCGACGGATGGGCAGAGGGGGTCCACCCGGATGATTACGAACGATGTCTCAAGGCGTATGTCGACGCGTTTGATCGTCGCGAGCCGTTCACAATGGAGTATCGCCTGCGCCGAGCCGATGGCCGGTACGGCTGGATTGTCGATCAAGCGGTGCCTCTGTGGGGTGGCGACCGGGAATTTCAAGGCTATATCGGCGCCTGTGTAGACATCACCGATCGTAAACAGGCGGAAGACGCGCTGCGCGCAAGCGAAGAACGGTCCCGCATGCTGGCCGAAGCGATGCCGCACTTCGTATGGCAGACCGACGAGCAAGGCGAGACGTCGTTCGAAAATCAACGGTGGTACGACTATACGGGACTGACGCATGAGACGACGAGACACGACGGCTGGCTCACGGTCCAACACCCCGACGATGCGCCAAGATTGGCTGACGCGTGGAAAAAAGCCGTCGAGACAGGCGGCGAGTACGATGGTGAAACAAGACTTCTCCGCGCTGTTGACGGAACCTATCGATGGTTTCGTGTGAGAGGAGCGCCGGTTCGGGATCCTGAAGGTCGCATTCAGTCATGGGTGGGGACCTGCACTGATATCCATGATCGCAAGGAAGCAGAGCTGGCCCTACGTGAGAGCGAAGAGCGGTATCGCGCAACCTTTGCCAATGCGGCTGTCGGCATCGCCCACAGCGGACTGGACGGTCGGTGGTTACAGTTCAACGATTCTTTATGCACGATCACCGGCTATTTCTGTGAAGAATTACTCACGATGACGTTCGCGGATATCACCTATCCCGGCGATCTAAAGTCAGAATGGGCGCAAGCACGTCGCGCACTGGCGGGTGAAATTGAAACCTATTCAGTGGAAAAACGCTACGTACGAAAGGATGGTTCGCTCATCTGGGTTCATAAGACGATATCGCTCCTCAGAGATGCCCATCGCAGGCCGCTTCATTTCATTTCAATCATTGAAGATATTCATGATCGAAAGCAGGCGGAGGACGCGCTGCGCGAAGCGCAAGCCCGCTTGCAACGCTGGAATGTGGAGCTCGAACAGGCGGTGAACATGAAGACGGCGGAATTGCGACAGTCACAGGACCGCCTGCGTGCGTTGACGAGCGAGTTGAACCTGGCGGAACAGCGCGAACGGAAACGCCTGGCCACGGAACTGCACGACCATCTGCAACAGATGTTGGTCGTCGGCAAGTTGACGATCGGGCAGGGCAAGCGGGCGGCAAGCGGCGTGTCGGCCTGTGAAACCGTCTTGAAGAAGGTCGATGATATCTTATCCGATGCGTTGACCTATAGCCGGACGTTGGTGGCGGAACTCAGCCCGCCGGTCCTGCGTGATCATGGCCTGACCGCCAGTCTCAAATGGCTCGCCGAGTACATGAAGAAAAAGCATGAGCAAACCGTGGCCGTCGCCATGTCCGACGATCAAGGTTTCAAGCTGCCGGAAGATCAACGTGTGTTGATCTTCCAATCGGTGCGGGAGCTTCTGATCAATTCTGCCAAATATGCCGGAACGGGACAGGCCACTCTCACGATGGAAGAGCGAGCGGACCAACTCTGCATTACCGTGAAGGATGAGGGGACGGGATTCGATCTTGCTGCTGCAGCATCGGCGGGAGTGCCTAGTGGAGAGATCTCGTCCAAGTTCGGTTTATATAGCATCCAGGAGCGGATGCGGGCATTGGGCGGCTCGTTCACCATTCACTCCGCTCCTGGGTGCGGGACCAGTGCGACGCTGATCTTGCCGAGGACAAGCAGTGAGGGGTGGGGCGTGGGGAGTGTGCAGCAGGGGAGGGGTGAAGCCCATACCTCTTCACTGCCTACTGTCCATTCACCACTCATCGCTGGAGCAATTCATGTCTTGTTGGTGGACGATCATGCGATGGTGCGGCAAGGACTGCGCTCGGTGCTGGATGCCTATGCGGATATTCAGGTCATGGGGGAGGCCCGAGACGGCGTGGAGGCGGTGAAATTGGTCGAAAAACTCCGACCGCGAGTGGTGGTGATGGACATCAATATGCCGAAGATGAATGGGGTCGAAGCCACGACGCAGATCAAAGCCAAATGGCCGGAGACCACCATCATCGGCATATCCGTCAACGTCGGGGACGACAACCGCGACGCGATGCAGCGAGCCGGAGCGGCCACGTTGCTGACCAAAGAAGCAGCGGTGGAGCAACTCCACGATACGATCGTTCAGGTTGTCGGTTCACAAGAGACGCAAGGAGGTCCGGTGATTCCGCGATAGATCTCCTCCGGCTCTTTTTACGGATGGTATCTTGATGTCCCGCTTCGAGCAGAGTGTCGGTTGAACGAATAGAGGTCAGTGCCCAATCCGATTGTCCGCCCCCTCCTTGACTCCCGAAAAAATGGCTTGTTAAAGTCGGGCATGTTGTGTTTGGTATATCTTTTTTCTTTTCCGATAGGCTATCCATGAAACAGATCTCTATCTTGACCGCAGTCCTCGTTTGGTTGATATGTTTTGGGGATGGAACGAGCATCTTTATGGCACAGGCCGGTCAGAGGCTCATTGAACTATCTTCTCGGTCTTCTACGCCCGGCGCAACCTTGGTCCTGAGCGGGAAAGGGTTTGGAGGCTTTAAGTCGCCCCAGTTCAACCGAGTGACGGTCAACGAGGTGTCGGCGTTAGTGCAGCGATGGGAAGCAGACGTTATCGAGATCAAGGTTCCCTTCAAGGCGACAAGCGGTTTTGTCGAGGTGTTGATCGGAAAGAAGAAGCTGCTCGCCGGATTTGTGACTATTGTAGTTCCACAGATCGAGGCCATCACACCGACGGAGGGGGAACGGGGGACGACTCTTCAAATCACCGGTCATCATTTTGGCCTCTCGGCAGGTGCGCGCGATCCAAATACGATGTTCGGTGTCAATGACGTGGTGGTCGGCGGGGTCGTGGTGCGTCCCAAACGATGGAAAGACGACAAAATCGAGCTTGAAATTCCGCCCAACGCGGTGAGTGGTGATGTTGTGGTTCGGCTGGCTTCCTCCGATCCGCTACCGGACGGATCCTGCTGTGCTCCGGTCGAACATGTCGTCAGTAACGCCGTTTCGTTGAAACTGATTCCGTCCGTTCGAGTGGATCCGATCAGTGGACCTGTCGGTACGAAAGTGGTTTTGTTCGGCCAGGGGTTTGGGGATGCCAAAGAGCTGATGGATGATGCCGTGCTGATCGGCGGGAGGCCGGTCACCATCGCTCAATGGAAGGACGACGTCATAGTCTTTCATGTCCCGCTCGATGCGGAGTCCGGTCCGCTGGTGCTGAAACATCAAGGGCGGGAACGGGTGCTCGCGCAGTTTACGGTCCATGTTCCTCGTGTCATCTCCATGAGTCCCGCCAGCGCGCCCATTGGGACGTTGTTGCGTATCAACGGCGAGCACTTTGGGTTTTATTCAGAGAGCGGGTCGACTCCCTACAACTTCACGGATTTTAATACCGGCGGGAATCGCGTCGAAATCGGAGGAGTGCCGGCGGTGATCTATCGCTGGAACGACGAGCGAATCGATATCTGGGTGCCGTTCAGTGTGAAAACCGGCAAGGTCATTATTTACCGGAACGCCAACACGCCGAACATAGGCGGGCTCTGTTGTGCCGAGCGAGGGACCCAAACCACTGAGGCCGGAGACTTCACGCTCGTCACGCCGGTCATCGAGTCGTATGAACCTCAGACCGCCGGGTTGGATGATACGGTGACGATCAAAGGCCGAGGGTTTGGAACATTTCTCAAGATCGCTGAACATGCCGACCTTGGATTGAATCAGAAATCCTACAAGCGGCGATCCGATGTCGAAATTAACGAACCAGGTGAATATGCGACCGTCGTCTCGAACGTGTCACGAACCGAAGTCCTGTTCAACGGCACAGCAGCCTTGGTCCAATCATGGACCGATGAAGAAATAGTCGTCAAAGTGCCCCATCGCAACCTCTACGGAATCGGAAGGAAGGGGAAGTTTTTTGATAACTTGGCCACCGGGCCGCTGGTCGTTCGTCGGGGATCCTGGGACCTGCTTCCCGATGGAACCTGTTGTTCACCGAAGAAATGGGTCACGCTTGAAGCCGGACCGTTCACCATCGAAGCGAAAGGGCTTCCCGACCCAAGCTACTGGGATGACGACAGACCGGATGAGCGTGCCGGTCAATAATGCTGATGTGGCTCCATCTCGGTCGCGTCTGCCGAGGGAATGTTTTTGCGTCACTCTTCGTCCTCCTCGGTATGATTGTAGTGCCTCAATCGGCTGGGAGCGCAGACTCCGACCTTTCCATCACCACTCAGGCGAGTCGCACGAAATCAACCTTGATGAGCATCCTGTTTCGTACGCCTCAGCATGGGTGGGCGGTAGGAAGCGGAGGAGTAATACTCAAAACCACCGATGGCGGGAAGAAATGGAGGCGGATGACAAGCGGAACGTCTGCCCTGCTAACATCTGTGTTCTTTGCCGACTCATCAAAAGGCTGGGCGACAGGGGCTGGAGGGACACTGAAATACACGGCTGATGGGGGAGAGTCATGGGTTTCTCAATCCCTGGAGACTCAGCAGCCACTGTACGGAGTCTATTTTACATCGCCGAAATTGGGGTGGGTCGTCGGGGGAGGAGGGACGATTTTGCACACAGCTGATGGTGGTGAGCATTGGACGGAGCAAGTGAGCGGTACAACCGCGGCGCTCTATGCGGCGCATTTTCTCAATGACCGGAAGGGCATGATCGTCGGTGCGCTGGGCACCGTCCTTTCGACGGACGATGGGGGCGCTACCTGGACGTCGCAAGAAACGCAGAGCGCGGTGACCTTGTTCGATGTCGTTTTCACCGATTCCACGACCGGTTGGGCGGTCGGCAATGCGGGGGCCATGTTTCAGACGACAGACGGTGGGACCACATGGGTTGATCAAACTTTGCCTTGCGGCAAGGCTTGCACGAGAGTCAGTGATCTCTTGAAGATTCGTTTCATAAACCAGCAAGAAGGTTGGATTGTCGGCGAGCGGGGGATGCTCTATCGGACGGCCGATGCAGGCATCACCTGGAGCGAGGGAAAATCGATCGCCCCTGCCTCGTTATTCGGTCTCAGTTTCTCCGATACCACCCATGGTTGGGCCAGTGGAGAAAACGGGGCTATCCTGCGTTTGCAACTGAGCCGCTAATCTCGCATTCTGTTGCGAGCCTCCTTTTAGAACTCGAGTTTTCAATCCTTGAGGCGGTAGGACCTTCGCTGGGTATGCATTCATAGAGAATGGAGTTGAATCTTTATGGTCCTCTCACTCAGTACCGGGTGACTGTCCTTGTCGCCTGTCATCCAATGGAATGCTATTCGCTCTAGTGTCTTTAGGAGCTGCTTTTGATGGTTTGAGTGCCGGTGACTGGCCTTGTCGCTTGCCCACCGGTGCCGTACCTCCGGAAGCTGCTCGTGATGGTTTGGGTGCCGGTGACTGGCCTTGTCGCTTGCCCACCGGTGCCGTACCTCCGGAAGCTGCTTGTGATGGTTTGAGTGCCGGTGACTGGCCTTGTCGCTTGCCCACCGATGTCGTAGCCTGATCCTGAGTGTCTCCGGACTCTGCATCAGCCATTCCTATAATGCCACACCATGGAAAAAGAATAATTGCTCCGATTGTCAGTGCCTGGAACCTATGTCTATATTGCCAAATCATTATCCACCTCCAGTTTATATAGGCTAGAGACTTTCCTATAATAACTTATTGCTTTGCCTCGGAGCAAACAATTGGTCTGTGATAGGCGTATGAAGCGATCGAAATGCCTTTTCTCGCTGCCGTCCGCGCATCTCATTTCTTTTCTCTCCTGAAGTTCGGCGAGTGACCTACGCGTTTTCTGTTTAATGCGAGAGATCTCGTTTCTTGGCGAGGAATCGTCAGATGCTCGGTTCAGACTTTTGAGATACATCAAAATACCTAAGTGTTATGTAAGTTGACAGACGTTACAGGGCTCAAATATGGTAGTGACGTAACTACATTTAGAGAAAATATATGCATATCGGATTACGTGAGGCGAATCAGCAATTTTCTCGTCTGATGAAAGCTGTCAGAGGCGGGCGGGAAGTACTCCTGACGGAACGAGGGCGGCCTCTCGCGGTATTGAGGCCGATTCGGAGTAGCGACAAGACGAAGGCGGCTATTCAACGTTTGGAGGCCGCGGGTTTTCTGCGTCCTGCGAACAAGCATGTTGGCCTTCCAGCTTGGAGGCCAAGACCGGTTCGGAGGCGCCACTTGTCTAAGACGATTCGACAAGAGAGAGACAAGCGGTGAAACAGACGCGCTGGGCGTACTTTGATACCAGTGTCCTGGTAAAACGATATGTGAAGGAACAAGGTTCAGCTGCTGCATGGCGTCTCTTGCAGCAGTATCGGTTCCTTTCCTCGGCCGTTGCTCCGGTCGAAGTCTTGTCCATATTGAGCCGCCGACACACTCTTGGGGAACTTACTCAGCGTGACGTTTTTGCCATTCGGTCGAGGCTCCACAAAGACCGTAGCTACTGGGAGTTTGTAGAGGTCGGCGAGATCGTCCTGAATCAAGCTGAGGATCTGGCTCAGAAAATCGGACTGAGGACACTCGATGCTCTGCACCTCGCCTCGGTGCTCACGTTCCAAGCCGCCTCAGGTCTGACATTCCCTTCATTACCGCCGATGTCAGGCAGCGCAAAGCAGCCGAAGAGCTCGCGATCAATCTGATTTGGATCGAATAACGCTACAGCGGGAACGCTGAGAAACGGAATCTGGGACCGTTCCGAGACAAGTCTGACGCGGTCTCCTTGGTCAAGCCGAGGATCGGTTCACGTTGACATCAACCTTCAGGCCGGCGTGGGTGAACATCGTGATAAGCGTATCCACGCTGAATAGGTCGATCTTGCCGCGCATGAAGTCGCGTATACGCGGCTGTGTCAGGCCAAGTTGTTCAGCCGCAGGCGGTTATAGCTGAGCTTGGTGCGCTCTGGTTTAGGAACTGGCTTGTCTCTGATGAGTTCTGTAGAATCTATGCACCGATCTGAGGCCTGTGCCAAGTTGAATATAGGCAATCGATTGGGGAGAAAGGTTATGCCGAGTGTGCTGGACCAAGTGGTTGAGAGAGAATTGACGAAGAAATTAAAAGATGCGCTGGCACGATCACGAATGTGGTTCTGGCAAAGCAGAAACGAGCAGCATGACCAGTCATGCGCAAGACGTCAGAGCGTAATTACATAGCCAAGGAGGAACCGATGACCACCGCACGTTCAATGTCCCTGATCGCAATTCCCGCATTCCTGATCGGATTTGGCTTGGGAGGGCTGTCACTGCATGTGGCGACCGCCGAGGGTCTCTTTGGGATCAAAGACTCCGTCAGCCAGATCGGAACGTCTTTAGTCGAGATGCAAAAGAACGTGGATGCGCTGCAGAAAAATATGAGCACGATCAAGCAGGCTAAAGATCAGCTATCATCGTTGTCATCAACCGGTGGCGGCGTGGGTGGTGCGATGGACTCGCTCATGAATAAAGGCAAATAGGAAGGATTCGAGAAGCTAACTTTGCTTTCCTTCATCGGAGGCATCAACCAACAGCCCAGGCGTCTACTCGAATGCATGAGCTGATCTTGATCTCCAGTGGCTGGTCTTTCGGTGAAGAGCGTAGCCTAATCTGCATACATTCCGCTTGGTATGCAGTAACGTCACTACTATCCAGCGATTGGAGGCTGCCGGGTTTCTGCGTCCGACAGGCAAGCGTGCCGGCTTTCCGGCGTGGAATCTCAGACATGACACGAAAGATCTCGAAACCCTGCTAAGTGGACGTGGGCGTGTCTCGAAGGTTTTGACCAAGAAGCGGAACCGCTCTCTCGAAATGATTCGCCGACTGCATCGTACGCTGCACATCCCGCTAGAGAGTCTCATCGGTACGGTTGCACGAAATGCCCTAGCGGTGGCATTCCGGACTTCTCGACCAGCACTTCACTATCAAAAACTTCTGGTTTCTATTCACTCCATGCTGAGGACTCTCGATGCCCCGCACATTGTTATTGAGGCATTGATCCTTTTTGCACCGCGCTGTCCTTGTCGGTGGAGTATTTCAGAGTGGACTAGCGGTAGGCGAATACGTCCATCTGAATGGACTTGATCGGCTTGGATTCGCTATGAACCATGCGCCGAATGCGTTCGGTGGTCTCTCGGCTGAATACTGGTTCGCCGCAGTGGAGGCAGACAGTAGCTGGGATTTGCTCAACTCGGGCGGGTCTGCCATCGATATCAAACACCTCGCTCATCAGTTTCTAACGGCCCTCGGTTTTCCCGCACACATGACAGCGAAACATAGCCACCTTCGTCGGGAGTAATCATATCATTCTGCGCGGTCAGGCTCATTGATCGGTAATAATCTTCAGCAGGTCAGAGTCGACGTGCGACACCTGGATATGTAAGGGTCGGCCTGCTGTGGTGAACCCGAGCAACAGGCTGCTGGGTGCATACTTGTCCTCTGGATAGCCTTCGATGATTCTGGTTTGTGCTCCAGCTTGCTGGATTTCCACGTCGCTGATGTTGCGTTCGATAGCACGTGTGAAGACATGCCGACTGAATTCGAATTCACCAGCGGATAGTTGTCGGCGAATGTCGTCCTGCGATTTCATCGAGTGGGGTGGCACGACTATAACGGCAGCCTTCGTTCAGCACAACACGAAGCAAGAAGGCAGAGGAAAAGGGGTACCCCATTGCGCACGGAGAAACGGACGGATGGGATAGCGTCTGCTGATGTCCTTCGACAAGTTCAGGGCGATGTGTCAAAAAACAAGGCCAAGTTTCCATTCATGAGTCATGCACGATTCAAGATCCACCCCATTCCAGACTCTCTGTGAAGAGAGAGGGAAGCGTGCGACAAACTGGCAGACAGAGCCATTAAGCAAGGTATGGCCCGCAGATGGGACTCCATATTCCGAGGCGCGCGCTGCAGGTACGCCTCATGCCGGCCGGAGCCCGGCTTCACGGCAGTCACGGGCTTCTTGATCGTCTCCGGGTGTGAGTATGCTCTTTTTGAAAGCGACGCCAATCCATGCTGTTTTTCTATTGATTTAGAGGGTGCAAAAACGTCAGATTTAACATGAATGTCCCGATCAATCGCGCGAGACTATGCCGAGGAGGCCAGGAATGAAAGTGACAGCCTTATCTGTTATGTTCAC
>JAICWG010000204.1 GCA_025934915.1 Nitrospira sp.
AACTTCGCCTCGTGTTCGCTCCGATCGGCCAATGTGACCTTGATCGCATGGGCACCGTAGATGACATGAAAGTTGGTGACGATGTGGCCTTGCTTGCTCCACACAAAACCGGACCCTGAACCTTGGGGTACTTCCATGACGTTGAGCGACCAGATATCCTGCCGGATCGCTGTGTTGGCGATGAATACGACGGACTTGGTCGCACGTTCAAATACCGCGATCGTCGATCGTTCATCGGCGCTCAGTTCAACCGAAGAGGGCGTCACCGGGCGTGGCTTCCCTTCAGGACCGCCATAGAGGGCACCCAGCGGCTTGCCCCACTCCGCCGCATTGATCGGCGAACCAAGCAGTGACGTCACCAGGAGCAATGTCAGGGATTTGACGTGGCTATTCACCCAGAACCTGCACGACGAGTTCGCGCATTCTGGCACGGGTATCGAAATCCACGACCACAATTCGTTGCCATATCCCGAGCAGAAGCACACCATCCGTAAATGGAATGGTGACGGACGGCCCTTGGAGTTGCCCTCGCAGATGGCTGTGCCCGTTTTCCTCGCCGAGATTCACTATGTTGTGCTGCCACCGGGGGTCAGGAGGAACGAGGCGATCCCAAAACGTTTTCGTGTCCGCGCGAATCCCTGGTTCATCCTCGATAATCATGACGGAGGCGGTGGTGTGTTTGACGAATACTGTCACGATTCCGGCTTTGAGATTGGAACCAGCCAAGGCATCGGCAACAGATTTCGTGATGTTGTCGACCTGCGTATCACCGACCATACGGATCGTCAGCGAAACGGTGTGGACAGCCATCATGGTCTCCGATCCGCAAGGTTGCGAAGGTAGCGCCGCTCGTTTCGAGTCAACGGTTCGCCTCGCGCTTCTTCTAAAATGTGATCGAACGCGCCTTCGGCCGTCAGCAATCGCACGGCGGTCAAGACTTGACCGCTCAGAATGCCTTCTTGTCCCAGCTTGTCGAGATAGGCAAAGGCCTCCTGCAGGCTCTCTTTGTTCCGAGCATAATAATCGCGTCCCCGGCGCTGATTGCTGTAGGCCTCGAACTGTTCGCAGGCGACGAGAATCTCCGCCAATTGCCGCACCCATGTCTTTGCCTTAGTCAACCGTTCCGGGTAATAGTAATACAACATCACCTGCTGCATCCAAGGTTGCCACTTGACGCCGAGCGTCTTCAGCTTCGGCTTCGCCGCACGCAATCGTCTGGCAAGGCGTCGCGCATAGCCCAACCGCATTTCGATCTGCTCGACAGCCCACATGTCCATAGATATGCCGGAGGCACTAAGATCCTGACGATATAGGGAAACAAAGGCTTCTGTTTCCCGGCCGTACGTTGTCCTCGGATGAAGGGCTCGCCATTCGCGAGGCCTCGTCGGAATGCCCCGTTGCTTGGCCCAAGACCAGATCGTTCCAAAGAGTTGCCGATCGAGGCCGGCACGGCCCAGGTCGTGCAAAAGGCAGGCAACGTGATAGCACCGTATCCGATCGCGTGGATGTCCTAGTCGTTCAGCGACGGTCACACACATCTTGGCCGTTCGCGCGGCATGTGGCCGATCATAGCCGCGGATCGTTCGCCCGAGTCGACGGGGGTGCGGATAATCGTAGAGGCTCATGAGGGCCTTCGCGAGAGAGCGGGAGACTTCCAGGGGTTCCAGTCGGCGGGACTTAGATAGAGCCATAGTTCGAAGTGAGAGCTGGAGGACCGCACAGACCGTGCGAGAATATCGTCGGTCAAAACGATGTGTCAAGGCGACTTCAAGCGAATCGGACTATAGATAACAAGTTACCCGTGTCAGGGTTGCCCTCCTTGAGGGCCATCCTAAACCGAGAGATCGTGCGGTTCTTAGCCCTCATTAATGAAGCTCCCCGCAGCAAGCTGCGGGGTATCACAGAACTCAATTCCGAAGACTTCTCGGAAGGAGAGGCCAACCCCGTAGCGAGCTACGGGGAATGTCAAGTTCATGACGCTATGGGCTGGTAAATGTTCTTGGTGTACCCAGTGAATTTCGCCGCCACGTCGAGCAAATATTCTTATCGCATGCCGGCCCCTATTATCTATCCTATACACGCCTATACACGAACAATGACCAAAGGAGGCCGATTATGAATAGACGGACATTTCTTCAGTATATGGCCCTGCTTGGTGGTTCCGCATACTACGGATGCTCGTCTCAGCAGGTGTCCTCTACACCCGTACCCGCCATGGCCCAGGATCCTGATAACTTCAACAGTCTCTCTATAGGAAATTCGTCAGGCAAGACGTCCGGCGACCTGTTTCGAGATCTGCAGAAAGCCAAAGACGACCTTGAAGGCGCGATCAAACGGGGTGATGCCCGCGCTCTTGAGACGCTGCGGGTGCGATACGATGCGATTCAACAGCGTTGGTGTGCCGCGACCCAGGCACAAATCGAGCAGATTCGAAACGCTGCGGTCGCGCCGGCTCCTCCCGCGTCGTTGAACGCACAGCTCTATCCGTTTCCGCCGTTTCCGCCGGCACCGATCACGTCCGGCGTCGGCGTTTGTCTCTCAGGAGGCGGCGCGCGCGCGGCGTCCGCTTCGATGGGTGAGTTGCGTGGCCTCCGATCTCTCGGCCTTCTCGACCGTGTCTCAGTGCTCTCAACTGTGTCGGGCGGATCCTGGGCTGGCGTCACGTTCACCTATCTGCCGTCTGACATTTCGGACGACGAATTTCTGGGCGGCGTGGTTCCGAATCCTGGCGACCTGACCTGGGAACATCATTCGGGCGAAAACCCGGCTCAGGCGTTGGACTCCTTATCGGATCAGGCACTCGGCAGCCTCTGCACGCGCATCGGTCTGGTCGAGTTCCTGGTCGAGGTCGCCAAGCTGCAGGTCACGTATCACGATTCCCTGCATGTGCTCTGGTGCCGAGCAGTGGGGGCGTTGATTCTTGAGCCCTTCGGCCTTGGGGATATCACGCGACAGGGGTCTCCGGCGACCTATTACAGCTCGACCCTGCAGTGGCTGGAAACGATGATCCTCAACGAGGGGCGCAATCCCACTCTGAGCGTCCCGGACTTTCATCTGATCCAAAAATCTAGGAGGCCATATCTCATCACGAACTCCACGATCTTCTCCCCGCCCGGTGTCCATCTACGGCGACCGGCGCCCGGTAGTCCACCACTCGAGCCATACCCGTTTGAGGCCTCCGTCACGGGAGCAGGAGTTCCCTTTCCCTTGCAGGGACAGCTCGGCGGTGGAACCGTCGATCCGTTCGCATTCGGCGGACAAGCGCCGTCCGCTCCGCCGGTTCAGAATCGTGTGCAGGTCCCGACCCCGCTGCAGCGGTTTTCGTTGTCGGACATCGCTGGAACCAGCAGCTCGGACTTCGTCGGCCCGTTGATCCAGCACTTCTACGCCCACTACCCCTGGCTGGAGGACATCGACCCGATCTACTCCTATTGGCCGGTGATGCCGGCCAATCAAACTCCCGCGCAACAATATTTCTTCGGCGCTGGGGGGAACCTGGAAGACACCGGCATCATGGCCTTGCTTCGCCGCAAGATGACGCGGATCATCGCCTTCGTCCATGCGGCGACGCCGTTATCCTGGGACTCGGTCGCCAAACAGGTCGTCGTAGACAGCCAACTGCCGCCGCTCTTCGGCTTGCAACCCAAGGTGGCAGGACAGCCCTATCAGCCCTATTCGAGTCCGCCGGCGCCGGTCTCGCCATCCGCCCGACCCTATCGATACAATCGGGTGTTTGATCAGCAAGCCTTCTATAGTTTGATCGATCAACTCTGGCAGGCGCATCAGGCAGGCGGCTCGGCCATTTGCAAACAAACCAAGCTCACCGTGCACGATAATCCACGATTCGGCATTCAGGGTGTCGGACAGGTGGATGTGCTCTGGGTCTACACCAATCCGGTGACGGCTTGGACCAACCAATTAGGCCCCACGGTTCGGCTCGGAATGGAATTCGAGCCGTTCCTCTATGGGACATTTCCCAACTACGACACGTTCCTCCAACTCCACCTGGAACCACGGCAAGTCAATTTACTCGCGCACCTCTCCTGCTGGAACGTGATCAATGGACGGTCCATCGGCGGCTTTCCGGCCAATGCAGAACTGTTTCGGGAGATGTTCGGCCAGAGCTGAACTCCAATTCACTTCGGAAGCCATGCAGACGTTAGGAGCCGTGTGATGGAGATATATGAGGAGGATAGTTCGATGGCGAATCTGGAGACGTATCGTCGAACAGCCCTATGTGAATCTGACTCTGGCGATCATTCTCGTTGTGACAGGCTTCACGGAAGGCTGAGGATTCTTTTCAAGAGAACATGACAGGTTTCCATCTCGGAGCTCATCACGAGGTGATGCTCTATGGATTCTTCAACATGCTGGAGCTCCTCCCTGACATATTCGAGGGACTCGAGAAGATGAATCACAAGAGCCTTGCGGCGAAATGGCGAAATAAGGTCACCAGGTTACTCGGAATAAATGGGTTCGAATGGGCGGTGAGGAGATCACATTGGTTAACCGGGAAGTCGCAGGGCTTACTTGACCTCTTCACTCCTCCATATTGACTCGCGTACCCGTAGATCGTCGTGAGGTCCCTGCATAGGGGAATGTCAACTGCGGGTGTGATGGGAACCGACGTGCCTCCCGGGGCGAAAATGATACGGTAGACCGTGGCATCCCCACCGTACACCTGCTGGCTTTTCTCAGGGGAACACAGAGCTCAGCGGCTGCCGAGGCTGTTTCGCCGCGTTGGCCGAACCCAAGAGTATCTGATCGGAACAATTCACCAACTGGACGACACGATGGGCCGGTGGGCTCGGCGTGAGTGTCGGCAAGTTCGTGAGACAGTTGTCCTTTCCATTCCCACCGGCCGCAACGCCCGTATCAGCGGAACCGACGTTCTCGCGGACCCCAGCCCGGGCAGCCGGCCGACGGCGTCACGGCTACTGAATAGATGGCGGCTGCCACCATGTCATAGGGCCAAGAGACCGTCCCCGCACGCGACACAGTCATATGAAACATGACAATCCCTCCTATCCTCGAGCGCGATTTCCCTTGCAGGAACTTGTCGAAAATTTGTTTGAAAACCGTGTAGGGCCTGGAATTTGATTCAGTCAGATAGTGACGGAGTTGGTTGACAGTCGGTGGACGGTAGAACGTGGAGTCCTTGTCGACGGTGCGAAAACACATAAAGCATCCCCTAGGACTGTGGGGTTTCACTATCGCCCTGGCGTTGAGTGCGAACCATCAATCGACTAGCCGGAGGGATCTTATAACGAATGACTTTCTTGTCCAGCTAATGGCGGGCATCGCTGGGCTCACTGCGTTATTATGTGTCGCGCGCTTGATTAGCTTTGGGTCTTTTACAAAGAAGTTTGTTGACTACATTCCTGACAGCTTAAATAATCCACAAAGTAAGACCAAGTTTGAATCTATTAGCTGCGGTAAAGTAAACGTCCATCTCTATGCATTTGATTCAGCGTCACCTCAATATGTTTTTGTATACGGGAATGGGAATGCTGGTATGGTGTATAAAGGGGGGTGGAGCCGACAATTCTGTAAATCTAATAAATTACTACTTTTAAAAGATGGGCCAAGTGGGTATTACCCTGCGAATGGGAAGCTAGGAAAGGAGCACATCCATTGTAAAGCTCTGGTGTCGATACCTTTAGCTCATGAAAAACATCCAGACTTAATATATGGGGTCTTGAATGTAGATTCCGCCGCTGAAGATACGGCTCTCCTTGAATTCATCTCAAGGACACATGTCTTTGACGAGCGGCCGATGGATGATGACGAGACAAAGATGGAAAAAATTGGACTAAAGAAACTTAATTCCATTGTTTATAGGGGCTTACGTAATATAACCGACAATAACTGGTGATCGATTTTGTTCCTTGCGGAGCTCGTCTTTCTAGGATACAGTCCTTTTTGAGAGGAATTACATATGACCCAGCAAAATTAAGAACTATCCAGAGAATATGAAGAGAGACCAGCGACGCGGCCTAAATCGCGTTATCCCCCCCATTTAGGAGAATCAAATGAAAACCCGAAACGCAATGACTCTGGTAGCGATCGGTGTCTCCATCATATGGGCAAGTTTTGTCGGCTGTAGCCGCCCGGTACCCGCAGAACCGGGTGTAAAAGGTGTAAAAACAGAGCGTGTGAATGCGGCATTGCCCGCCGGCGCGATTCCGATCACTATCAGCTACAGCGTGCCCAACGAGTTGAATGAGTCCGGCGGCGGCGCACCGAAGGCGACGATGCAGCAAGCCGCGGCGTTTGCCTGGCAGGAGTTTATCGCCCTGAATTGGCCCGCCGTTAATCAGACAGGCGGGGTTGTGAATAATGCGTTTGTCAGACAGCGCGATGTACCCGACCAAAACTGCAAATTCGGCGATCCGAATTGCAACGGCCCCTTAGTGTGGCAAACATTTCGTAGCAAGGTAGAAATCTTCCCCGGTGATGGTGATAAGAACCCACCCCCGGGCTATCCGCAGGTGGCGCAGGGCGATGATTCATACGGCTATGATAATCTGCCTACCTACAATTACAGTAGCCCTGTTCCGGCTTGCACACAACCTTCACCGTCAACTTCTCAGACGCCTGTCCCGTCATTTATTAATCTGGACGAGACCGATCAGATCACGCTTGATTCGATGTTTGCCGGTGTAGCGCCGACGCAAGTTGCTGGCAACAGTTCGCCCCAGCTCATACGCTTCCTGGCTAAGGCTAATCGAGTTGAATATA
Source organism: Nitrospira sp. (assembly GCA_025934915.1). Lineage (GTDB taxonomy): Bacteria > Nitrospirota > Nitrospiria > Nitrospirales > Nitrospiraceae > Nitrospira_D. The sequence continues at coordinate 6,742 of JAICWG010000204.1, forward strand.
CCTACGTTGCTTCGCCGGGCGCGACCGCTGCGTGGTGGCAAGGACCGCCTGTTATCTCTGCGACTCAGGCCTATCTCAAGCAGAACCAGAAGAGTCCGCCGGCTGGTGGGCACGATTACGTGAGCCTGCCCTATGGCACCATCGAAATCAAGGCGGGCTGGCGGGTACTCAACCCGGCGGAGATTGCCTCAAAGCGATTCAAGACGGCGACCGCGCGCTACTACGAAAATCCCAACAGCCCTTGTTACAGCGAAAGCACTTTTGGCCTCGTCGCGCTTCACATAATTCAAAAAACTCCATCTGCACCCTATTTCATTTATGCGACGTTTGAGCAGGCAGACAATATTATGACGGCGCCGACGGCCGCTGCCGGTCCGACTCCGGTCGAAGACGTGGACGGCAACATCATCAAGCTGCCGCCGTGTCGTGCTGACCAGACCGCGCCTTGTCCTACTACGCCCTCGGTGACATTGCAGGACACGGCGACGGTGATGCCAAACCAACTGCCGCCGCAAATCAATATCGTACCGGCTTCGGCGGCCTACTGCACGAATGGGACAGGCACAACCCCACATGGTCAACTCTACTATTTGAACTCCGCTGACAAAACAGGCTTGCCAAGGGCAGGCTTCATTTGCGTCAACTACCGCGACAACCCAATTCCGCAGCCCATAATCGACGCAAACCAGACAGCACATGCGGCCATGAAGAGCTACAACCAGATGAACGGCATATCCGATTCACCATTCTTGTACTACAAGCTTGTCAATGTGCAGTATATGCCAATCGACAAACAGAATTTCGGCCTCTATAC
>JAICWG010000277.1 GCA_025934915.1 Nitrospira sp.
GACGGTGTTCTCGATGCTCAAGCGCCGGTTGAGCTCGGCCGTCAGCGGCCGCTCGTACTGGAGTCAGTGCCGTGACCTGCTGCTTCGGGTTCTCACACACAATGTGATGATCCGTTATCTCGAGGTTTTCTACAGAGCAGGACAGGCTACTTTTCTCTTGCCTTCCTGACTTCTCGCCTTCTTATGGTGAGCGCCTCATGCCGCGCATTCCTCGCGGCTTCAGTGCTGGGCACACCTATCACGTGTTGAACCGTGGCAACGGCGGAGCCGCCGTCTTTCACAAGGACGCCGACTATGCCGCCTTCCTTGAGCTGCTCGGGACGGCGAAAGCCCGACATCCTATTAAGATTTTTGGCTTCTGCCTGATGTCCAATCATTTTCATTTGGTCGTGCAGCCGGCCATCAACACCCAATCGATTGTTCCACTGATACAAACACCTCGCTAACCCTTGATATTGCCGATCGGCCGAAGTTCCGCTACGGTTTTTGTGATTCCCGCACGATCGACCGCTTCGACCACCTCGGAGATATTCTTGTAGGCGAACCCTGCCTCTTCGGCCAGGCCCGACATAGAGACAGCCTTCACGAGGATACCGCGTTGTTTCATCTGTTTCTGTATCTGCTCACCACGAGCAGCCTTCTTCGCTTGGGCTCTCGACATCGTGCGTCCCGACCCATGCATCGTCGAGGCAAAGGTGTCACGCACCGCGCCTTCCGTCCCCACCAATAGATACGATCCGGTTTCCATTGAACCACCGCAAATCACCGGTTGACCGGTCATACGATAGCGTGGCGAGAGATCGGGACTTCCTGGACCCAATGCTCTCGTTGAACCTTTCCGATGGACCACCAGTTCTCCTTCCGAATACCGCTCAACTTTGGCGATATTGTGCGCCACATCGTAGACCAGCTCCATACCCATCTCCTCTGCAGGCCAGCCGAATACAGTGGCAAACGCTTTTCTAATCTGATGAGTGATGACTTGACGATTGGCGAAAGCGGTGTTGGCCGCACAATTCATAGCCGAGAAATAATCCTGCCCTTCGACGGATGCGAACGGGGCACAGGCTAATTGCTGATCTTTCACGGAAATCCCATATCGCCGCATCGCTCGTTCAAATACCTTGAGATAATCACTGGCAACCTGGTGGCCGAACCCACGCGACCCACAGTGAACCATGACAACAATCTGATCTTGGCCGGTGATCCCCCAAGCTGTCGCAGTTTCTTTGTCACGTATCCGATCACTGGATACCACCTGTACTTCGAGATAGTGGTTACCTGATCCCAGGTCCCCAACTGATTGATCCCTCGACTGACTGCCTGATCGCTGACTTTTGAAGGGTCGGCTCCGGTTATGCATCCTCCTTCTTCAATTGCATCCAAATCGCGATGCCAACCGAATCCCCACTCGATACACCATCGAGCCCCATGAACCATAACGTCCTCGAACGACAAGCGATCCAGTCGTATAAACCCGCTTGCCCCCACCCCTGCCGGCACCCGACGAAACAATTCCGTCATCAATCGATCAAGATGTGGCTGTACATCTTCCCGGATGAGATCTGTTCTGATGAGGCGCATGCCACAATTGATGTCATAGCCGACACCCCCAGGCGAAATGACTCCCGACCGGACATCTAATGCGGCAACACCTCCGATGGGAAAACCATAGCCCCAATGGCCATCCGGCATGCAGAGCGCATATCGTCTAATTCCAGGGAGACAAGCGACGTTCGTAACTTGCTCGAACACTCCGACATCCATCGATTGAAGAATGGCCGGGGTGGCATAGATTCGTGCCGGAACAAGCATGCCTTCTTTTTCACTCGTGGGGATCTCCCACAGTTCGTCCGAAATCTGATTGACCTGCATCTCAGTGTTCAGCTTCATACGTCAACCACCACCCTTGCGTGCCAGCGCATGTCCTCCTGTTTTACTTCGTACAGATGCTTGGTGATTCCCTTCACATCGGCCCTCAATGTCTGCACTGAACCATTGACCGGCTCTCCGTACAGTAATCCCGTCAGTTTCCAGTAGCCGCGGTCCTGGCGAGTCAGCGTGAGGTCCGACCGATTGAATACTACTCCAGCTGCATCCTTCCAGTACACGAGATCCGAGAGCCAATCGAACAATAGTTCGGCAGGATCCTCAGCTGTTCGTTCAATCGTTTGCCGCCAAGTGGACCCCACGGTTGTCGGATCAGCCAAAGCTTCGATGACGGCGCATGTCGCCGATTGGAAGAGTTCCTGGAGTGAACTTGACATTCCCCGTAGCTCGCTACGGGGTTGGCCTCTCCTTCCGAGAAGTCTTCGGAATTGAGTTCTGTGATACCCCGCAGCTTGCTGCGGGGAGCTTCATTCGCCGGAGGCATCGAACGCCAGATCAGCGATGGCGACATCATCCAAATAGTGAAATGCGTGGGACATCCCTGTAGCAAAGCACACTATTCAGCCGATGGGAAAACGCAGGGATGAGGGGGTCTGGTCCGGATCGCCGTCTATCCAAGCTCGAAGACTTTTGGGAAATTGGTGAGATTGCGGCATCCATCCTTCATGACGAACACCATATCCTCGATTCGAACTGCTCCCAATCCCGGATAATACAGTCCTGGCTCGACAGTGACGACGTGCCCCTCTTGGAGAAGTGATCCGGTTCGACTGATACGTGGCGCTTCGTGAATATCCAGCCCCACGCCATGTCCGGTTCCGTGAAAATACCCCTGCATGCGCCCGTTCAGCAGGCCGGTCTTGTATCCGGCTTTTTCAAAACGCGCACAGATGCCTTGATGAATCTTCATACCGTCAGCGCCGTCTTTGATCTTACCGATGGCATCCTCTTGGGCATCCTTGACGACGCCATACAACCGTTTTAGCTCCGGACTTGCCGTCCCACGTACCACCGTACGCGACATGTCGGCAAAATAGCGGCTCGCCGCTGAGCGAGGGAACACATCGAAGATAATACTGCGATGAGCCGGCAACGGTCCGCTCCCTTCATTGTGAGGATCACAGGCCTGCTCCCCCCCCGCCACGATCGTATGTTGGGCCACACAGTTCTGCTCCATGAGCTTGACGTTGATCAACTGCTTGACCCGCTCAGATGTCAACACCGCTCCGTCAAACCACAGTTCCCCGCCCCGAATGGTCGCCCGTCGCAGCAGATCGTGCGCCGAGGCCACCGCATCTTCAGTGGCTCGCTGGGATAGCTCGATAGATCGAACCTCCTCCGAGTTTTTCACGACACGTTGTTCGTAGAAAGGATCGCGTTTCGGTTTGAGACTGTATCCAAGTTCCTGCAATCGCGTGGCGTAGATGAAGGGGAAATTAGCCGGGACCAGCAAACGTCTAATTTTGGACTCTTTCAAGACGACGTGCACAATATCGACCGTCGTCGGGCTCTTCATCCCCTGCTTCTTCGCCTTCTGTTCGATTTCAGAGTAGGAGAGCACTTGATCCACTGAGGCTTGGGTCTTGGCACGATCCATTTCGAGATCGCTCATGATCATCAACCGCTCACCTTTGATTTCGAGATAGATGAACGGATCCGGCGCGATGAAGCGCGTGGCATAATACAGATTCGAGTCATGCTCGCTGGCGGCGATGAACAGTGTGGCCGCCTCTGGTTGCGATATCGTGGAGCGTTTCATGAATTTACCGTGGGGTAGCAGGACTGAATGGAATCCTTAGAGGTGTCCGGAGTCGAACTTTAATGATGCTAGCATGGGCATGGGGAGCGGTCAAGAATCAGGTTGGTCACCTGTAGCTAGCCCATCATCTGTCCGCTGTGTGTCGCACAAGACGTGTCCGGTGGAGGGTGCGCCCTCAAGGGGGGCCACCCTGACGCGGGCACGGATCCTCCAGGAGGTGCGACCGATGCGATGTGAAGCACTGGAGGCGC
>JAICWG010000010.1 GCA_025934915.1 Nitrospira sp.
ACATTTGATCGAAAATTTCTTCGCCAAACTCAAACAATACCGCGCCATCGCCACCAGATACGATAAACGTGCCGAAACCTTCCTTGGTGCTGTGTATCTCGCCGCCGCCGTCATCTGGCTTAATTGACGACACGCCCTAATGGGTTGCATTAGTAGTCTGACGATGCCCCAAGAATCATCTGGTTCTCTCAATACACAATAGGTGGACGTTTGCCGTTGACGATCAACAGCAGCCGTTTAAATTGTAACGGCTTGTCGGGATCACGCGTATAGTGAGTGGGATCTTCTAAGACGTCGACCTCGCTCAGCGGGATCGACAGTCTCTGCCTGATATGAGGGATGTTGGTTTCCAGCTCCAAGTCCACTAATCGCTCGCTGCAGCCGGTCACAATTGTGTTGATATCGCGTTGATCGTCAAATTGCACGGTGACCCGTTCTTCTGGATTGATCCAAGGCGTGATGAGGGCCACCTTTTCTGCACGACTCATGACGGAAGCGTTATCCATGTTCTCATCATACCCCCATTCGTTCCCGCGACGTCACTCGGGTATTCCCGAGCAGTTAATTCGGCGAAATGCCCAATCCCCCCATCAACGGCATCAAGCTTTCTTCCCCCGGCCCCTTCCCCTGCCTTGATGCGTCGCTGATCTCTTCAAAGAGCTGAGCGGCCTCGGGGCTCAGCTGTTTCAACTTTTCTCCAAGTTGTCCGGACGTCAAGCCCTGTTGAATCTCGGCATCCGAGATTTTCCCGTCTTTGATGCCCTGTTGGAGAACCTGTGCTAAGGCCCGCACCTTTGCCAGGACGTCTGGGGGCATGCTGTTCAGGATGCTGACCGCATCCTGCCGACCACCCCCGAGTTGAGCATGGGCTGGAATGACCCACAAAAGCAAAAACCCGCACAGAGCGATCATCAGTTTTCCTGTCAAGCCCATCGTAGGCCTCCTCTCTTTTGGCATCATGGGTCCAGCCTCGGATCAACCAGAGCCATGCAGGATGTTTGCCATTTCTCCATCCGAAAGAGAAATGATGTCTTAGAGAGAATAAATAGGGTCAAGTGCATTAAGGCATGAGCCGATACAGCTCCACACCCATTTGAGAAAACAGAGAATTTTTTAGACGACCTGTCTGAGAGTTGGTCTCGTTTACCTTCATGAAACCCAAGGTGGAGGGGAGTGCTGATGCTTGAAGGGTGGGAATCTCCTGATATCATGGGCTATTTGGCGGCCATTCTTGGCCTTCTCGTCGTGTGGCAGTACTACCAGATCAGATGCAAATCATGGCCGGGCGCATCTTGGCCATCGATATCTTCGATCGTTCCGGCATTCGCATGTATATCTATGTGACTCCCAGTGACGCCCAGATCTGTGAGGTCTGTGCCGCATCGAATGACTGCTTCTTCTTACCTTCCCAGGTGGCGAAGAAGAACTTTTCACCACTTACCGGGAAGTGTCAACGACCGACGCCCTGTATTGGAGTATTGGTCGGACTGTACGGAGCTTGGTTGGAAGCGAGAGGCGTGTTGGAACACCTCCGTAACAATGTCAAAAATGGCGGCATTCAGTTGTCTGCGGAAGAAGTGCGGGCCTTGGTGAACGGGCAGTGGGAACGATGCATCAGCGCCGACACAGATCGCCTGGGGATCCATATGATAGAAGCCCTCAGCTATGAAAAGATTAATCCGGAGGTCTCGATTGAAAGTTATCGGTATATAGTCAACGAGGTGAAAGAAGTGCGGCATCTGATGTTTCTTGTTCCCGCCTACCTCCGACTCATGCAGTTGTTATTTCGAACGGGAGAGGAGGCTGAAGCGCTTGAGACCATCGAGCGCTTCGCAGGCCGCTTCCCAACGACGAAACGCGGTCCTCATTTCCCATCAGATGAGCAGCGGGAGATCATGAAGACGAAAAAAGCTCAGTTGCTGAAAGGCCTGCCTCTCCCGCTGTCCGTCTAAGCCAGTCTTGCAAACCCAGAACTCTTGCCATTCATGCGTCTACGCAACAAGCCACGACGATTGGCTCACCAGTCGTTCAGTAGTTCGATTCCAAGCTGGTCGGTGTCTTGTTGAGAACGGTCGCGGCAGCTTGCGACAGGGCTGCGTCGTGGTGGTGATCGGGAGAATAGATTCGAAACTGGATGAGTCTCGTGGGCAGAAGGTCTAAGAATTCTTCCAGCGGCTCGGTCGAAACTTGACCCGTCCCGGGATCATATACGTAGAGAGGGTTTCCACGGTGGTCTTTTGGATCAGGCCGTGGATCCAACAGGGCCATGTCCACGCGAAACGGCAGCCGCCTCAAGCCGGACGGTAACTCTTTGGCAATCTGCAGCTCAAAATGCCGCTGGCTGGGAAACGCCATGCCGCGTTCCTGTCCTTTTTCTTTCAACGTGGTGCTGTAGGCCATTTTCCATTTGACGTCTCGGCCTAAGATCCTGGCCCACTCCTGACCTAACTGGCAGCGGGCTTTGTGGCGGGACTGTTTCCATCCTCGGACTTCTTCCAAGAGCGACCAGTCCGTCAGGGTCCGATACCGCTCCATATTCTTGCGTGGATCGACGGGGCAGAGTAGCTTCATCGTCTGACCGAAGATGTCCCGCAGATGGATGTCGATCGCTCTGGTGGTGCGATGGAAATAGACGTTGGAGTAGAGGTACATCCTGGTGTTCAGGAACATTTGGAGGGATGGGAGCCCGGTTTTGTGAATGGTGAACCCTTTCTCGGTCACGATGGTGTAATGAATCAACCTCGTCAGATCGACCGGGCCGACCGCCACACCGCACATATACGAGTCCCTCAAGACATAGTCCAGATTATCTCCGGTGTAACTTCCGGAGATCACAGGCTGAAGCATGTTCAACCATCGAGGGAGGCGGGAATTGTCCTTGCCTTTCTCCTTGAGGATCAGATGGGCAATCTGGTCGGGATTCAGCTCTTCCCCTTTTGCGAAAGGGCCTGACGGACTTCGACGGATTTTCCTGATGAGAGGAGCCAAATGTTCACGGATGATGATCTGGCCCAACCGTTCATGCGTGAGGCCATGGGCATGGAGAAAATTGTCATCGAAGAAATGGCAAAACGGACCGTGCCCGATGTCATGAACCAAGGCCGTCACACGTAGGAGCTCTTCTACAAAATTGGCCGACGGCACGTCTTTGACGGCTTTCTTGAGAAATGGATACAGATGTCGGGCGAATCGTCCCGCCACGTGCATCGTCCCGAGAGAATGCACGAATCGGGTATGTTCCGCCGAGGGATAGACCCAGCGGGCACTTTGCAGCTGGTAGATGTATCGCAGCCGCTGAACCCAGGGAGAATCGATCAGGTCTTTCTCGGTGTGTTCATGTGGATCAGGCTGAGCATAGGGTACGGTGAACGTGACGTACTTGTGGATAGGATCGGCGATGAGCGCCGATCCATCATACGGAGCGTTCGGTCGGTCTGCCGATTCCATGGCGAGTAGGCATCTTAGCTCAGCTGGTCAGAGGGCGGCAACGGTTCGGTTGTGGGTTTGGCGGGCGAGGAGCGATGTTTATGGAAAAGTAGGTAGGCGGCTGGATAGGACAACAAGGCTCCGAGCACACTGAGAACGAGTCCTCCAAGCATGAAGGGGGCTGCGTAGGGAAGGACTTGTTCGTAGATGCCGCTGAAACTCAGATCCTGCCAATCAAAATTTGGCATATCGGTCCGTCCCAAGAGCAATGCACCGGTCCAGTAGGTTGCGCCTAAGATCGGAATGATGGTCCAGGGATTGTTGACCAAGGCACCGGTGAACAAGGCCAAGAAATTGAGTCCGAACAGCCAGGTGCACAGCACGACCATCGCCGTGTGCAGGCCATAGGCGGGTGAGAACGCGATGAAGACACCCAGCGAAAATGCTAGCGCGGTACGTTGGGGGGACTCCTGTAAGTGGAGCATTTGGCGTAAGAGTGCCCGGAATGATCGGGCCCCTCGCGCTGAGCGCTGGTGATTCACGTCGGACATCAGCGGAAATGCTCGTAACTGGTGGCGGGCATCGGTTGCGTCCGACCGTCGGACGTCATCTGAATCCCGAACCGGTGTGGGCGAATCGTTCCGATACGGGTCATGCGATAGCCGCGTGTTCCTGCTTGCCGCTCAATCGTATTGCTGTCGTGCGAAGAAGCGGTGAACAGAAGTTCATAGTCTTCGCCGCCGGTGAGTGCGAGTCGAATCGGCGAGACGCCGATCGTTCGGGCATAGGCTCGACAGGCCGGCGAGATCGGTATCCTATCAAGTTCCACCTCTGCACCGACTCGACTTTCTTCGCACAGATGCCGAAGATCTCCAGAGAGGCCGTCGGACAGATCGATGGCGGCGGAGGCGAGGCGTCTCTCGTTGAGCCACCGGCCTTCGGCGACCCTCGCGGTAGGGTGGGAATGGCGACGGACAAGAAATTGCCGATGGGAGCGCGAGAATCCGATCTTCCTCTTTCTCAAAGGGCGCGAGGTTGTGCTGCTCATCAAGAGTTTGAGGCCTACCAGGGAGTCTCCAAGAGTACCCGAGACATAGATGTGATCTCCCACTTTGGCGCCATGCCGAAAAAGCGCTCGACGCCCGCTCGTGGTGCCGACCAGGGTTATGCTGAGAAAGAGTCCAGCCTTAGACGCCGAGGTGTCTCCACCGATGAGTGCTACGTCATAAAGGCGGCAAGCCTTCATTAAGCCGCGGTACAGCTCGTAAATGTGTGACTGCTTCACTGTCCTCGGGATGGCGAGCGAAATGAGCAGATAGCGAGGAACGGCGCCCATCGCGGCAATGTCGCTGAGGTTGGCCATGGCGGCTCGGTATCCGACCGACTCAGGCGTTGCCGATTTCAGATCAAAGTGGATTCCTTCAGCAAGCAGGTCTGTGGTGAGATGCCACCAGGTTTGGGCGGAGGTCTCGATCACGGCTGCGTCGTCGCCGATGCCTTGAACGAGCCCTGGCGCACGGCGGGCATACCGACCTTCGAGAAATCGGATCAGAGCGAATTCCTGAATGGGGAGTTTGGCCGGACGACGGGCCACGGCGCTATCCTATGACTGTGCGGGCACTCGATTTGCCATCACCGTGGCAGGAAGTTCGTGCGGACGCCGACCTTTGCCGGATCGCAGGGGGCGGATGCGCGTCGGCGCCGGAGGGGGCGATGGTTTCCGAGAGGCCGGCGAATCCTTGGCGCTTCGGCGGAGGGCGATCTTCATGACGTCGTCCATGGTTTCGACGAACGCCAATTGAATACCTTTGAGGAGATGCTTGGGGATTTCCTCCAGGTCCTTCTTATTCCGACGCGGGAGGATCACCGTGGTGAGCTGCGCCCGTTTCGCCGCCAAAATCTTTTCCTTGAGCCCCCCGATCGGAAGCACGCGGCCGCGCAAGGTGATCTCTCCGGTCATCGCCAAATCTCGCCTTGTGGGCGTGCCGGAAAATGCCGAGGCAATGGCGGTTGCCATCGTGATGCCGGCCGATGGACCGTCTTTGGGGATGGCTCCGGCCGGCACATGGATGTGGAGATCTTGTTTGCTGAACATCCCAGGGTTGAGATGCAAGGTTTTTTCTCGTGAACGGACGTAGCTGAGAGCCGCCTGAGCAGATTCTTTCATCACATCGCCCAGGTGGCCGGTCAGGGTCAATTGGCCTTTCCCCTTCATCACCGTCGCCTCGATGTACAAGACATCACCACCTGCTTCAGTCCAAGCCAGGCCGGTCGCCACACCGATTTCATCTTTCTCAAGTTCCGCTTCCGGCACGTATTTCGAAACGCCCAAATATTTATGGAGATTCGATGGATCGATCGGGAATCCCTGGCCTTTGCCTTCTGCAACCTTTTTCGCGACCTTACGCATCACATTGGCGATCTCGCGCTCAAGGTTCCGCACCCCGGCCTCCCGCGTGTAGTGCGAAATGATCTGGCGGATTGTCGGCTCCGTAAAACGGACATGTTTGCTCGTAATCCCGTGCTCTTCGAGCTGACGGGGAATCAGGTATTTCTGGGCGATGCCGAGCTTCTCCTCTTCGGTATACCCGGGAATTTCGATGATCTCCATGCGATCGCGCAATGCGGGAAGGATCGGATCGATCAAATTCGCCGTGGTGATGAACATCACTTCGGTCAGGTCGAATGGGACACCGAGATAGTGGTCGGTGAACGCACTGTTTTGTTCAGGGTCGAGGACCTCCAGTAAGGCTGCCGAGGGGTCGCCTCGAAAATCCATCCCAACCTTGTCCACCTCGTCGAGCATGAACACGGGGTTGGCGGTGCCCGCTTGTTTCATGCCTTGGATGATACGTCCTGGTAATGCGCCGACATAGGTGCGGCGGTGGCCACGGATTTCTGCCTCATCTCGCACGCCGCCCAAGCTGATCCGTACAAACTCACGCCCCAATGCGCGGGCGATCGATTTTCCCAGCGATGTCTTTCCGACTCCCGGTGGGCCGACGAAGCAAAGGATCGGCCCCTTCATCTTCTCTTTCAGCTTGCGGACGGCCAGATATTCGAGAATTCGCTCCTTGACCTTTTCGAGATCGTAGTGATCGTCGTTCAATACCTTGGCGGCGGCCTTCAGCTCGAGGTTATCCGTCGATCGCTTGGACCATGGCAATTCGACCATCCATTCCAAATAGGTCCGCACCGTTGCGGATTCGGCGGTATCCGGATGCATCTTTTCGAGACGCTTGAGCTGCTTTTCGGCCTCCTTCAAGACCTTGTCGGGCATCTTCGCGTCTTTGATTCGTTTGCGGAATTCCGTGATTTCTTCCGCCCGCTCATCGAGTTCACCCAACTCCTTTTGAATGGCCTTCAGCTGTTCCCGCAGAAAATACTCCCGTTGGGTCTTGTCCATCTCGCCCTTGGCTTGCGCCTGGATCTTTTGCTGCATGGAAAGGACTTCGATTTCCTTTCCGAGAATGGCGCTCACTTGGCGAAGGCGTTGAATCGAATCGGAGATTTCCAAGACGGCCTGGGTGGCGTCGACTTTGAGGCCGAGATTGGAGGCCACCATGTCGGCCAGTCGTCCAGGCTCTTCGAGATTTTCGATGACGACCATGACATCAGGGATCAAGATTTTCCCCAAGCTCACGATTCGTTCGATCTGCTCTTTTACGGTCCGCATGACGGCTTCTGCCTCAAGGGCCGTGGCCGTCGGTTTGGTATCAATCAGCTTGTCGATCCGAACGGAGTAGTAGGGGTCGGTCTGAATGTATTTGGTGATCTTCGCTTTGGCGACGCCTTGCACCAGGATTTTGATGCGTTCATCAGGCAGCTTCAGCATCCGCATGATGATGCCGACGGTGCCGATCGTGTGGATGTCTTTGGGAGCGGGATTTTCGACGTCGAGCGCTTTCTGAGTCGCGAGGAAGATCATCCGATTGCCGGCAAGGGCCGCTTCGATGGCCTTGATCGACATGTCGCGTCCGACGAAAAGGGGAAGCACCATGTACGGAAAGACGACGATATCCCGGACCGGCAACAGCGGAAGCTGACCGGGAACCTCAATGTTTTGCGGAGGCTGAATGTCTTGCTCGTTTGGGTCGGTCATCTGCCTGCCTGTTCGTTATCCCGATGAGGTGGGGCGTGCAGGGAATCTCGCGACTGAATGCCCATCATGATCGATAGGGTCATCCGCGACGATTATTCGAGGCGGTGTGCATTCTGGTCGAAAGGTAGTCGCGGAATTCTGCTCCCAGTGCCGGGTTCTTCAATGCGAACTCAACGGTGGCGATCAAAAAGCCCAATTTGTCTCCGGCGTCATGACGCTGTCCCTCTACCTCCAGCGCATACATCGGAGATTTTTTTGCGAGTGTCTTGAGCGCATCGGTCAACTGAATTTCCCCGTTCTTTCCAGGGGCGGTTTTTCTCAGGATCGGAAAGATTTCCGGAGGAAGGACATACCGGCCGATCACGGCGAGTGTGGACGGGGCATCGGTCGGCGATGGTTTCTCAACCAAATCCTCAACCCGATGCAGACCGTGAGCAAGGCGTTTGGGGGTCACAATTCCGTACCGGCTGACATCCGCCTTGGGAACATCCTGCACTCCTAAAACCGCCCCATGGCGCTTTTTATAGATGTGGATCAATTGTGCGAGTCCTGGGACATCGGCGTCGATGATCTCATCTCCGAGAATGACGGCAAAGGGTTCATCGCCGATCAGGTGTTGTGCGCACAACACGGCATGACCCAAGCCGAGGGCTTCGGATTGCCGCACGTAACAGAAGTTCGCGAGGTTCGAGATCTGTCGGATTTGATGGAGCACCTGACTCTTGCCGGTGCCTTTTAAATTTTCTTCCAGCTCGAGGGAACGATCGAAGTGATCTTCGATGGCACGCTTGCCGCGGCCGGTAATCACGATAATGTCCTCAATGCCCGAGGCCACCGCTTCTTCGACCGTATATTGAATGAGCGGCTTATCGACCAAGGGCAACATTTCTTTAGGGGATGCTTTTGTGGCGGGAAGGAATCGTGTCCCAAGACCGGCCGCGGGAATGACCGCTTTTCTGACAGTCAGACGTGACATGGAAGGATACCGTGACATGGAAGGATACTATGTGATGGGGTGTGTGAAGTCAAGAAATGGACGAACGTATCGCTTCGAAGGCGAGGTTGTCGTTTCCGTAAACGCGAGCGATTCTCATGAACGAGATGTGCGTCGTGCCGTTCCCCGGAATAGCGAGTGACTGTCGCGATCGATGCGATCTGTCAGGAGCGTCGAGATCAAAACCAACACGATGGACGCACGTCGAATCAGAGAACGGGACACTCCTTTACAATGCAGGATGACCTCAATATAATCCGGAGGTTTTGCGCGGTCGTGTGGTGCAAAGATGTTCGCATGGTAGAGCTGCCGGCTGCGAATTCTCGACGCGGGACGGACTGACTCGTAAGGAGTTCGCGTACGGTCGCCAACGGAGAGGATCTGTGTGATGGTTCCAGCCGCATCATCCATCTCCATACTTCGCCACAGGAATCCGTATCGGTGACCGAGCACACCGTCTACAGACCTCGATCGTTCGTGGTCGCGGTCATGGTTGCCTCTGTGTTATGGAGCGTCCTCGAAGCACTCGCTCAGGCGCCGGACCTCAAGATCGCTTCGATTGAAATTCGGGGAGCTAAACGAATCGAAGTTCCGGCGGTTGCCGGTCGGCTCACGCTGAAAGTCGGCGATCGCTATACGCCGGACAATGTGCGCGGACAAGTGAAGATTTTATACGACACGGGGTTTTTCGAGGATGTGCAGGTTGAAACCGAATCGATCGCCGAGGGGATGGCGGTGACCTTCGTCGTGCAAGAGAAGCCGTTCATCACCGAGATCGTTTTCGATGGTAACGAGCAGTTGACCGACGAGAAGCTGAAGGAGAAAACGACGATCAAGAGCCAGACATTCCTTGATCAACAACAGGTGAAGGAAAGCGCCGAGACCATTCGCCTGGCCTACCAGCATGACGGATATTACAACGCGCAGGTTGTTCCCGTGATCGAGGCGTTGGATGAGGAACGGAAGCGCCTGACCTTCCATATTACGGAGGGAGAGAAGGCCAAGGTCAAGACGGTCATATTCGAAGGGCTGCGTGCGGCCACGAAGTCCGAGATGTTCGCTGCCATGTCGACTCGGGAATGGATTCCTTGGTACGGCCTTGTGACGAGGTTCAAGTTGCCTTCGGTCGTGTCCGACGCGGGCGTCTTGAAACGTGAAGAGCTGACCAATGATGTGGAGCGGATCAGGGAAGTGCTGCTGAACAAAGGCTATTTCAATGTTCGGGTCGGCCAACCGTCGGTGGAGCTCACCGAAGATAAAAAATGGTTCATCGTCAGCTACCCCATCACCGAGGGAGAGCCGTTCACGATAGGAGAAATAGGGTTTCGAGGACACACGGTGTTTGAAGACCCGGAGCTTCGAGAGGGATTGAGGATCAGGGAGGGGGAAATCTTTCAACGGGCCAAAATCCGAGATGAGATCACCCGAATCACGGATCTGTACGGAAGCAAGGGGTATTCATTTGCCGAAGTCATGCCCAACGTGAATCCAAACAATGAGGAACGGACGGTCGGCCTCATCTTCAATATCAAAGAAGGGGAGATGATGAGGATCCGACAGATCAATATCTACGGGAACGACAAGACACGAGACAACGTCATCCGGCGAGAAATACGAGTGGACGAACAAGATGTGATCGACACCGCCTCCTTGAAGCGAAGTTTCCAACGATTGAACAACTTGAATTTCTTCGAAACGGTCGAAATCCTGCCCGCGCAAGTCGCACCCGACAAGGTCGATCTGAACGTGCGTGTGAAAGAAAAATCGACGGGGATGTTCAGCCTCGGCGGTGGGTTCAGTACGCTGGATCGACTGGTGGCGATCGCAGATATCACCCAAGGCAACTTGGGCGGATACGGCTATATGGGACGCATCCGTGGCCAGCTCGGCCAGCGAAGAAGTCTCGGGTCCATCACCTTTCGCAATCCCTATTTGTACGACTCATTGACCTCGCTGCAGATAGATGGGTACAGCAGTATCACGAATTACCTCTCGTATCTTGAGCGACGAACCGGAGGAAACATCACGCTCGGCCGTTGGTTATCGGAATATGTGACGAGCAGCATCAGTCTCTTTGGAGAACAGATGACGTTTTCAGACCCTCAAGCGGGTCTCTGCCCTGATGTAGTGCCGATCGTGTGTCGGCAGCTGGGAACCAGGTCGTCCACAGGATTTCGACTGGGCCTGTTCCGGGACACCAGAGACTACTACCTCAATCCTCGATCAGGCTGGCGCATCGGCGGAGGATTCGATGTCGGAACACCCTATCTGGGTGGGACCAACAACTTCATCAAGTATACTATTGATGTCATCAAGGTCACGCCGCTTCCATTCGATCTGAGGCTGTCGTTACGGGCGCGTTTCGGCGAGGTCCAAGCACTCGGCGGGACGCAGATTCCACTGAATGAACGGTTTTTCGTGGGCGGCATCAATACCATGCGCGGGTTTGCCTTCGGCCGAGCCGGTCCCACCGTCCCCACGACCTATGCTCCCTACGGCGCGGCCAAGCAATTGATCTTCAACAACGAGCTGATCTTTACGATCTCCTCCGAGGCGAAGTTGAACGGTGTGCTCTTTTTCGACTACGGAAAGGGTTTTGACGACGATGAACCATTGTCGCTCAATCTGAGGAGCGCGGTCGGTATCGAAGGGCGCTGGATATCTCCATTTGGTCCGTTGCGTGTCGCCTATGGGATCAACCTCGATCGCCGAGTCGGCGAGCGAATGGGCGTGTTCGAGTTTACGATCGGGACCTTGTTTTAGTCGGAGCCTTGGCGTGGTACGTTGGAACGGGAATCGATGGAAGTCATCGGCAGAATTGATCGAATGGGCGGTGCTGTCGGCTGCGGTCACCATCATGCTGGTTCTCAGCGGATGTGTCGGAGGCGCTGGCAAAATCGACGCAAAGATCGGTGTGATCAATTCACAGCGCCTGCTCAACGAGACGAGCGCGGGCAAAAAGGCCAAAGAGAATCTGACGGCCTTTTCGAAAAATCGACAGGCGCTGATGGAATTGGAGGAAAAGGAGTTGCGGAGGATGGAAGAGGACTTTGTCAAGCAATCCTCCGTCCTGAGCCCCGCCGCGAAACGAGATCGGGAAGAACAGTTTCGCCGGCGCATGCAGGAGTACCAGCAAAAGGCCTCGGAATTGAATCGGGAAGTCCAAGAAAAGCAAAAAGACGTTCTGGAAGGGTTTCGCGATAAGATCGAAATGATCGTCGCAAAAGTCGCCAAGCGTCTCGGGTTGCAGGTTGTCGTTGATAAGAGCAAGGGTGGCCCGACCATCTACCATGAAGATGGTCTGGACATTTCAGGGCTGGTCATTGAGGAGTTCAACCGCGAATATCCCTAGTCGCTGCGGGCGGGAGGTAGATCATGACGGGAATAGTGAGAATGATGGTGGTGGTCGTCGCGTTGTCGCTGGCGCAGTGGGTTGAGCCGCTCCATGCCGGCGAAGTGATCCGGGTCGGGGTCATGGATCAGCAGATGGTAATGGAACGAACGAAGGGCGGGAAACTGGCCATGGAAGACGTGAAGGGATATTCCATGACCAGGCAGAAGATCATTAATGCCGATGAGCAAGAACTCAAAGATCTGGATCAGTCTTTACAAGATCCGAACGCCAAACTCACAGACCAGGTGAGACAAGAGAAAGAGGAGCAGTTGCGGAGTAAGATGGAAGCGTATCAGCGCCGTCTGCAAGAATTTAATCGTGAAGTTCAACAAAAACAGCGCGAGATGGTCGCGGAATATGCGCAAAAGATCGCGGCTGCAGCGCAGGCTGTGGCACAGAAAGAAGGATATACGGCTATCCTCGATAAAGGCAATGAGGCGCTCATCCGCATCATCCTCTATTATCAGCCGGCGCTGGACGTGACGAACTTGATCATCAAGGAGTTTGATCGGCAGAACCCGTAAGTTGTAGAACTATTCGCGACAGAGGAGGCAGAGCCAATGGCATCGGTCGAGCAGGCTGAGATTCAGGCGTTACTTCCCCATCGGTATCCTTTCTTGCTGGTGGATCGAGTCAAAGAGTTTGAACCGCATCAAAGGATCGTGGGGTTCAAAAATGTGACGGTGAATGAGCCGTTCTTTCAAGGACATTTCCCAGGACGCCCTGTCATGCCAGGGGTGCTGATTATCGAGGCCATGGCTCAGGTGGGTGGCGTGCTGGTGTTCAAGTCGGGAGGAACGGTCGGAAAAACCGTCATGTATCTGACGGGTATCGACGAGGCAAAATTCCGGCGACCGGTCGTGCCGGGGGATCAGCTCCGCTTGGAAATCGAAGTACTCAAGAAGCGTCCGCCGTTCTGGAAAATGCAAGGGAAGGCATACGTAGATAATGAGGTGGTCTGTGAAGCCATGGTGACGGCGATGGTGATGGAAGAGAAGACGGACGTACGGTAAGCAAGGCAGTGACCCAGTGGTTGACCAATGACCGGTGATGTTTGACGCGAGTAAAGGGGGCATGCGTGAAGATACATCCTACAGCGATCGTTCATCCCAAGGCGAGCCTCAATGGTGACGTTGAGATCGGGCCATTCTGTGTAATCGGGGAGCATGTCGCAATCGGAAAGGGAAGCCGATTGCTCTCTCATGTGACGATTGATGGGTGGACGGAGATTGGGGAGCGGAACGAGGTGCATCCGTTTGCTTCGATCGGAGGGCCTCCACAACACCTTGGATACAAGGGGGAGCCGACCAAGGTCATCATCGGCCACGACAACACTATCCGGGAGTATGTCACGATGAACCGGGGAACCGTCCAAGGGGGTGGAGTGACCTCTCTTGGGTCGAAGGGCATTCTGATGGCCTACGTGCATGTGGCACACGATTGCCGGCTCGGCGACCATATTATTATGGCCAATGCGGCAAGCCTTGCGGGACACATCACCATCGGTGATCATGCCGTCATCGGAGGATTGACCGGTATTCTTCAGTTTGTGCGCATCGGAGACTACGTGATGGTTGGCGGTTGTTGCGCCATTGGTCAGGATATTCCTCCATTTACGTTCGCCGCCGGCGGGTACCGAGCCCATCTGTACGGTCTCAATTCTGTCGGCCTGCAGCGTCATGGTTTTTCGGTCGACCGCATTGCCCTGCTGAAGAAGGCCTTCGACTTGCTCTTTCGATCCGGCCACCGAACGGCCGAAGCGATTCGACTTGCCAAAAAGGAGTTTAAAGGGCAAACCGATGTCGCCAAGATTCTCACGTTTATGGAGGGTACCAAACGTGGAATCTCGCGGGCTGTCAGCCCCGACTTGGAGCGCGAGTTCGATCAACAAGTGTGATGTCTGCCGCTATGCATCTGACCATGCCTATACCGGACGGTCGAATCGGGGTGATCGCCGGGAATGGACGGTTTCCGATCATCTTTGCAGATAACGCCCGCAAGATGGGGCTCCAAGTATTCGCGGTGGCTCACGAGGGCGAAACCGAACCGGAGCTCGAACAGCATGTCGATCGGATCCATTGGGTCAAGATCGGCCAACTCAATAAACTGATCAACGCCTTCAAGTCCGACGGCGTCCGGAAAGTGGTCATGTTGGGAGGTATCAAGAAAACGCACGTCTATAGCCATGCACGTCCTGATTTTCGCGTGTTGGCGCTGGCCACGAAATTGGTCCTCTGGAAGGATGATGATATCTTACGCGCGCTCGCTGCAGAACTCGAAAAAGATGGACTCACCATCTGTGAGTCGACGTTCGGCCTGGAAGGGATCTTGGTTGAGGAAGGCACGCTCACGTCCCGCCAACCGACCAAGAAAGAGTGGGCCGACATCCGCTATGGCTGGGACGTGGCCAAGGAGACTGGGCGTCTCGACATCGGCCAATGTGTCGTGATTAAAGACCGTGTCGTCGTGGCGGTCGAAGCGGTCGAAGGAACCGATGAAGCGATCAAGCGTGGAGGCGAATTGGCCAAGAATGGTGCGGTGGTGGTGAAGCGGAGCAAGCCACAGCAGGATCTCCGGTTTGACCTGCCAGCTGTCGGCCCCAGAACGATCGAGGTCATGCGTTCAGTCAAGGCCTCGGTGCTTGCCGTCGAGGCTGGTCGGTCCGTGATGCTGGATCGAGAACTGCTGATCAGCGAGGCGGAAGACGCCGGAATCGCCGTCGTCGGCCTCGTTCGCGAAGAGGAGCCGAGCACGGCAACCTGAGTCAACGGAGAGGATTTCGGAATCTGAAGATCTGTTGATCTATTGATTTCCGGAATTCAACAAATCGTCAGATCAATAGATCCCTAAATTCAGAAAAACGGTGTATGACCAAGCTTCGTGCCGGTGTAATCGGGGTCGGACATCTCGGGCAACACCACGCGCGACTGTATGCCTCGTTGCCGGACTCGACGTTGATCGGCGTGGTCGATCACGACCATGGACGAGCTGCTCTCATCGGCCGTCAATACGGCGCACGGGAGTTTGACGACCTGCCGGACCTTTTGAAACACGTCGATGTCGTGAGTGTTGCCGTCCCTACATCCGCACACTATTCCGTTGCCAAAGCCTGTCTCGAAGCCGGGAAACATGTTCTGGTGGAGAAGCCGATCGCCGTGTTGCCGATCGAGGCGCAGGAGCTGGTGGAGTTGGCCAAGATGAATGGATGCACGCTGCAAGTAGGGCACAGCGAGCGGTTCAACCCGATCATGCAGATGATGCGGCCGCACATTCGACGGCCGATGTTGTTCGAGGGGCAACGAATGGGCGTCTATAGCGAGCGCGGTACAGACGTCGATGTCGTCCTGGATTTGATGATTCACGACCTTGATTTGGTGTTGTCCTGTCATCCAGGCCCGGTGGAAGAAGTACGGGCGGCTGGCCTGTCGGTGCGTTCTTCTACGAGCGATGTCGCCAATGCCTACATCCAATTCGAGAGCGGGTGTGTCGCCAGCTTGATCGCAAGTCGAGTCTCTGTAAAGGCGATGCGGCAGATGTGTCTGTTTCAACCGGATGGGTCTATATTGATAGATTTCCAATCCCGTCAGGGAGTGGTCGGGCGCCGATCGGTTGAACCAGGCCAAAACCCGATGGTGGTGGTTGAAGAGTTTCAAGCCGGCGATGATGAGCCTTTGAGATTACAGCTGGAGTCGTTTCTGCAGGCCATTTGCGCGCAATCGTGCCCGGTCGTGTCGGGCGAAGATGGGACGGCCGCCCTGGAAGTGGCGCATCGCGTGCTGTCCGCCCTCAAGGAGTTCGGACAGCGTAATGCCTGAGGACATCTTCCGTCGGCTGACCATATCGGGTTTTTCGCGGCCATGCGCATCAGGCTGCCGTTACGTCTATGGTTTTGTAGATCGATCATGGCCCGTATCCTGATCATTTCGGGTGAAGCCTCCGGCGACCTTCACGGAGCCAATCTTGCCAAAGCGTTGAAAGCGCGCGATCCCCAGGTCTCGTTGGCAGGCATCGGTGGCCGCGCGATGGAGGCGGCCGGTGTGCGATTGGTGGAGGAAATGGGGCGCTTTGACGTCATTGGTATGGTCGGCCCCTTCGCGTTGGTGTCGATTATACGGCGTTTTATCACGATGCGGCGGTTATTCCGATCAAAACAATGGGACACGGTGGTGTTTATCGACCACCCAGGTCTCAATATGCGCTTGGCGTATTTTGCCAAAGCGGCCGGTCTACGAGTGGTGTACTATATCGCGCCGCAGATTTGGGCGTGGGCGCCTTGGCGGATTCGTTGGATCAAACAGCGGGTCGATCACGTTCTGGTCATACTCCCTTTTGAGAAGCCCCTCTATGACGAAGCGGGCGTACCGTGCACGTTTGTCGGCCATCCCATATTGGATGCGGTCGCGGGTCGCTACGATCGGAGGGAGCTTCGAAGCAGATTCGGTTTCTCCGATGATGAGCGAGTGATTGCCTTGTTGCCGGGAAGCCGGGCTCATGAAGTGCAGGTTCTGCTGCCGATCCTCCTCGAAGCTGTAGAGAAATTGGCGTGCCCGGAACCCAAAACGAAGTTTATCCTGGCGCAAGCCTCCACCATACCGGATAATCTGTTGCAGTCTCTTCTGGAGCGCAGCCCGGTTCCTATCGTGCTGGTGAAGGAGCAGGCCACCGAAGCGATGGCGTTGTCGGACCTTGTGCTGGTGGCTTCGGGTACGGCCACGCTGCAAGCGGCTGTGGTCGGAACTCCAATGGTGTTGTTCTATCGAACCACACCGCTGACATTTTTATTTGCGAATATATTTATTCGATTCGTGCTTCGAGTCAGATGGATCGGGCTGGTCAATTTGGTGGCCGACCGGACGGTTGTGCCGGAGTTGATCCAATCCGCTGCGACGGGGCAGCGATTGTATGAAGAAGCGCTTCGGATCTTGGACGATCGACCGGCATATGAAGAGATAAAACGGGATTTGGCAAAAGTTCGGGGCGCCTTGGGTGAACCGGGTGCCTCAGCCAGAGCTGCTGAGGCGGTGTTGACGGCATGTCAGGCTTAGAGCGATTCAAACGGCTGATGAGTTATGTGAAGCCGTACCGTGTACGGTTCGTGGGAGCCTTTGTCTGTTCAGGTCTGGTGGCACTGCTCAGCGGGGCCTATGCCTGGCTCGCGCGCCCGGTTTTAGACGATATCTTCATCCAAAAAGACGAACAGATGTTGTTGGTGCTGCCGCTGGCGATCTTAGCGGTTGCGACGCTCAAGGCGGTGTTCAGCTATGGCGTGGGATATTTGATGGCCTATGTCGGCAATGGGGTCGTGGCGGACATCCGACAGCAATTGTTCCAACGGCTTATGCGGCTGTCCGTCGGATATCATGACGCCAATACATCGGGGCGGTTGGTCTCCCGGGTCGTGAACGATGTGGGAATGATGGCAAATGCCGCATCGAGCGTCGTTAAAGACATTTTCCAGAACGGGCTCACCTTTCTGGCGATGGTCGGAGTCATCATCTACCAGAATTGGAGGTTGGCGGCGATCTCTCTGGTCGTGATCCCGCTCTCGGCGCTGACGATGGTGCGGGTGGGGAAACGATTGAAACGATTGGCGACCAGTGGACAGGAGCAAATGGGGGACATGGCCTCAACGCTCCAAGAAACATTGGCGGGCATCCGAGTCGTGAAAGCGTTCGGGCGGGAGGAGGCGGAGGCTGAACGATTCAAGGAACGAAACCAGATTTTTCTCTCGACCACGTTGAAGTCCAATCAGGTCTGGTCGCTCGGCCACTCACACATGGAAATCATCGGAGTGATCGGTATCGCGATCATTATTTGGTATGGAGGCTATCTGGTCATTCATGAGGCGATGACTCCGGGCGCCTTTTTCTCGTTCCTGGCGGCGATGTTTATGGCCTATACCCCGATCAAAAAACTATCGGGCGCCAACAATTTGATTCAACAGGCGCTGGCGGCGGCTGAGCGGGTCTTCGACGTGTTGGACTTGGAAACCGAACAGTCTCAAAATTGCGGTACGATCCCATTGGCGGGAATCAATCGGGCTATTGAATTCCAGGGGGTTTCCCTGCGGTATGAGAATCAGACGGTCTCGGCTCTGACCGATGTGGATCTCACGATCAAGCCCGGCGAAGTGGTGGCGCTCGTCGGGAGTAGCGGAAGCGGAAAGACCACATTGGTCAGTTTGCTGCCGCGTTTCTATGAACCGACACTGGGTGGCATTTACATAGACGGCATCCCCTTGACCTCGTACGAGTTACAATCACTGCGGGCCCATATCGGAATCGTCTCGCAAGAGATCGTCTTGTTCGATGATACGGTCCGAAGCAACATCGCGTTCGGAAGGACCGGTGCCGGTCAGGCCGACATCGAACAGGCGGCGAAATTGGCCTATGCCCATGACTTTATTCTCCGCCTGCCCAAAGGATACGATACGGTCATCGGGGAACGCGGCCTCAAGCTATCAGGCGGCGAGCGGCAACGCATGGCGATCGCCCGAGCCATTCTTCGTGACCCGCCGCTTCTGATCCTTGATGAAGCGACATCGGCGCTCGACACCGAGTCTGAACGGATCGTGCAGTTGGCCTTGGCCAATTTGATGAAGAGTCGAACGACACTGGTGATTGCACATCGACTCTCGACCATTCAAAACGCGGATCGAATCATCGTCTTGGATCGAGGGACTATCGTTGAAATGGGCTCTCATGATGAACTGCTTCGGCAGGGAGGCGTCTATCGACGTCTGCATGCCCTGCAATTTCAGGATGTGACCAGTGTGTGACGACGTGAGGTGCTGAGTGGTGAGTGCTGAGAGTGGGAAGAGCCTGAAGAAGCGAGTCCAACAGTGGGTGAAATTCTCTCTGCTGCCACCGCTCGGAGCCGCTGCCATTCGCAGCGTCGCGCGCACGATGCACTGTGAGACGCTCGGTCACGAAGCGCTCGATGGGTTGTATCGGGAAGGGCGGAACATCATTCTCGCGTTTTGGCATGCCCAGCAATTGATGATCCCGATCGGCTATCGAGGAACCGGTTCCCATGTGCTCATCAGCCAGCATGGCGATGGGGAAATCATCGCCCGGATCATTGCTCGGTTCGGTCACGAAGCGGTTCGTGGGTCGAGTACGCGTGGAGGCACCGGCGCGCTTCGGGCCCTGATCAAGCTGGGACGGTCAGGACGGGATGTCGTGGTGACACCCGACGGCCCCAAGGGGCCGCGTCATGTCGCAAAGCTCGGAGTGATTCATCTGGCGAAGGTGACAGGCCTTCCCATCGTGCCGCTGGCCTTTGCCTGTTCAAAAAAAAACTCTTTGCGAGCTGGGATCGCTACATGGTCCCGTACCCGTTTTCCAGAGGGCTATTTCTCTACGGAAATCCACTCCGGGTCTCGCGCGAAGCCGATGACGCCTCACTCGAGGCGACTCGCCTGGAGCTTGAGACGGTCCTCAATCGACTGACGGATCAGGCGGAACAAAACGTTATTCGTTAATCGTCAAGCGCAGTCCCAGCGCGAATGCTTCAGGTCATTCTATGTTTGATGCATGACAAGCGGCGGTCAGCGGTGTTTCCATGTGGAAACTTCTCTATAACATCGGCCTTCTTCTCGCGACCCCTGTGATTGTGGGCGTCCTCTTGGCCAAGCCACGCTGCAGGCCTGGATTTTTCCAGCGGATGGGCCGACAGGATCGGTCTCCCAACAGCGGTGGATCGCCTCAGCCGCTTATTTGGGTGCACGCCGTGTCGCTTGGTGAAGTGGTGGCGGCAGCGCCGTTGGTGAAGGCACTGCACGAGCGCCATCCGGAGTTTCGCTACATCGTAACGACGGTCACCGAGACCGGCCGTGAGGCGGTCGAACAACGCTTAGGTGGTATTGCCGAACATCGATACGCTCCGCTCGATTTTCCCTGGGCTGTGGCAAGTATGGTTCGGCGCCTGCGTCCAATACTCTATGTGTTCGTCGAGACCGAAATATGGCCGAACTTATTGTGGACGTTACGGGAGCAGGATGTGCCCTCCGTATTGGTGAATGGGCGGTTGTCTTCCCGGTCGTTTCGCCGTCAGGACTTGCCCATGATTCGGTCCTTCTATCGTTCCGTGCTTCAGACATTGACGCTCTGTCTCACGCAATCCGATAGAGATGGAGATCGTCTTGTTGCCTTGGGGGCCGATCCGACGCGGGTTCACGTGACCGGCAATATCAAGTTTGATCAGCCGCTGCCGGATATTCGATCGGATGAGTCGCTCCGCCGAAGCTTCGGGATCGATGAGCGCGAACAGTTGATTCTCGCCGGCAGTACGCATCCCGGCGAAGAGGAACTGCTGGTTTCGGCTTATCGGCGCGTCGTGAAGACCTATCCCTCAACGGTCTTGATGGTGGCGCCTCGCCATATCGAGCGGGCGGAACGAGTCGAGGCGACGCTTCGAGAAGCAGGAATGGTCGTCCAGCGGAGGAGTCGGATTTGGGAGAAGCAGTCTGGTCCACGCGTGGTCATTTTGGATACCAGAGGAGAGTTGTCTCGCGCCTATCGAGAAGCCGTCGTGGCATTCGTCGGCGGAACTCTGGTTCCCGTGGGTGGGCACAATTTGTTGGAACCGGCTGTGTGGGGCACGCCTGTCATGTTTGGGCCCCATACGGACCATTGCGCTGAGGTTGCGACGCTCTTATCCGAGGCCGGAGGAGGTCGACGAGTGGCGGGAGTGGAGGATCTTGTTGCCTCTCTTGAAGAATGGCTGGGTCAGCCTGAAATTCGATATCGGGTAGGCCAGGCTGCAAGGCAGGCGGTGTTGAACAATCAAGGCGCGCTCACACGGAGTCTGGCGTTCATTGAAACCTGTCTCCGTGCGGCTTCTTCGTATTCCGACTCCTGTGTGGAGACGGGGACGGGACCTCTGATGGCCAAACACTAACATGGCATTCTTGCAGCCTGGACAACCGGTCTGTAAAGGGCTCTACTGGGTTGCCGGGTTGTACGGCCTCATTGTCCGATTTCGACTGTGGTGCTATCGGAAAGGGTGGCTAAGCACCACACGGCTGTCCTGTCGTGTGGTGAGCGTGGGCAATCTTACGGTCGGGGGGACAGGAAAAACCCCCATCGTGATTTTCCTGACGGGCTGGCTGTCGGCTAAAGGACGGAGAGTGGCGATCTTGAGCCGTGGGTACAAACGGACGAGTAAGGCGCCTCGTCTTCTCGTCTCCGATGGGTCACGAATTTTGGTGGGTCCGCTAGAAGCGGGAGACGAGCCGTTTCTCATGGCACAACGTTGCCCACAGGCGATTGTCGCGGTGGGAGCCGATCGGGTTGCACTAGGGCAGTGGGTGTTGGAACAGCATCCAGTCGACTGCATCGTGTTGGATGATGGTTTTCAACATCGATCACTTTATCGTGATGTCGATCTTGTGCTGCTGGATGCCACTGATACCGCGGGACTTGATGCGCTGCTTCCGGCCGGAAGACTGCGGGAACCCTTGACGGAGCTGAGTCGAGCCGGCGCGGTTGTGATTACCCGTGCCGATTCGCGTCAGGATGTAGATGCGATCTACGACCGCTTGCGAACGATCTCATGTTTACCCGAAGACGTCGTTGAAGTTGTGTTTCGACCGGAGTCCGTCATGTCGCTTGTTTCGGGTGAGCGGCAACCGGTTGAATGGTGTCGAAGGAAAAAATCATGGTTGGTCAGCGGCGTCGGGAATAGCCGATCATTCCGTCGATCAGCCGAAGCCATAGGGGTTGAGATTCTGGGTGAGACCGCCTTTGAAGACCATCACGACTATCGCCACGACGATATCGAGAAGATTCGTGCCGATCTGCAGGCCACTGGTTGCGAAATCGTTCTGACAACTGAGAAGGACGGAGGGAAGTTGCTTCCCTTGCTCATGCCAAGCGACTCCTGGTGGATGCTTCGCCTTGGAACCGAAATCGTACGTGGAGAAGAGCGGCTGTATGGTTTGATCGGTGGGCCGTTAACCGGTGAGATGGAAGAGGTGGAGTCTCGTGCGTAGGAATGTTCCCCGCAAAATTCTGGTGCGGGCGCCGAATTGGATCGGCGATGCCGTTATGTGCGAGCCGGCTGTCCGAGGCCTGCGATCTCTGTTCCCCGAGGCGGAGTTGACGATGCTTGCCAAACCTCCCATCGCGGACTTATTCATTGCCCATCCAGGTCTTAATTCCGTGGTGGTGTATGATGACAAGGGGGCTCATGCGGGGATGTCAGGAAAGTGGTCGCTAGCCGGTATGTTGCGACGGCACCGCTTCGATTTGGCGGTACTGTTTCAGAACGCGTTCGAAGCCGCATTTCTTACATGGCTCGCCGGCATCCCACGGCGATATGGGTATGCCACGGACGGAAGAGTCTTGTTTCTGACCGAACCGGTCGCTGTTCCCAACGGCCCGGTTCCGGTACATCAAGTCGAGTACTATTGGAACTTGTTGAGGCCATTAGGAATGGCTGGTCGAGCCACTCTCCCCGCATTGCTCGTTTCGGCAGACGAGGGCCGAATGGTCGACGTACGGCTTGCCTCCGCCGGTATCGATTCGTCGGATCTCATGATCGGTATCAACCCCGGATCGACCTACGGCAGCGCCAAACGTTGGTTGTCCGACCGATTTGCCGAGGTCGCGAAACGACTTGTGCGGCGATTGGAACAAGCTGAGAACGCGCGTATCGCAGTGATCATTCTTGGAGCGAAGGGAGAGGAATCACTGGGGGAGGACATTGCGGCTCAGCTCAGCGGGCGATCGGTCGTCTTATCCGGCGCGACGACCATTCGAGAGCTCATGGCGGTGGTGAAGCGTTGTCGCTTGTTGATTACGAACGATACAGGACCGATGCATATTGCGGCGGCGTTCGGTGTGCCGGTTGTTGCGGTGTTCGGCCCCACAGACTGGCGCACCACCGCTCCCTACGGGCAAGAACGGTCGATGGTGCGGGAAGCCGTAGACTGTGCGCCCTGTCTCCTCAGGGAATGCCCGATCGATCACCGTTGCATGACTCGCATCACCGTCGACCGGGTGTATGAAGCGGCAGTGCAACAGCTGAACGGTCTGTCTGGTCTATCTCGTCTATCTGGTCAAGACAAAACAGACCGAAGAGACCAGATCGACCAAACGAACATTCTTTCCGGTTACACCATCTTTCTGGATCGAGACGGAACGCTCAATCCCGATCTCGGTTACATCAACTCCCCCGATCAGTTTGAGCTGTTTCCAGGGGTGCCTGAGGCGCTCGCCAGACTGAAGCGGGCCGGTGCTCGATTGATCGTTGTCACTAACCAATCGGGAGTCGCGCGAGGATTCTTGACGCGCGATGACCTCGATGCCGTGCACATGAAACTGAAGCATCTCCTCGATGGTGCTGGTGCATCACTCGACGCGATCTATTTCTGTCCTCACCATCCTGACAACGGGTGTCACTGTCGAAAGCCGAACCGTGGGATGATCGACCAAGCTGTGCGAGAATGCGGGGTGAATCTTGATCGATCGTATCTGATCGGCGATCACATCCGCGATATCGAGTTGGCGAAGCAGATTGGGGCGCGAAGTGTCTTGGTGACGACGGGAGTCGTTCCCCCGCAGGAGGCAGAAAGTCTGAAAGCATCAGGGCCGGTTCCAGATTGGATTGCGTCCTCGCTGGCGGAAGCTGCGGGCTGGTTATTGTCCGATGCAAGCAAGTCGTCCGTACAGCTTCGCGAGCGTCAGGTCGCACATCCATGAACAGGCAATGGAGATAGAAAGGCTGTGTTCGACTCGTCTTGTGTTGACTCGGGAGCTAGGCGTAAGTTGTGTCGGTAGAGCGCGACACGCAAAGGAGTCGGCTGTGTTGCTCAGAGAGAGGGAAAGATGGCAGTGAGCCGGGAGATGAACGCTTGTTCCATTCCTTGTAACCTTTGTGACGGCACCGAGGTGTCGCTTCTTTCGAACAGGAGCCGAAGTGGGAAGCCGTTACAAACCGTCATTTGTCAAGCCTGTGGGCTCGTGTGGTCCGACCCACGTCCCCATGACGCCAGGCAGTTTTACGAGGAGGAGTATCGCCTCTCCTATAAACACACCTACTGCCCGAAACCGAAGCATGTCTTGCGCGCGGGCCATGTGGCCTTATCGCGATTCGAAAAGATCGAGCAGTTGCTGGCGAGTCGGAAAGCCGTTCTGGATGTCGGCATCGGCGGAGGAGAGTTCGCCTATCTGCTTCAATCGTCGGGGCACGGCGTGAGCGGGATTGAACCGAATAGGGGGTATGCCGACTATTCCATACAGGAATATGGGCTCACGGTTCAGGTCGGATTTGTGCAAGATGCGGCGTTTCTATCCGAATCGTTCGATGTCGTGACGATCTGGCATGTACTCGAACATACGGAAGATCCGGGTTTCATTTTAGCCTTGCTCCGATCCTGGCTGAAACCGGACGGCACCCTTGTAGTGGAAGTTCCGAATGTGGAGGCAACGTGCCAGGCTCCCCGCAGCACGTTCCATGAAGCCCATCTCTATAATTTCAATGTTGTGTCATTGCGCAGGCTGGCCAGAAAGCATGGATTGTACGAAACCAGGCATCTTATTTCCCGTGACGGTGGCAATATCACGATGTTCCTCACGCGCACTGAGCCGCTGATCCAAGATCGCTACGACGCCTCGATCCCCGGCAACTGCGAATGGATCTCGAGGATCGTGCGCCAGCACAGCAACGTGCGACGGCACTTGACACCGCTGCCGTACCTACGGGCTTGGCAGCGCCTCCGCCGATCACTCCAAGAGAGGCGTGAAACGGCGGACGAGCGGAGCGGCAAGGAACTGCTCGACACGCTTTATTCTTCTCAGCTGCAGTTCCATTCCGTAGGGCGGCCATGAAGAGATTCAAACCCTGCAAGGATGAATGACACGCGTTCTTTCTTCGTCTTCAGTCTCTGACGAGCGGGGTTCGCCGGAAGGTTGTCCGGTGCCGTCTGTCAACTCTTTGGATAGTCGTTCCTCATCGTCGTTGAAGACCGCCCGCATCCTTTTGATCAAACCCAGTTCTCTTGGGGACATCGTTCACGCGTTTCCAGTCGTGTCGGCGATCAAAACACAATGGCCGGGTTCGCATATTACGTGGGTGGTGAAGCGCCAGTGGGCCGGTCTTGTCGAGCGGGCGGAAGGAATCGACCGTGTCTGGCCTATTGAGATGACGGTGAGGAGCTGGATCGGAGAAGGCCGGGCGCTGCGCGCACAGCGGTTTGACCTCGCCATAGATTTGCAAGGGTTGTTTCGCAGCGGCATCTTGGCACGCTTCAGCGGCGCACCGACGCGTATCGGATTCGCGAACGGCAGGGAAGGGAGCCCATGGTTCTATACTCACCGCGTACCGGTTCTTAGTCCAGATATCCACGCCGTGGACCGATATCTTTCGGTTGCCACGGCGTTGGGAGTATCTCTGCCGGACAAACCGCGATTTGGGTTTAGGTTGCTGGAAGAAGACATGACGGTTGTTCGAAAGATCTGTCAGAGTAAAGGCTTTTCGGTGGACAAGCCATGGGTCGCCATGAACATTGGGGCGCGCTGGCCGACAAAGCGCTGGCCGCTTGCATCTTTCGCCGCCGTTGTGGACCAACTGCACGAGACACATCGTGATCCGGTCGTCATGATAGGAGGTTCAGATGAGCGCACATACATGAATAAGTTGAGAGCTCTGACGGACCGTCCGTTCATCGATCTGAGCGGTGATATCCCATTGGGGTACTTGCTGGCACTACTCTCGAAGGCGACCGTCATGATCACAAACGATTCCGGGCCTATGCATATAGCTGCTGCGCTTGGAGTTCCAG
This sequence comes from Nitrospira sp., assembly GCA_025934915.1. Classification (GTDB taxonomy): domain Bacteria; phylum Nitrospirota; class Nitrospiria; order Nitrospirales; family Nitrospiraceae; genus Nitrospira_D. The sequence continues at coordinate 25,703 of JAICWG010000010.1, forward strand.
TAGTCGCGATATTCGGCCCCACAAGTGCGGCGCGGACCGGGCCGTATGGAGGCGGCTATCAGGTACTGACCAGTCGGATCCCTTGCAGCCCTTGTTTCAGTCGTGTTTGCCGACACAATCCTGAATTGGAATGCCTCCATCTCATTAAGCCGACCCAAGTGATCGATGTTATACGGCCGCTGTTGGCGGCTCACGTACCATGCCGATGAACATCCTGATCGTTCGCCCGGACGGCATCGGCGACGTCCTGCTCTCTCTTCCCGTGGCGACTCAACTCAAGCGGCTTGTGCCAGGGGTCACAGTCGGGTTTCTCACCAGTCCTGCCGTCGCGCACCTTCTCGATCACCATCCCGACGTGGACTATGTGCGAACGATTCGCTTCACGGACTCATTCAAGGAACTCCGTCTCGCCTTTTCACAGGGGATTGAGGCGGCGATTTTCCTGAAGCCGTTTCGTCGTCTTATGTGGGCCGCATGGGTGGCCGCGGTACCGATTCGAGTTGCAACGGGGTACCGTTGGTATAGTTTGTTGGCCAATCGCCATATCTATGAACATCGCAGCGAATTTTTGAAACATGAATCAGAGTACAACGTTGAAATGTTGAAGGGCTTGGGGTTGCGTCCTCAGCCTATAAGCCCGCCGGGGCTCACCCTGACCGAAGCCGAACGGGCCGCGGGTGCATCCCAGTGGTCGGGATTGCCGAGTCCTCGCGTCGTCATCCACCCGGGAGGCGTTTCTGCACGCCGCTGGCGGCTGGAGCATTACCGTGACCTGGTCGTGACATTGACGGACGGAGGGTATGGAGTCGTGCTTACAGGCAGCGATCAGGAACGAACCGAATTCAGAAAAGCTCTGCCGATGTCTACGGCACTCCCCCCAGGCGTAGTGAATCTTATGGGTATTCTCTCGCTGCGAGAGTTGATGTCGGTGATCGTCAATGCTCATGTCGTCGTCTCAGGAGCGACAGGACCCGCTCACCTGGCGGCAGCTCTGGGTATTCCCACCGTCACCTTGTTTGACCCTCGGAGAAACAATTTGCCGGTGAGATGGAAACCGCTTGGGCAGGGAGCATTGCTGCGACCAGATGTTCCCACCTGCGAAAAATGTATCGGGGAGGTCTGTCCCTATTGGGATTGTCTTGATCGGTTCACGGTTGCAAAGGTCACGTCCGCCATCGCCAGGGTTTCAGAGGCCCCATCAAGGCTTACCGTGCTTCATCTGTAAGACGACTCACCGTTGGGTGGAGAGTTGTTCTGGTCATCACTCTTGACTCAGATACGCTTCTATGTTCATATCCTGAACGGCTGGGGTGGCGCTCTAACTATATGAATCTCCAAGGACAACGAGATCTTCTCCTTCTGACCGAGGTGGAGCGAGATGGTGCGGTTACTCAACGGTCTCTCGCTTCAAAGTTAGGGGTTGCTCTGGGTCTGACCAATCTCTATCTTAAACGGTTGGCACGGAAGGGCTATATCAAGATAACCACGATTCCCTCACACCGGGTTCGGTATTTACTGACTCCGCAAGGGTTTGCCGAGAAATCCAGGCTGACCTATCTCTATATGGAGTATTCCCTATCTCACTACCGTAATATGCGCGCGCGGTTACGAGAAGCGTTGTCCCACGCTGCCAAAAATGGAACGAAGCGAGTCGTCATATATGGAATCGGTGAACTGGCCGAAATGGCCTATCTGTCGCTCCGAGAAATGCATATGACCTTGATTGGATTTGTAGATGATAACCGGCAAGAGACGTTCTTGTCCTATCCGGTCTGGCCGCCGGAGGCGTTGAGCGAATGGGAGTTCGATGCGGTGCTGCTCGCGGATATTGAACGAACGGTACGGCACCGCGAAATATTGGGGCAGTATCACGTTCCGGATGTGAAAATTCTAGCGCTGGGCCCGTCGGTCTAAGCGTTTGAAGAATAGTCGATTGTTTCCGTTCACTGTAAGTGAGAGGGCGAAGCTGTGTCAGAGACCGAGACGAACCATCTCCGCTGGTACGCACTTCGCACGAAATCTCGCCATGAAAAATTCGTGCGGGATCAGCTAAACAAACAGGGCATCGAGCCATTGTTGCCGACGGTGAAGCGGCTCAGTCAGTGGAAAGATCGCAAAAAGGAAATCGAAGTGCCGCTATTTTCTGGCTACTGTTTTGTGCGATTCGGGGAAGGGGGGAAGCTGCCGGTGCAGAAGGTCGTCGGAGTTCTCGAAGTTATCGGCAGCCAGCGACCGGAGCCCATTCCCGAGGAGGAAATCGAATCGCTGAAGACCTTGATGACCAGTGTTCTTCCCTATGATCCGCATCCGTACCTACATGAAGGGATGAAGGTAGAAGTCGTTCGTGGTCCCTTGCAGGGAATTTATGGAATTCTCCTGCGGAAGGAAAAACGCCATCGACTCGTGATCGGTGTTCGTGTGATTCAGCAGGCGGCGGCGGTTGAAATCGATGTGAATGACGTCGTGCAGGCGTGAGCCTCTAGTTTTGGTGAATACGTCTGAAGCGCTGCCGGTGCTCGGGGCTTGAAAACATAGCAGTCAATTCTCCACGGGATAAGGATAACCCATAGGAGTTCCACTACTCGATTTGAAAGCGCATCACGAACCGCTGCACAAAGAAATCATGGCGGTCCTGGAACAGACGTTTCGAAGCCAAGCGTTTATTCTTGGTCCGGAAGTGGGGAAGTTAGAGGAACGGGTGCCGCCTATTCCCAGGCCAACTATGCGATCGGCGTTTCCTCAGGCACCAATGCCTTGCTGATCGCGTTGATGGCGCTCGGGATCGGACAGGGAGACGAAGTCATCACGACGCCCTACTCCTTCTTTGCAACAGCCGGGGCCATCGTTCGCGTCGGCGCCAAGCCCGTATTAGCCGATATCGATCCGCGCACCTTCAATATTGATCCGGCCACAATCGAACAGGTCGTCACACCAAGAACCAAAGCGATCATCCCCGTCCATCTCTACGGACAATCGGCGGAGATGGGCGCGATCATGGACATCGCGCGTCGCTGAACCTGGCGGTGATTGAAGACGCGGCGCAGGCAATCGGGACCGAATACAAGGACGGCAAACGAGTCGGCAGTTCCGGCACCATCGGCTGCTTTTCGTTCTTCTCAAGTAAGAATCTCGGCTGTTTGAGAGACTGCGGGATGGTGGTGACCAACGATCCGGATCTCGCGGAACGGATGAAGGTCCTGCGGGTCCCTGGCGGGGGAAACTTCCGGCTCGATACGATGCAAGCCGCGGTGCTCAACGTGAAGCTGAATTATCTGGATCAGTGGACCAATCGGCGCCAGGAGAATGCCGACCGCTATGAGCGACTGTTTCGACAGAGCGGCCTTGTGCAGAAGGGGAACGTCCAACTGCCGGAGACCGTCTATCGATCATCCGGAGTGAAGCATTACCACATTTATAACCAGTTCGTGTTGAGAGCGGAGAAGCGGGATGCGCTCATGGCTTACCTCAAGCAGAAGGGGATCGGAACGGAGATTTACTACCCGGTTCTCTTCCACCTCCAAGAATGTTTCCGATATCTGAATTGCAAGGAGGGAGGCTTCCCAGAGTCAGAACGGGCCGCCAATGAGACCATCGCCATTCCGATCTATCCGGAACTCACTCAAGCACAGCAAGAAGAGGTGGTCGAGGCGATTGTGAGTTTCTATGGTAAGTAGCCGCATCAAATCTATGACTTCAGATTCAGCAATGTCACGCCAGAATCAGAAGCAGTGACTGTTGAACGGTCCCAACTCTCGGCTCGAACGATGGATTGTGAAATCAAATTGCGATTCTAAGGCTGCATTCAATCGGGAATGACCTTTTCTCAGACCTTCCTGCGCGACAGTGCAGTCTATGCTCTTCCCACGCTTGCCAGTCGCGGGGTTGGAGTTATTCTCTTCCCTCTCTATACGCGAGTGCTTTCAGCGGCGGAGTACGGCTCTCTGGATCTTCTCATGGTGTTTGCCACGTTCATCAACCTCACGATCGCGTTAGAGGTATCGCAGGCGGTCGCTCGCTTTTACCCGATGGAACAGAACGCTGAGCGAAAGATAGCCTATGCATCCACGGCGTTTTGGTTCACGGTGTCCTGTTATACATTGTTTTTGGCGGTTGTGCTGTCTTTCTCAACCGACCTCTCTTCGCTTGTCATGGGCAGGGCCGACCTGGAATCCGTATTTCAGGTCGGAATGGTCTATATCTGGCTCAACGGGATCTTTTACCTCATTCAAAACCAGTTGCGGTCGGAATTGCGGAGCAAGAGCTACGCGACGGTTAGTCTCTTGGCGACTTGCGTTACTGCTGCAGGCGCCGTCGCCTTAGCCTATGGCCTTTCTTGGGGTCTTGCAGGGATTCTCTATGCCTCGGCCGGCGGCGCATTCGTCGGTTGCGGGGCCGGTCTGTGGTGCTTGCGGACATCATATCGGTTCCATTTTCGCGCGGGTCACCTCTTGGAAATGATCCGGTTCTCCGCGCCGTTGGTCCTGTCAGGAATCGCGGTGTTCGTGAGTCTGTATATTGATCGCCTCATGATCAACCATTTTCTGTCATTAGATGATGTGGGGGTATACGGGATTGGATTTCGTGTGGCAAGTGTGGCGAATGTCGTGATGCTGCCTATTCAGATCGCGTTGACGCCGTTGATCTATGCCCATTATCAAGAGGAGCAGACGCCGAAGCAACTCGCACTCCTGTTTCGCTGGTTTCTTGTACTGGCGTTACTGATGTTTCTGTCCTTGAGCCTCTTTGCCGACGAGATCATCCGTTTGTTTGCCACGCCCGCCTACTACTCGGCCGCGACGGTGGTCGTCTATCTTGTGCCGGCCCTTCTTCTCTCCAATATGTATATTTTCGCGCCGGGAATCGCGCTTGCTGGAAAGACGCGCCTCGTTCTCTACATCAATCTTCTGGGCGCCGTGCTCCACGCTGTTCTGAATTGGTTGCTTGTCCCAGCGCTCGGCATTAGAGGCGCCAGCCTGGCAATGCTTCTTGGCTATGCCTGTGTCTTCGTCGCGTATATGGGCATGAGCCAGCGCTTGTATGTCGTGCCTCACAAGTGGCGAAGATTAGGAGTTTCCGTGATAGGCGTCGGCGTGCTGGCGTTTGGTTTTTCCGACGTCGGAAGCGTGGCCATGAGAACGGCGGCTCTTGTAGGCGCATGCTGCTTCTTCATTGTGACGGGCCTGGTGCAAAACTCAGAGCTGCGGCATGCCGGCAGTTTGTTTGCGCACCGATTTTTGCCGGCAAGGCAATAGATCCCAAGGGCCATGTTCCTTACCGATGGCTTACGATAATTCCTCTTACTGGCGAGGTCTGCATGAGACTCATCCCGGATCTCTCAAGGCGGTCGGCCATCCATGGCTGTCTGAGACGCTGAACACACTGAAATATGAGAGCGAGGTCGATACGTTAAGGGCCTTCCTCGACGCTCATCGCGGATTGCTTACGAACGAAATGCAACCCAGGGTGGCGGACATAGGAGCCGGAACGGGATTCTGGACGGAATTGCTGGAACGCTGGTTCGAGAATCAGGGGAGATCGCCTCTCTTTACCCTGGTCGATATTTCGAGAGGGCCCTTTCACTCATCAAAGAACGCCATCCTACCGTCGAAACCATCTGCACAGACCTCACGACGGTCGATCCGTCCTTTTTGAAGGAGAGGTTCGGACTGGTCCTCAGTTGCTACTGCTTGCATCATCTGCCTCGGATCATGGATTTTCTGAATGGGCTCCGCTTTGCCGCTCGCTCCGTGGCGCCAAACGGAATGCTGCTGATTATGGATCCGATTTTGAATCACCCACATTCTCCGTTCCACAGCCTCACCTTCTCGGACTACCAGGGAAATGGAATGCCGCGCTCCCTTCACGTGATGGACGATATTTTAGAAAGCGAAGGATTTGTCCGCATTGCCTTTACACCGGCGGTGTCGTTCGTGCTCAACGGCAGCATCGATGCGCGCTCGCGACTCGGCTTGACGGCGATGAGCGCATTGTGGAGCGTGCTACAGAAAGTGTATCGTTCCGACCGGGCTACGCAAGCGCTGAGCGACAGCATCAGATTGGCCGATCGACTCCTCAAGCGGCACGCCCTGGCATACAGTTCAAGTCTCGTGGCATACCGAAAGCAGTTGCTGAAAGATTGATGATTCGCCGGGTCATGCTGATTCCTTCTTGGTATCCCGGTTCAGCTGATCCCGTAAACGGCATCTTTGTCGAAGATCAGGCCGAAGTTCTGGCAGAGCGCTTTGAGGTGCTGGTATTCGTGCAGCGTATCTATGGGTGGCGGCAAGTCGCACAAGGTCGCCTTCCTTCTCGTGCCGGATTCGCCATGCGCAGAGGCATCCGTCTCTATGAACAAAGTATTGTTCTCCCTCCACGACTTCCGTATCGTGCCGTGGCGGCGTATTTGCTCAGGCGGGCAAGAGCGGCCATGCAGACCATACTCCACGAGTGGGGATCACCGGATATCATTCATCCCCATGTGGTCTTACCGGGCGGATGGGTCGGAACGCGGCTCGGTCGCCTCCTTAACGTTCCGGTGGTATTAACGGAACATACGGGACCGTTCTCTGCTCACCTGACATCCTCCTCGCGACGCGCACTGGTCCGGGAAACCCTACGGGCAAGCAACCGGGTGATCGCGGTAAGCCCCTCGCTCTCGGATCAGATCAATGCGGTGGACCCATTGCTTAAGATCGAAGTCCTCGGCAATGTCATACCGACTCGATTCTTCTTCCCGGTCGAGGGCGACACTTCAGAAAAGGGAACACCGTTACGGCTGTTCTCGGCTTCTTTGCTTACCAAGGGGAAAGGCTATGAATATTTGCTGCGGGCGGCTCGAATGCTGCTGGACGCCGGCTTTCACCGGTTTCAACTTGTCATCGGTGGAGATGGTCCAGACAGGCCTCGCCTGGACGCGATGATTACCGAACTCAACCTCCGAGAAAACTGCTCCATGGTAGGGATGCTCACGCGGGATGAGCTTCGCGATCGGATGCGCCGGAGTGACCTATTCGTGTTTCCCAGTCTGGCCGAAACCTTCGGCATGGTGATCGGTGAAGCCATGGCTTGCGGAAAGCCCGTGCTCGCGACTCATTGTGGTGGGGCCGACTTTCAAGTCACTCCAAAGACAGGGTTACTGGTGAAGCCTGGGAGTGCGGAAGCGTTGGCCGAGGGGGTCAGGCATTTTGCTGAAAAACGGTCGGAGTATTCAGCAGCTGGAATACATGCCGCAGTGGCCGAGCGGTTCGGGGAAACGGCATTCCTGGATGCAGTCACGTGTATCTATCACGATGTGGCAGTGAGAAAGGTTTGTGCATGAAGGGGGAAATGTGCTGGCTTGAGAATGGTTTCGCTTCTAGGGTAGGAGTTAACGAAGCCAGGATTCGACCTATGTCCGAGCGCTTCTTGATGAACACATCGTCCAACCAGTTGGATAAGTCTTATCGTACGTATGGCGACAATTCTCGTTCTCTCATTCACCGATCTGAAACGAGATCCACGTGTCCGCCGGCAGATTGAGGCCCTTCGGACGCATCATGCGGTGATTGCGGCAGGAACCGGCGATCCTGAAATCCCCGATGTGCGGTTCCTTGGCTGTAAGCGTAACGCGCGGACATTCACCGCAAAATGTTTAGAAGGCGTCGAACTGCTCTTGCATCGATATGAATCCCATTACTGGAAAAGGGGACATGTCCAGGAGCTCCGCCACGAGATCAAAGGACTAGCGTTCGACGCGGCGATTGCGAATGATTTAGAGGCCTTGCCCCTCGCTTTGAAGATGGCTCAAGGCAGTTCGGTCATCTTGGACGCGCACGAATATTTCCCACTTGAATTCGAAGACCGATGGTTGTGGCGGTGGTTTTTTGCTTCTTACACTCATGACATGTGTCGACGTTATATGCCGAAGGCTGCGAGAGTCACCACCGTATGTCAAGGAATTGCCAATCGCTACGCAAAAGAGTTCGGAGTACGAACAGAGGTCATTACCAATACCCCACACTTCCATGATTTACCCATACGTCCAACAGACGGGTCTGTGATTCGGCTGATCCACCATGGCGCCGCGATGGTCTCACGACGAATAGAACTGATGATCGAACTCATGGGATTTCTTGATGAGCGGTTCTCCCTTGATCTGATCCTGATGCCGGGCAAGTTGGACTACATTGAACGGATGAGATGTCTGGCACGGGGTAAGCCGAAAATACGATTCCTCGAACCGGTGCCTATGGATCAGCTTGTTATCCTTTCCGCACAATACGATATCGGCCTGTTTCTCTTACCTCCTACAAACTTCAATTATGAGATGGCCCTCCCGAACAAATTCTTTGAGTTTATTCAAGCTCGGCTTGCCGTTGCGATCGGACCATCCCCGGAGATGGCCCAAATCGTGCGCGAGTTTGGATGTGGCGTCGTGGCTGACGACTTTGAACCAGCCTCCCTCGCGCGAGTGCTGAATCAACTTACAGCTGTCGATATTGATCGGATGAAAGCCGGTTCCGAACGGGCAGCGAAGGTTCATACTGCTGAACGCAACGCCGAGAAGTTACGTGAAGTCGTGGCCGGCGTACTCGGGGAGCTGTAGCCATGTGCGGCATTGCGGCACTCTTTTGTCCTGATCCATTTCCCTTGGACGATCTTATTCGAAAGATGACCAGGGTGGTTCGCCATCGAGGCCCAGATGGCGAAGGGGTTGTCATCTTTTCGGGTCGGAATTTCGTATCGACACCGTTTGGAGGAGCGGATACTGCGGATGATGCGTACCATTCAAGAATGGCCTATGCGCCGAGGCTGAATAGTGGACCAGTCATCGATGCGGTTATGGCGTTGGGACATCGCCGCCTTGCCATCATTGATCTCTCCGTAACCGGTCATCAGCCGATGTGCACGGCGGATGGCCTTGTGTGGATCACGTATAACGGAGAAATCTACAACCATCTCGAGTTGCGGGGTGAGCTTCAGCAACTGGGGTATGTCTTTGTTTCGCAGAGCGATACGGAGGTGATCCTGCAGGCCTACCTTGCCTGGGGCACGCACTGTGTCGATCGATTCAACGGCATGTTCGCCTTCGTGCTCATTGACCGAATGGCAGGGCGGGTGTTTGCGGCGCGTGATCGATTCGGCGTGAAGCCGCTCTACCTCTGGCGTTCGCCGGAGGGATTGGTCGCCATGGCTTCGGAGATTAAGCAGTTTACGGTGCTGCCTGGGTGGTTGCCTCGAGTCAACGGACAACAGGTGTATGACTTCTTGAACTGGGGATTGTTCGATCACACTGAAGAGACGATGTTCCAAGGCGTCCGTCAGCTCAGAGGAGGCGAGTGTGTAGACGGATCCATCGAGGATCTTCAAAAGACTTTCCCGATTCGCAGATGGTATCAACTGACCCCACGTCCTTTTTTAGGGGACATGAAAATGGCCGCCGACGAGTTTGTTGCGCTGTTTACGGATGCTGTGCGACTTCGTCTGAGGGCCGACGTCCCCGTCGGGTCCTGTCTGTCCGGCGGACTCGATTCGTCGTCGATTGTCTGTGTGGCGAATCTGCTCCTCCGATCGGCCGGAGTTGGATCCCACCAGAACACCTTTTCGGCTTGCGCCACCGAGAAACGGTTTGATGAGCGTCACCATATCGATGTCGTTGTTGGTCACACCAGTGTGAAGGCTCATTACGTCTATCCGGACCTGGGCGAACTTTTTGAAATGCTCGATGCCATGACCTGGCATCAGGATGAACCTTTCGGTTCGACGAGTATGTGGGCCCAATGGAAAGTCTTCGAGCTCGCTAAGAATTCGCGCGTGAAAGTATTGTTGGACGGGCAAGGGGCTGATGAGCTGCTCCTCGGCTATCATGGGTTTTTCGCCCCGCATTTTGCCGGTCTATTTGCTGCCAGGCGATGGGGGACACTGCTCCGAGAGGTATACGCGGCTAAGCGTCTTCATGAGCTGAGTTATGTCAGCTCCGCCAAATACCTTGCGAACGCAGTCCTGCCTGAACCGTTGCGCCGGCCCTTGCGACGGCTTGTCGGAAAACCGGCGTCGATGCCTCACTGGATCAACCGGGAACGGCTTGCATTCGATGATCGAGATCCCACTCTCGCATACGGCTTCAAAACCACCTCGGTCAATCAGATGGCCCATGCCATGCTGACAGCTACCAGTGTGCCGATGCTGCTTCATTGGGAGGATCGCGATTCCATGGCTCATAGCGTCGAGTCGAGGCTGCCATTTCTAGATTATAGGGTTGCGGAGTTTCTTATGGGCCTTCCCGCTGAAATGAAGTTATGGAACGCCACAACGAAGCAAGTCTTACGTGAAGCGATGAGGGGAACCCTGCCTGAGCCGATCCGCACGCGAATGGATAAAATGGGTTTTGTGACGCCTGAAGAAACGTGGGTCCGCAAGGATGCGTCCGAGCGATTTCGCATTGAGCTGCGCCGCGCTGTCGATGCCTCGCAAGGCGTGCTCAAAGCCTCGGCGCTTGACCATTTCGATGCCGTCATCGGCGGCCGGGAGTCTTTCAACTTCCTCGTGTGGCGAATGATCAGTTTCGGGCGGTGGATGGAGCGGTTTAACGTGGGACCGGCGGTGTAAGCGGAATGAGAGTGTGCTGGTGACACTGCCGACATGACCTTATCGGTCCTGTACCTCCATCCTAGTTCAGCGTTCAGCGGAGCATCTCGAAGTCTTGGAGAGTTGCTCCGTGGGTTACCGGAAGCGGCGGTCCGGCCGCAGGTTGTTCTTCCGCGCGGTCATGCAGCTGAGCTTCTGGAAGCGGAGGGATATCCGACCGAACAGACAGTCGGGATTGCGCAATACGACTGTACGAGGTATGGACACTATCGCGGGCTGCGGTGGCTCATTGCGCTGCGGGAACTCGTGCTGCTTCCGGCCACAGTCCTGGCTTGTATCCGTGCCCATCGTCGATGGCGTGATATTGATCTGATTCACGTCAACGAAATCACCGCCGTGATTGCCGCAGTGATGATGAAGGCGTTGTTCCAAAAGCCACTGGTGGTTCATGTGCGCTCCGTGCAACAGATGACGGGAATTCCCTTGCGGAGACGACTGCTCGAATTTTTGCTCCATCGTTATGCAGATGCCGTGGTTGCGATCGATACAACGGTGCGAGAGAGTTTGCCTTCGGATATGAGTGTGGACGTCGTACACAATAGTTATATGCCGCATGCCGCTTATGCCATTCCACAAGCGGTTGTAGACCTGAGAAATCGTTTCCATAAAGATTCACTGCGAGTCGGAATGATAGGGAATCTTCTTGCCATGAAGGGTGTCTATGAGATTCTGGAGGCGGCGCGTCTTTGCATCGCGAGCGGTGTGAACGTCGACTTTGTTTTGGTAGGGAGTAGTCCGAGAAGACTGTCGGGACTTTCAGGAGCACTGCTCAATTGGCTCGGGTTCTCACATGATTTGGATGGCGATGTTGCGCAGTTCACCGCGCGGAACGGTCTCGACGAGCGTGTGCATCGACTGGGCTTTATGCCGGATGTGCAGGCCATCTATCAGTCCATCGATCTCCTCTGTTTTCCATCTCATCTGGATGCTGTCGGTCGTCCTGTCATCGAGGCTGCCTGGTATGGCGTGCCAAGTCTTGTGGCGGTTGAGCGGCCACGGCCGGATACGCTGGTTGATGGAGAAACGGGATTCTGTATTCCATCACGTGACCCCGAAGCGCTGGCTGCCGTCATTGGTCGGCTGTCCAGCAGGCGGGATGAGGTGACGCGCATGGGGAGGGCGGCCAGAACATTGGCGGAATCGAACTTCGATGCCAAGAAAAACGGACATCTCATGTTGGCGATCTACCAACGTGTTGTGGGCCAATACCGCGAACAGTTTGGCTATTGATGACCGCCGAGACGTCGTTGGGAGTTCTGATCGTTACCCAGTATTTCCGGCCGCATCAATAATCTAGCTCAGAATGGGTTCGGGCGCAACGTCTTGTCGGGATTGCATGAGCCGGCCGCGTATCGTGATTTCGGTCGTTAGTCAACGTCAAGGCGCTCTCATGCGCGAATTGCTGATGGATATCGCTCGGTGCAAAGCCGATGTCCGCATCGTGATGACGTTGAATGTGCCGGAGGAGCTTCCCCTCGACGTCAACGGATATCCGCTTCCGATCGAGGTGATTCGAAATGAGCGGCCCAATGGTTTCGGCGCAAATCACAACCAAGCATTCCATCGCGTCTCCGGCGATTATTTTTGCGTAGTCAATCCCGACATCCGGTTGACCGACGATCCATTCGACAAGTTGGTGGCATGCTTACTTGAGTCCGACGCTTCATTGGCCGCGCCGATGGTGACCAACCCGGAAGGAGGAGTCGAAGACAGTGCGAGGCGGTTCCCAACCCCGTTTCGAATCGCAAAAAAAATCTTTCGTCCGGATCGGCAGGGCGATTACAATCTGCCGTCCAGACCATTCAACCCGGATTGGACGGGCGGAATGTTCATGATCTTTCAATCCGCCGCATTTCGGGAACTCGGCGGGTTTGATGAGCGGTATTTTCTCTATTATGAGGATGTGGATATTTGCGCGCGGCTGCGTCTTTCTGGGCATGAGATTGTCGTATGCCCTTGTGCGCGCGTGGTCCATGCTGCCCGTCGGGAGAGCCATCGAAATCTTCAATATCTGATGTGGCATCTCGCGAGCATCTCGCGATTTTTCTGTTCTCTCGTCTTCGTCAAACTTGCGATCCGAGGGTTCCTATCGAGGCACAACCTGCCGGGTTGATGGTTTGTGATAGGCGGGTATCTTGTTTTTGGATGAGATCGGTTGCGAGAAACCGTCAGGGGACAAAGGGTGAAGGTTCTTGAATGTTTGCAATCGGGCGGGTCCGATGTGCTTCAACATTGGTCCGACATGGGTGTTTGACGTCGGTTGGATGTGCCGTTTCGTGTAGTATAAAAAACGCCGTTGTGACTGGCCGTGGACGAACTGGTACTGATAACTGGTGCAAATGGGTTCGTGGGGTCGGCGCTCTGTCGTCGCCTTAGGGAGATTGGGTGCTTCGTCAGGAAGGCGGTTCGAGACCGAACGAAACTCCTGCAGAAGGGTATAGCTGCATCAGATGATTGTGAGTATGGGGTCCTGCATGATCAATCAATGGAGCATGAAACGCAACAGGCGCTGCAAGGGGTGCGGGCGGTCATCCACCTGGCGGCGCGGGTCCATATCATGACGGACCATGCAGCCGATCCGCTTTGTGAATTTCGCCAAGTCAACACAACTTGGACTGAGCGGCTCGCTCGGGCAGCGGCGGCGGCGGGTGTTCGTCGATTCCTGTATTTGAGCTCGATCAAAGTGAACGGCGAGCAGAGCATGATGCCGTTTACCGAAGAGGATCATCCAAATCCACAAGACCCATATGGCATTTCTAAGTGGGAAGCTGAACGGGCTCTGGCAACTGTATCCTCCCAGACGGACTTAGAGATCGTCATCATCCGGTCACCGCTCGTCTATGGTCCGGACGTTGGGGGGAATTTTCTGCGACTGTTGAATGTGCTGTACAAAGGTATTCCGCTGCCGCTTGCAACGGTCGAAAACCACCGCAGTCTGATCTATCGAGAAAACTTGGTTGATGCCATAGTTCGCTGTGTTCAGGAAACATCGGCTGCGGGGCAGACCTATCTCGTCAGCGACGGAGATGATCTCTCCACCCCTGAATTGATTCGACGACTCGCCAAGGCCATGGGCCTGACGGCGCGTCTCTGGCCGCTGCCCCTCTCCATGCTCCGCAGTTTGGGGCACATCGTAGGGAGGCAGGCGGTGGTTGATCGACTGCTCGGTTCGCTCCAAGTCAACTCGTCTAAAATCAGGCGGGAGTTGGGCTGGCATCCCCCGTTCCCTGTCGACCAGGGTCTTGCTGAAACCGCTGCCTGGTTCCGAGCCCGAACATTCCGTCGAGTCATGGTTTCATAATGGAAAAGGTGAGGTTCGGTCGAGAGATATGGGATCAACCAAAGAACCATTGCTGTGGGTATCAAAGCTTGTCCGTGCTGTCGGATCTCATCCGTATGCTGTGTTGAGAGATCCTGGTCATGATTGAGTGCGCGTAATACCATGCCGATGTCGATCATGATGATTGCCGTTCCTGCTCTTGCCGCCTTTGTGGTCGCTTGGTGGATCACTGACCGGCTCTGTTCACCGAGATCCTATCTTTCTATTCTTGCTCATCCCAATGAACGAACCTTGCATGCCATGCCGACCCCCCAGACCGGAGGGTTAGCCGTCATCGGCAGTGTGGTGATCAGCCTGATTTTGGCAGCTAGTGTGTTGGCGATTACCCAACCCTCAAAGCCTGTGTTGCCAAAAGGTGTGGCGTCGGGGAGTATTTGGATCGTGGTTTCGATGCTCCTCATCTTCGTCGTGTCCTTCATCGATGACTGTGTCGGTCTTCCCGCCGCCCTCCGGTTGGGTGTCCAAGCCGTCTCCGCCTGTATCATTATCGGGGGCGTCGGTTTGGCCTTGTCTTCTATCCCAATACCAGGAGGACCGAACGTCCAGCTTGGGCTAGCCGCAATTCCGGTGAGCGTCCTCGTCCTCCTATGGATGGCGAATCTCTATAACTTTATGGACGGTATGGACGGCTTTGCAGGCGGAATGACGTTTTTTGGGTTCGGATTTCTCGCATATTTCGGGTGGCAGGCCCATTTCCCGGTCATGCTCATCATCGCCACGTTCGTTGCGATGGGCGCGCTGGGATTTCTCACCCATAATTTCCCGCCTGCACGTATCTTCATGGGCGATGCGGGGAGCATTACGATTGGATTCTTGGCGGGGACATTGATGATCCTTGGAGTTCGCGACGGAATATTCGAGTTGTGGGTTCCGGTCATGATCTTCTCCCCATTCATTGTGGATGCGACCGTAACATTGATCCATCGGATATCTGGTCGAAAAAGGATCTGGGAAGCTCATCGCGAGCATTATTATCAACGGTTGGTTCTGAGCGGATGGAGCCATCGCCGGACCGTGCTGGCAGAGTATGGAGTCATGGTTCTGTGCGGAGGACTGGCCGTTCTGTATCATCACTCGACGGACAAAGGGCGGCTCATTGTGCTTGGCGTATGGGTGGGCATGTTTCTTGTGTTGGGGAGACTCGTGAAGAGGTTGGAACTACAACAACAAACCGTTTCTCGTTCCGTTCGGAGTTCAAAGGCGGCAAGCGAAGCAACCAATGTACAGGCAGTGCCTGCCGAAGAATCCCAGAGAGTGACCGTCAAAACATAGCGTGACCGTGCTCGATTCTACCTCCTCCCAACAGAAGAACCGCAATGATTTATTGCGGCTTGCTGTTCGGTTACGCGATGCGGGACACCTTTTTTGTCGCGGCAATTCCGAAATGGAGGATTTATTCAAGGGAAGCATCGATCGGTTCTGCGAAATCGCGATCCGGCTGAGTGAAGCCAAGCGGGTGCTCGATGTCGGGTCTGGACAAGGCCTATTGCTCTCGTTTCTGACCGAACTGGGCCACGAGTGTCATGCGCTCGATGTGAAAGATCAGCCTTCGATGTATCCCGATACGTATGGGAAAGGCATTACGTTTCAGCTTTGCAATGTGGAAGCAGATGCGATTCCCTATCCGGAGGAATCTTTCGATGCCGTGGTGTGTTGCCAAGTGCTTGAACATTTTTCACATTCGCATCTTCCGGCGGTCCGGGAAATGAAGCGAGTGCTGCGGCCCGGAGGGGTGCTGGAGATCGATGTGCCGAATGTCGCCAGTTTCCGTAACCGACTTCGACTGTTGCGTGGCAAGCACATCACCTATGATTATGCCGAGCACTATCTCCGTGCAACCCCCATCCTCTACAAAGGTATGTCGTATTATCCCCTGCGACACAATCGCGAGTTTACCCGAGGTGAGTTGGAGTTGTTGCTGCACTTGACGGGGTTCCAACGATATGAGGTGTCGTTCCTCAAGTCCAGGCGTTACCGCGAGGGGATTGAGCAGATGAAATCGGTGGGCACGGCTGTGAAAGACATGATTCCCTCCTTTCGAAAATCTCTGATTGCCTTCGCCTATAAGTGATGGATTGGCGACTTGACAGACTCCAATCGCAGGCGAGGCGAGCGGCAGGCTGGACGACGACTGCGCTCGGGTTCACCATTCCGATCTGGGTGGTGGCAGACAGTATTCTTGTCGTTCTGTTTGTCGTCTGTTGGGCTGCGAGTGGGGAATGGAGGAAACGAATTCGTCGAATCACTGCGAATCCCGTGGCGATAAGCGCGTTGTTGTTGTTCGGATGGTTGCTGCTGGGAACGCTGTGGGGAATGGGGTCTCTGGAAGAACGACTACTCGCGCTGAAGAAGTATGCCGATCTCTTGCTTATCCCTCTGTTGATTTCTATGGTGAGCGATGTCCAAGAGCGAAATCGCGCTATCTCGGCCTTGGCGGCTTCGTTAGTAGCGACCTTGGCGTTGTCGCTCGTGTTGAGTTTGGGAGTCCTCCCAACCGGTGGGGTTATCGGTTGTGATTCATCTAACCCCTGTGTGTTTAAAAAACATACGACTCATAACGTACTGATGGCATTCGGTGCATTGCTATTCGGCGTGTTGGCCTGGAAGTCGCGAGGCAGATGGATAGGATGGGGATGGGGGCTTGCCTCATGCTTGGCTGTAGGTAATGTTTTATTGATGGTGCAGGGCCGAACTGGATATGTGGTGCTGGCTGGGCTTGCCATCCTGGCCTTTCATATGGCCTTGGGGTGGCGAGGAATACTCGCGGCGATTGTGGCGCTAAGCGTATCATTTTCGATAGCGTACCAGGTTTCGTCTTCATTTCACGAACGGGTGAACCTTGCCCTTTCTGGTGTCACGCAGTGGAATCCCAAGGTGGCTGTAGTGGATGATGCGGTAGGCTGGCGATTGGAATATTTTTATCACACAGCCGAGATCATTCAGGACCACCCACTGATAGGTGTCGGTACGGGAGGGTTTGTTCAAGCGTACCGGGCCCGTACCGAACAAGCCGGTCTAACCGGTCTGGATGTTCCGCCCCATCCCCACAATCAATACCTGTTTATCCTGGCGCAAGTCGGCATCGTAGGGCTCGGTTTACTGCTCTGGCTGTTTGTGCAACAGTGGCGATCGACGCGTCTTGCCGGTGATGCGCCGTATGGGTTGCTTGCCAGAGGGCTGGTGGTCACCATCGCGATCGGCTGTTTCTTCAACCCCTTTCTCGTCGACCATACGGAGAAACTGTTTTACTGCTTGTTCTCCGGCCTGATGTATTCGAGGATTGATTCGCAAGCCGGTACGAAGACATGAGTCTTTCGGCTTATATCATCGCCTTCAACGAGGCGAAGAAGATCGCCGATACCATCAACAGTGTGCTGTGGGCCGACGAAATCATCGTGGTCGATTCCGCCAGCACCGACGAGACGGCTCGGATCGCACAGGACTTGGGAGCCCGCGTCGTCCAGATTCCGTTTCAGGGGTTCGGCAATTTGCGAAATCAAGCCATCAAAGCCTGTACACATGAATGGATTTTCAGCCTCGATACAGACGAGCAGTGCACCGCGGAGGCTCGGGATGAGATGCTCATGATCCTTTCGGGAACTCCTGCACACGATGCGTACCTTGTGCCGAGACGAAACTACTTCATGGGACACTGGATCAAACATTCCGGCTGGTATCCGAATTTCCGCCAGCCTCAATTGTTTCGAAAAGGCTCCATGAAATACGTAGAATCTCCTGTCCATGAAGGATACGAATTGCTGACCGTCAAACCGGTCGGTCGGCTGGAACATGCGATTTGGCAGATCCCGTTCAGGGACTTTGAAGAAGTTGTCAAGAAAGCCAACCGCTATTCGTCGCTCGGGGTCCTCAAGCTTGCCGATCAACGAGTGTCGATGGCGACCGCGTTGTTTCACGGCATCTGGTCGTTCCTCAAACACTATGTGGCGAAGCGAGGGTTTCTGGACGGGTGGGCCGGATTTGTCATTGCCTTCGGAAATCTCGAGGGAACGTTTTATCGGTATGCCAAGCGATTCGAACAGCAAGAGAAATGGTCGCTTCCCACACAGGCGCCTCTTCGACGCCGCGACGACTCACCATCGAAATGAAAACGGCGGTAATCGTGACGACCTACAATCGCCCTGATGCGCTGGCGGTCGTACTGGAAGGGTACTGTGGCCAAAGCGATCAAGATTTCTGGCTTGTGGTCGCAGACGACGGGTCGAAAGGGGAGACGGCTGAGGTCGTGCAGCAATTTGCACGGCGGACGCCGTTCCCACTGACGTATGTTTGGCACGAGGACCGAGGGTTTCGAGCCGCCGCCATCCGCAATCGCGCCGTGGCGTCGGTGGACGCCGACTATGTGGTGTTCACGGATGGCGACTGTGTTCCCTCGCGCCATTTCGTGCGCATCCATAAGCAGCTGGCCGAACCGGGTTATTTCCTCGGATCGAATCGTGTATTGCTTTCAGCCGGGTTGACGAACCGTGTCCTGCACCAGCGGCTGCCGATTCATGTGTGGAGCGGAATCGATTGGACACAGTCCTGGTTTCGGCGTGAAATCAATCGGGTGTTTCCGTTGATAACACTGCCCGATGCTCCGTTTCGAAAGTGGACGCCGGATCGGTGGAAAGGCATCAAGACCTGCAATCTCTCCGTTTGGCGGACCGACTTGATTCGTGTGAACGGGCTTGACGAATCCTACGAAGGATGGGGGCTGGAGGATTCAGACTTAGTCATTCGGCTTCTCCATGCCGGAGTCAAGCATAAGAATGCCCGCTTGGCTGCGACGGTGTTTCATTTATGGCATCAGGAGCAGGATCGCGGGCATCTCCATGAAAATCAGAAACGACTGAACGATGTGTTGCAATCGACGACCGTCAGGGCCGCTGTCGGACTTGATCAATATGGCTTTGCGTGAAATGGACGGGGCAACTCTCTTGCAGGATCGCTTATTTGACCGGTGTCCTCTCGGTTGTAGCGATGATTTGCAGACGAGCGCGATTATCCTAACCGAAGGACCGCTGCTTCGATGTGCGATGTGCAGCCAACTACTCAGCAGTTGTACTCATGGGCAATATGAGCGAGCGCTGAAGAAGTGGGACTCCTCGAACGGTACAATACCGGCGGCTCAGTCTGCTGCTCGCTTTCAGCAGGTGACTGAGCGGCGGTTGCGTTGCGCTCTCCGTCTGCTGGGTCGATTGTCTCCTCCACCGCTCCGTTTGCTCGATGTGGGCTGCTCCAGCGGAGCGTTGCTTGCCGTTGCGGCAAAGTTAGGATTCTCCCCAAGCGGCGTGGAAATAGCGAGCAAAGCCGCTGAGACGGCTCAGCGTGCAGGCTTTGAGGTATTTTGTGGCATGCTCCATGAAGCCCGCTTTGCTGATGAGGCGTTTGATGTCATCACAGCGTTCGAACTCATCGAACACCTGAACGCCCCGCTTCTCCTGCTGAGCGAATGCCATCGGATCTTGAAACCGGAAGGTGTCCTCATTCTGAACACTCCGAATGCTGGAAGTTGGACAGCCGGTGTCATGAGGGAATGCTGGGATGGTTTTAATCTATCTTCAATGGGCGGTCATGTGAGTTTCTTTTCTCCGCGATCACTCGCAAATCTGGCTGGGCAATGCGGATTCCGAGTGGAACGTCTTGAGACCAGGCGTGTCAGGTTTGCGGAGTCTCATCAAGTGTCGCCCATTGTATACCGCATACTGAAAATAATGGGGGAAGTGCTCAGCATTCCGGCAAGTCTGCTGAACAAGGGCCACGACATGCTCGCGTTTTTGAGAAAGATGTAAGCTGAGCAAGGTGATTGAAGCCTGGGATTGAGGCTACGGTGGAGATGGCGACAGAGTGAGAGGCCGGATGAAGCGGGAGGTTCATAGTGCTCTGGTTGTCTGCACTCGACGCATCGGGGATGTCTTGTTGTCCACGCCGGTCGTTCGCTCGCTCAAGGTGGCATCGCCCCATCTGATGATCGATATGCTCGTGTTCGAAGGGACTCAGGATATCGTATCGACTAATCGTGATATCCGACGAATCTGGACGATTCCCGAACATCCTCCGCTCGGGACTCATCTGCGATTGCTCCGCTCGATTCGGCGTCGCTATGATCTCGCTCTTTCAGTCCTAGCCGGCGATCGCCCAACCTTTCACACCTGGGTCGCCGGCCGATATCGTGTGGGCACTCTTTTGCCCGACAATAAATCATGGTGGAAGCGGAAGTTGCTGGATGAATGGGTGCCGTTTGATAATTTGACCACCCATACAGTCAGCATGAATCTCCGTCTCCTTGAACAGTTGAAGATCAAGCCGTTTGGGACCCCTGTGGTCAGTTGGGGACCTGAAGATGAAGCATCCGTTCATCGCCTGTTTCCTCGTATGCGGGATCCTCGGCCATACGCCGTGTTGCATGTCTCCCCCAAATTTTCCTATAAGACATGGACCCTAGCCGGGTGGATTGCTCTTGGTCGGTGGCTGATCGACCATGGAATGACGGTCGTTGTAACGGGAACAGAGTCAGCCGAAGCGGGGTACTGTGAGCATGTGATCCAAGGGTTGCCGAATGCGGTCAATCTGGTCGGTCGGGTGACATTGCCGGCTCTTGGTTGTCTCATAGGCCGCGCCGCACTCTATGTTGGAACCGATACGGCCGTCAGTCATATGGCGGCAGCGGTCGGTGTACCGACCGTTGTGCTGTTTGGACCTTCAAATCCCGTGAAGTGGGGGCCCTGGCCAAAAGACTTTCCTCCGACAACACAGAGTCCATGGCAGAGGCAAGGATCCCAGCGGCAGGGCAATGTGTTTCTCCTCCAAGGCGCAGGGGAGTGTGTGCCTTGCCTCGGTGAAGGCTGCGACCGCCATATCAATAGTCTGAGCGAGTGCCTGCAACAGTTGCCCGTGAATCGTGTGATCCAGGCCGTTGAAACGATGCTGGCGGGAAGGACGTTCCGCGTCCTGACTCGAGGTTGTGTATGAAACAGACTGCGGCAACGTTCTTCCACTTCATCGCTGGGCGATATGGAAACCTAGTGCTTGCTTACCGATCTTTAGTCGTCATCGGCACACAGTTAATCTTAATCCTGGCGGCCAACTTGGCGGCCTTTGAGCTGCGCTTCGAGGGAGACATCCCTCCTGAATACAGGCAGATCATGTGGGACCAGATGCCTGTAGTTGTATTGATTTTTGGTTCCGGCTTATGGGTGTTTGGAATTCAGCGGGGGCTATGGAGGTATGTCGGTCTTTACGACTTGGGAAAGATCATTTTGGCGTCGCTTGTCAGTGCGACGACAGTGTACGGAGTCATCCACGTGGCCGGAGGGATCAAAGAATACCCTCGATCGGTCATTGTTCTGACCGGTGTGCTGAACGGGTTGTACTTGGCGGGCATACGATTGGCCGTGCGGGGGTTTCGGGAGTGGCTCCAGGTCGTCGGTCCGAGTGCACGACGTGTCTTGATCGTCGGCGCCGGAAATGCCGGCGAGTTGCTGGTCAGGGATATGCTGTCCGATGCAAATTATAACTGCCTGCCGGTTGGGTTTGTAGACGATGACCCCATCAAACGCAGGATGAAGATTCATGGTATACCGGTCATAGGGACGATCGGCGAGATCAAGAAGGTGGCGCGTCAGCTAGAAGCGCATGAGATTATCGTTGCTATTCCATCGGGCTCCACGACCGTGAAGCAAAGGATCCTGGCGGCTTCGGAAGGTTGCGCCGTCCCGATCAAGACCCTTCCCGACATCAAGCAGCTCCTTGGAGATCCGGTCTCGTTGCACCAGGTGCGACCGATGAGATTGGAAGATCTGCTGCAGCGTGAGCCGATCCAAACGGATCGCCAGGAACTGCACCCGCTCATCACCGGGAAGACGCTGCTCGTTACCGGGGCGGGAGGTTCGATCGGATCGGAATTATGCAGGCAAATCGCCCGACACAAACCGCAAGCCTTGGTCTTGTTCGAACGCTACGAAAATGCGCTCCATGCGCTTCTGTTGGAGTTACGAGCGACCTTTCCTGATGTGAAGATTCTCCCCTTCATCGGAGATGTGACCGTGATTGATCGCGTATCGGAAGTGTTCCGACAGACAGGCCCTGATATTGTGTTTCATGCTGCTGCGCACAAACATGTTCCGCTGATGGAACTGAACCCGAAGGAAGCGATCCGCAACAATATCTTAGGAACTCGCGTGGTCGCCGAAGTCGCCTTCAAAACAGGCGTCGATCGATTTGTGCTGATCTCCACGGATAAGGCCGTCAATCCATCCAGTGTCATGGGGGTTACGAAGAGAATAGCGGAGCACTTGGTCCAGGAGTTCAACCACTCCGGTCTTACGAAATTTACGGTTGTGCGGTTCGGCAACGTATTGGGAAGCAACGGGAGTGTGGTGCCCTTGTTCTCCGAACAGATCCACAAAGGTGGGCCGGTTACCGTGACTCATCCGGAGATCAAGCGGTTTTTCATGACGATTCCTGAGGCCGTGCAGCTGGTTCTTCAAGCGAGTGTGATGGGGCGGGGAGGAGAAGTGTTCGTCCTCGATATGGGGGAACAAATCAAAGTTGCCGATCTGGCCAGAAACATGATCGTGTTGGCCGGTTTCGTTCCTGGGAGAGACATCGCCATAGTCTTTACGGGGCTCCGGCCCGGAGAAAAGTTGTACGAGGAGCTGTTCGAGGACAGCGAGCAGGTTGAGCCGACCACTCATCCCAAGATCCATCGAGCTGTGGGAACCCCTGTTCCGATGGGGGAACTGGGAGAATGGCTGAAATCATTGCCGGCGACGCTCCCCAAAAGAGACGAAGAGGAGCTGCTTCAAGATCTCAAACGACTTGTGCCCAGTTTTCAACCTGCATTGCCGCACCAGGTATCTTGAGAAGACGATGAGCGGGGCCGCGAGTATGCACGCAGCGTTCAAATGTCCTACACCAGTATTCCCCTAATCACATGAGTATTCTGGTTACCGGCGGAGCCGGGTTTATCGGTGCCAACTTCGTTCTCGACTGGCTGGCGCAAGATGATGAGTCCGTCATCAACCTCGACAAGCTCACCTACGCAGGCAATCTGGACAATCTTGCCAGCCTACAAGGGGATTCGAGGCATATTTTTGTGCGAGGTGATATCGGTGATACGGCGCTCGTTGATCGACTGCTGGCCGAGCGCCGTCCCCGTGTAGTCATCAATTTTGCCGCTGAAAGCCATGTCGATCGCTCCATTCACGGTCCTGGAGATTTCATTCAGACCAATATCGTCGGCACCTTTCACTTGCTTGGATCCGTGCGGGCTTATTGGGAAGCGCTGAAAGGCGAGGCCAAAGAGTGCTTCCGCTTTCTGCACGTATCCACCGACGAAGTGTACGGCTCATTGACGAAAGATGCTCCGGCCTTCAGTGAAACGAATCGGTATGAACCCAATAGTCCTTATTCAGCCAGCAAAGCCGCCAGTGACCACCTAGTGCGCGCCTACCACCATACCTATGGGTTGCCGGTTCTCACGACCAATTGTTCAAATAATTACGGTCCGTATCACTTTCCCGAAAAACTCATTCCACTCTGCATCCTGAATGCGTTGGCAGGCAAACCGCTTCCTCTGTATGGCGACGGCCGGCAAGTGCGAGACTGGCTGTACGTCAAGGACCACTGCAGTGCCATCCGTCTGGTGCTTGGAAAGGGGCTTGTGGGCGAAACGTATAACATCGGCGGCTGGAACGAAAAAGCCAATCTCGACGTTGTGCAGACTCTCTGCGACATCCTAGACGAACTCCGACCACGTTCCGATGGCAAAAGATATGCCGACCAGATCACCTTCGTCAAAGATCGTCTCGGTCACGACCGCCGCTATGCCATCGATGCGAGCAAACTCGAACGGGAATTAGGTTGGAAGCCCCAAGAGACCTTTGAAACAGGCATCCGCAAGACGGTTGCTTGGTATCTGGATAACCAGAGTTGGGTTGCCAACATCACCAGCGGCGCCTATCGTAACTGGATCGACAAGCAATACGGCACCCGAGCGCGATGAGGATACTGTTAACCGGCAAGCACGGACAGGTCGGTTTTGAGCTCCAACGCACACTGGCTCACTTAGGGGAAATTTATGCCGTGGGTTACGCAGACTGTGATTTAGCCGATGCCTCTGCGATCTCTGCTGTAGTACGGTCAGTCAAGCCCGACTTGATCGTCAATCCTGCAGCCTATACCGCAGTGGATAGGGCAGAAGCGGAGCCCGAATTGGCTCGCGCCGTCAATACTGTCGCACCGGGAATACTCGGAGAAGAAGCGGCGAAGCTGGGCGCGTGGGTTGTACATTATTCGACCGATTATGTGTTCGATGGCACCAAATTAGGTGTCTATACGGAAGATGACCTCACGAACCCCCTCAATGTCTATGGGCGCACCAAAAGAGATGGTGAGATCGCGTTGGAAGCAAGTGGGGCGCGGTATCTGATCTTTCGCACGAGCTGGGTGATTGGAGCGCATGGGAAAAATTTTGTGAAAACGATCCTGCGATCGGCTCTTGAGCGAGAAAGTTTGAATGTAGTGGCGGATCAATATGGGGCTCCGACTTCTGCGGCCTTGCTGGCGGAGGTGACGGCGCAGCTGGTTCGGCAGAGACAGCGCGATGGGGATGAAAACTTTCCCTTCGGCTTGTATCATCTTGTGCCCGGCGGGGAGACGAACTGGTGTGAGTATGCGCGGTTCGTTCTGTCGGAAACCCTTGCTGTCGGCCGATCAGTTAAACTCTTGCCGGATGCCATTCGTGCGATTTCTTCTTCGGAATATCCCACCACTGCTCAGCGTCCTGCCAATTCTCGGTTGGATACCACGAAGCTTCGCCGTTGCTTTGGCCTGGAATTACCCGAGTGGCAAAGCGGCGTCTGGCACATCCTCAAACAAATTCTGGCGGAATCATGAGCGTACGCAAAGGCATCATCCTCGCCGGCGGCTCCGGCACCCGTCTGTACCCGGTGACACAAGCGGTTTCCAAGCAGTTGCTACCGGTCTTCGACAAACCGATGATCTACTACCCGCTCAGTGTTCTCATGTTGGCAGGGATTCGGGACATCCTCATGATCTCCACACCTCAAGACATCCCGCGCTTCGAGCAGCTGCTGGGGAGTGGTAACCAGTGGGGGCTGAATATCCAGTATGCCGTACAGCCCTCGCCCGATGGGCTCGCGCAGGCATTTCTTATCGGCGGATCCTTCATTGGCAACAGTCCCTCGGCGTTGGTGCTGGGGGATAACATTTTTTATGGTCATGATTTTGACAATCTGCTCGGCCATGCCATGGCGCGCACAAAAGGGGCGACGGTCTTTGCCTACCATGTTCAAGACCCGGAGCGGTACGGTGTGGTTGAGTTCGATGCAAAGGGCGACGTTCGCTCACTGGAAGAGAAGCCCAAGCAACCCAAGTCGCACTATGCCGTGACCGGTCTCTATTTTTACGACCATCAGGTAGTTGAGTTTGCCAAGAGCCTCAGACCTTCCCGGCGCGGTGAACTGGAAATTACGGACCTGAATCGCTTGTATCTGGAACAAGGCACACTCAAAGTCGAAATCATGGGGCGTGGGTATGCCTGGCTGGATACCGGCACGCATGAGTCGCTGCTTGAAGCGAGCCAGTTTATTGCTACGCTGGAAAATCGCCAGGGACTCAAGGTGGCCTGTCCGGAAGAGATCGCCTATCGCCGGCGATGGATCGATGGCACCCAGCTTGAACGACTCGCAAAGCCACTGGCCAAAACCGGTTACGGGCGGTATCTGTTTTGCCTGTTAGAAGAAAACGTCTTTTAATGAAGCTCTATAAAACCCTCGACCACTGTGCGCCAGAACATGAGCGCTGCGTCTTCTGGGATAACCTGGCGATTGAGATTCAGCGGCCGTTCGAGGGGCCGCCGGTCCTCTCTGAGAAAGATCGGCAGCGAGCTGCCTTTTTAGAAGCGGAGTGTTTCGAGTGACCAGCGCAACTCGTTCCCTATCTCAGACCGTCAATCCTCATGCCGCGCATGGTGTATCGATTGCGGCCTTGCTGCGGAGCCTCTGGAGGAACCGCGGGCTTATTGCACAGATGACCAAGCGCGAAGTGATCGGGCGCTATAAAGGGTCAATAATGGGGCTGGGGTGGTCATTCCTTCATCCCGTGTTTATGCTGGCTGTCTACACCTTTGTGTTCTCCGTGGTGTTCAAGGCTCGCTGGGGCGGAGGAGAAGAAGAAAGCAGAACGCAGTTTGCCCTTGTGCTGTTTGTCGGCATGATCGTGCACGGTTTGTTTGCAGAGGTGCTGAATCGAGCGCCGACGCTTATCTATTCCAATGTCAATTACGTCAAGAAAGTTGTGTTTCCATTGGAGATATTGCCGGTCGTGACCATGGGTGCGGCATTGTTTCATAGTCTTATCGGTGTTGGAATCTGGCTGGCAGCGTTTGCCCTACTCAATGGGTACGTACAATGGACCGCTGTGTTCGCTCCATTAGTGTTGATGCTACTGATCATCATAACCCTTGGCCTGGCCTGGATGCTGGCATCCTTGGGAGTGTTTGTGCGGGATGTGGGGCAAACGATCGGCATCATGACTACGGTGATGTTGTTTCTTTCGCCTGTCTTTTACCCTGTGACTGCCCTTCCGGAGGCGGTTCGACCCTGGCTCCTGGCTAATCCGCTTACCTTCATCATCGAGCAAGCGCGAGCAGTCTTGATCTGGGGGCGCATGCCGAACTGGGTGGGATTGGGAGAGTACGCACTCGTTGCAATTGCCATTGCTTGGGCCGGTTATGCGTGGTTCCAAAAAACACGCAATGGGTTTGCCGATGTCCTTTGACGATATCAAGCCGGTCAAGGTCGTATGGCACGATGGGCATGTCCAAACCGAAGATCGTAGCCACCTCCTTGGGCAGCGACCGGTAACAATATGGCTGACCGGTTTAAGCGCATCGGGAAAATCGACCTTGGCGTTTGCGTTAGAGCGTCGGCTGGTCGATGTCGGCCATGCTTGTTATGTGTTGGATGGCGACAATATTCGGCATGGCTTGAACAAAGATTTGGGGTTTTCACATCAGGATCGAACCGAAAATATCAGACGTATCGCAGAAGTGGCGCGCTTGATGAACGACGCAGGTTTAATTGTCATCACGGCATTTATCTCGCCGTATCATGATGACCGTCAGTTAGCGCGAGAGATTGTCGGCGCAGAGCGTTTTGTGGAAGTCTATATCAGCACGCCCATTGAAACATGTGAAGCGCGAGACCCTAAAGGCATGTATAAGCGGGCGCGGGCTGGCCAACTATCAGGATTTACGGGCGTGAATGATCCATATGAATCACCAGGAACGCCTGTTCTGACGATTGACACGTCGATCGCCTCACCCTCAGAGTGTGCGGGAAAGGTGCTTGCCGAAGTAATTGCGCGCACCGCGGTATCCAAAGGCGAGAAACAGCCCGCGCTCAACGACTCCCAATGAGCGGTGACGATATTGCCATCAAAGTCAGCGGTCTTCACGTCTATTTCAAGCAGGTGAAGTGGCGAAGAGCAAGGAAGTGGAGGAAGGGGTGGTTGTGGATCTGGATGCCGAAGGTCATGTCATTGGGATCGAAGTGCTGAATAGAAGTTCCCGCATCGGCA